>NZ_JACHFQ010000007.1:0-242619 GCF_014201975.1 Treponema ruminis | reverse complement strand
GATGACTGGATTGATTATTACAACACAGAACGTTATCAGTGGCAGTTGGCTAAACTTTCTCCAGATGAATACTACAAATATTTCACTACTGGTATATATCCTCTAAAGAAAGAAAATCCAACTGATATTTGAAAATTTTCTTCGGATTTTTTAATCCCTTCTTCTTATGTGTCCTTGACAAGGGGTACAATTCAATTGCTAACGCGAAGAACTTGCTTCGGATGAATCTTGGCACTCCAGAGCAAATTGCTCAAGCAGTTTGTCTTCCACTTGACCAGGTGCTGGCACTCAAAGATGAATTGAAATCGGAAAGTTGAAAGCTGAAAATCGCTAACTTCTGATTCGCTTTTCACACACAACCCGCTTGTACGACAGCTTGTCGTGTATGCGGATTGTGCTTTTTTTATGACTTTGCCGCCATTTTCATAATTATTTTTTGAATTTTTCTGACTTTTTTCCTTTTGCATTGCCGAAAATCGAATTTTTTTGGCAATTAATATGTGTAGAAAGAAAAAGGCTGAGATGCCGTGAAAGCTACACATATTAATCCAAAAGGAGCCATTATGAAAAACACAAATACACTTCGTCCTTCACCGACAGCCCTGCTCGATCCAAAATGCGACAGTTCGTTTAAGGCCATGTTCGCCGCCGACACCGAGGATTCCAACAAGGCACTGAAAGACTTTATCTCCACAATCCTGAACAGAAATGTCGTTGACCTGGAGCTAATGCCCAACGAGCCAGCATCAGAAGTGAAGGATCAAAATCAGATGAGTTTTGATGTCAGCGTCAAATTTGATGATGGGGAAAGAATTGATCTTGAGATGCAGTCCAGGAGCCAGGACTATGATTATTCTGCACGCGCAGAGATTCAGGCGGCACGACTTTTAAGTTCATCCAACCGTAAAGGCGACAACTGGAAAACGCCCCCGGCCTATCAGATTTCCGTGCTGAATTTTCACTTCAATAATGATGACTTTTCGCCACTTGAATGGTATACTATGAAGAGGTCAGACGGAAAGGAACTGGCAGGAAAGTTAAATGTCATTTTCTTCGACCTCATAAAAATCCACAAGCTTTTTGGAAAGCCACCAGAAAAACTTACAAAACTTGAAAAATGGGGACTCTTTCTTTCTTATGCCAGCGATGAAAATAAGAAAGACTACATCGAAAGCATCATAAAAAGCGAGGAAGGCCTTATGCGAGCAAAATCATCACTTTTGACCGTAAGCCAGGATGAAATCAACTGGGCAATAGAGAATTCCATTCATACGGCAATCTGCGACTATAACACGGCCATTCTGAACGCAGAGGAAGAAGGTGAACGAAAGAACGCCATTGCCAGCGCGAAGAACTTGCTCATTGAAACCGATTTATCCCCAGAGAAAATTGCAAAATGTTGTTCCTTGCCACTGGAACAGGTACTGGCACTCAAGGACGAGCTTAAAGCTGAAAATCGCTAACTTCTGATTCGCTTTTCACACACAGCCCGTTAGAGCAAAGTATACGCTGCTTTTCGGGCTGTGTTTGATGAATACTAAGGGAAAACAAATTTCACATTTACATTTTCCAGTGTCTTTAGTTTGACGGATACAAAGATTCACAAAGTCAGTTCGGAAGATTACCTGCGGTGTGTCTTTGAGCGCGCTCCATACTGCGAGACATCAGAAGACTGGGAAAAACTCCTCCCATGGAACATCGAAATTACCCCATGCCAGCCCCGCGGACAGTGGCTCCCGGATAATCCAGAAAATTAAGAAATGGCATTCTATTTTAAGAGCTGGAATGCTCTTTTTCCCGGCTTCGTTTGGCGGATAAAACTGTTTTGAGGAATTTGTCGCCTTTCTTATAATTTTTTTTGTAATTTTCTGACTTTTTTCCAATTGCATTGCCGAAAACGCAAAAATTTTGGCAATTAATATGTGTAAGGAAAAAGAGCTTACACACATTTATTCAAAAGGAGTCTTTATGAAAAAGAAAACAAAGGCAATCAAGAAGAACCGAATGAGGGTAAAGGATAAGACGGCAAAAACAGTAAACTTGCCGGGCATTGACGCAACGAAAAGAACATTTCGTGACACTCTCTTCCGCTCGATTTACAGCGGAAAAGATGACAGGAGTAAGCGCTGGCTTCTCTCGCTTTACAACGCCCTTAGTGACAAAAACTACACCGACATTTCAGCATTGGAAATCACCACAATTGATGATGTCATCTACGTCACAATGAAGAATGACTTATCCTTCCTGATAAACTCGGAGATGCATCTTTTCGAGCAGCAGTCCACGGTCAATCCCAACATGCCGCTCAGAGGACTGATTTACTTCTCCCAGCTTTACCAGAAGGAAGTCGCCAAGCGTAATCTGGACATTTTCGGCCGGGCGCGGATCAAAATTCCTTCGCCAAAGTTTGTGGTCTTTTACAACGGAAAGCAGGAACAGGATGACATCGTAAAGTACAGGCTTTCCGATTTGTTCGAAGTCACTGACAGTTCTGGAGAGTTCGAGTGGACGGCAACCGTAATCAACATCAACAAAAATCACAACGAAAGTCTTCAAAAAAAGTGCGAGTCGTTGTATCATTACTGTGTCTTCGTTGACCGCGTAAAGGCGAACCTCGACAAGAGAATGGAGCCGGAAGACGCAATCAACGAAGCCGTGGACTTTGCCATAAAGGGTAATTTTCTAGAGGGATATTTCAAGGAGCAGCGGATGAACATTGTCGGAAACCTTCTCACAGAATTCAATCAGGAAGACTATGACCGCAACCGCCGTGCCGAAGGATTTGAAGACGGCGTGGAGTATGGTGAACGACAGAACGCAATTTCCAACGCGAAGAACTTTCTCATTGAAACCGATTTATCCCCAGAGAAAATTGCAAAATGTTGTTCCTTGCCACTTGAACAGGTGCTTGCCCTCAAGGACGAGCTTAAAGCTGAAAATCTCTAGCACCTGATTCGCTTTTCACACACAGCCCGCTAGAGCAAAGTATACGCTGCTTTTCGGGCTGTGTTTGATGAATACTAAGGGAAAACAAATTTCACATTTACATTTTCCAGTGTCTTTAGTTTGACGGATACAAAGATTCACAAAGTCAGTCCGGAAGATTACCTGCGGTGTGTCTTTGAGCGCGCTCCATACTGCGAGACATCAGAAGACTGGGAAAAACTCCTCCCATGGAACATCGAAATTACCCCATACCAGCCCCGCGGACAGTGGCTCCCGGATAATCCAGAAAATTAAGAAATGGCATTCTATTTTAAGAGCTGGAATGCTCTTTTTCCCGGCTTCGTTTGACGGATAAAACTGTTTTGAGGAATTTATCGCCTTTCTTATAATTTTTTTTGTAATTTTCTGACTTTCTTTCATTTGCATTACCGAAAACATCGACATCCATGTCGTGACAAGAATTTTGCAAGCAAAATTCTTGCAGGCTTTATTTGCTCTTTTGCCACATCCGTGTGGCAGTTTTTTTTGTAATTTTCTGACTTTTTGCCTTTTGCATTGCCGAAAACGAAAAAATTTTGGCAATAAATATGTGTAAGGAAAAAGAGCTTACACACATTTATTCAAAAGGAGTCTTTATGAAAAAGAAAACAAAGGCAATCAAGAAGAATCGAATGAGAGTAAAGGTTAGGACGGCAAAAACAGTAAACTTGCCAGGCATTGATGCGACAAAAAGAACATTTCGTGACACTCTATTCCGCTCGATTTACAGCGGCAAGGATGACCGGAGCAAACGCTGGCTTTTGTCATTGTATAACGCGCTTAGTGACAAAAACTACACCGACATTTCCGCGCTTGAAATCACCACGATTGATGACGTCATCTACGTCACCATGAAGAATGACCTGTCCTTCCTGATAAACTCGGAGATGCACCTCTTTGAGCAGCAGTCTACTGTCAATCCAAACATGCCGCTCAGAGGACTGATTTACTTCTCCCAGCTTTATCAGAAGGAAGTCGCCAAACGGAATCTGGACATTTTCGGCCGGGCAAGAATCAAGATTCCTTCCCCTAAGTTTGTTGTCTTCTACAACGGAAAGCAGGAACAGGATGACATCGTAAAATACAGGCTTTCCGATTTGTTCGAAGTCACTGACAGTTCTGGTGAGTTCGAATGGACGGCAACCGTAATCAACATCAACAAAAATCACA
Source organism: Treponema ruminis (assembly GCF_014201975.1). NCBI lineage: Bacteria > Pseudomonadati > Spirochaetota > Spirochaetia > Treponematales > Treponemataceae > Treponema > Treponema ruminis. The sequence continues at coordinate 238,464 of NZ_JACHFQ010000007.1, read as the reverse complement.
ACGAAAGTCTTCAAAAAAAGTGCGAGTCGTTGTATCATTACTGTGTCTTCGTTGACCGGGTAAAGGCGAATCTGGACAAGAGAATGGAGCCGGAAGACGCAATCAACGAAGCCGTGGACTTTGCCATCAAGGGCAATTTTCTAGAGGGCTATTTTAAGGAGCAGCGGATGAACATTGTCGGAAACCTTCTCACAGAATTCAATCAGGAAGACTATGACCGTAACCGCCGTGCCGAAGGCTACGAAGATGGCTATGACGACGGCGTAGTTTATGGCAAAAAGCTTGGTCGAAGTGAAGGTGAACGACAAAACGCCATTTCCAACGCGAAGAACTTTCTCATTGAAACCGATTTATCCCCAGAGAAAATTGCAAAATGTTGTTCCCTGCCCTTGGACCAAGTGCTGGCACTCAAAGACGAGCTGAAAGCTTAAAATCGCTAACTTCTGATTCGCTTCCCAAACACAGCCCGTTAGAGCAAAGTATACGCTGCTTTTCGGACTGTGTTTTTGTTTAAAGGACTTCGTTTGCAGTTACTTTGCTTACAACTGGGCATCTTATTATAGAATTTTTTCTATCATAGCTTCATACCAAAATTTCCCATTTGACTGCCTTCCATTATTTAGTGGCAATACTAACAAGTTAGAATAATCCTTTTCAAGTCTGAATTTATCAATATAATACTTTTTTCCATGAAGAGCCCTATGAATTTTAATTGCTTCATTTAGATAATAGTCCCTTACTTTCTTATTTGTAAGTTTTTCTATACTTTTTTCGATTTCAAAATTTTTAAAAAATTTATTCTTTGATTTATTCTCTGCAATTGTATCAAATTTTGATAGATAATCCTTAATAACTTCTCTTTTATTTTCTAAAGTTGAATTCATCGCGACCATTGTTTTCATTTCTAAAAATATCCAACGCTAATTTACCGCCAGAAGGTAAACCATACTCAACTTCCGCTCCAGCGCCAAATAAAAATGCTATTTTCTTTTTGCCATCGTTACTCATTATTATCACTCTTCTCAATATTAAAAAAAAAGTAGCTTATCAAGCTACTGCAATCTCCGCTCTGCCACTCCATGAAAAAAATCTTAATAAAATCTTTTTCATAGGATGACGGATATTAAATATCTAATTAATACTTAATTTCACATAAGGGAGGAAGCCCAAATAATTGAACTTCCTCCCTTTGTTTAGGGTTACACACACCCCACGGCTTGGCCGTGAAGTGTAGTTTTTATTGACTAAAAGATAAACTAGAATTATTTAACATCAATAGTTGTTGATACTTCAAGACCATTGACATTTGTTACTGTAATTCTAATCTGGTTACCCTTAGCTGCTGTTGCATCCTTTACAATCTTAAGGTCAATAGATTTACCATCTGAACCTACTGAAGCAGATACTTTTCCAGCCTTAAGAACACTGTTTTCGCCAAGATCAGTGGCTTTACCAGACCCCTTAACACCAGTTGCAGAAACTGACTTCAAATATGCTGTCATTGGAATATTGACAGTTTTTGCATCCGTAGTAATTGGGGTTTCGTTAAATTCGTCTGTTGGTGTTGTAATACCAAGTGTAATTGTCGGGAAGATAACAGCATTTTCTGTAACCTTGACCGCATCCGAATAGATGTCAACATTATCAACTGTTTGAACAAGTTTGTAGTATGAATCTTTAGCATAGTCGAATTCATTCGCACCAGCATTTACAGAAATACATGGAGTCAACTTTCGAATAGCAAAGTCTGCAATTTCTGCATATTTTGAACCAGCTTTCTTCTGAACATCGTCAACATAATAAATATTATGTGAAGCAAGCTTAAATTCAATAACATCGCCTGAACCATTTTTTACTGGTTCCCACTTATCAGAATCAGGAACTGCACTTACAACCTTGCGGTACAATTTATATGTTCCGTAATCAGCAGAAGTTTTTGAGATGTTTGCATTAAATGAGAATGTAAGATTCTGACCGTTAGCTGTATCTGCAGTATCAATCAATGTCAATGCAAGTGGAGATGCTGTAGCTGCCTCAGTTTTAGCAATTACTTTGTCAAGTTTAACTTCATTGCCAGTTCCCGCGAAAGTTAATGAAGTATAGTGCTTAGTTGTTGAGTCATTAACATAGCCAAAAGCCTTACCAGCAACATCTTTCAAAGCAACTTTCTTTCCTTCAGCATTGAATACGATTGGGTAAACATTGCTTCCAGATGGGAATGCGAATGTTGGTTTAATTGTGAGAACTTTGCCAGCTGGTACAGCAGTAGAAACATAAGTGTTAGCTTTTACAACATCATCCTTTGTTGCCCAGTTTGCATCGCTTGTAGCAAGCTCAGCAGTAAATCCTGTAACATCCTCGTTGAACTCGAGAACGATTGAGCTTGTGTTAGACTTCATGAACTCATCGAAATCTGTTGTTGCAGAGTTCTTTCCAGCTTTTACAACATAGAGGTTCTCATACTTAGCATCTGCTGCTTCTGTTTCGATAGCAATGTATTTCTTTTGGGCAGGAATAATAGAAGTATAACCAGTATCAGCATTAGATTTAACAATTTTGTTACCAAGTGTATACTCAGTACCGCCATCAACCCAAGCATAGTTTTTGTCGCCAGCAACACCTGCTGTAGTTTCTTTAGTAACAAATGCATTTGAGTCGTAGCGTACAATCTCTGTATCACCTGAACCTGTTACAGCCTTGAGTGAGAGTAAATATTTCTCATCGTTTACAAGTGCCTTGCTGCCTTCTGCCAAAGAAACAGTGATAACTTTTTTAGCCTCTGCTGTAGCATCAGCTGCTGCCTTAGCAACATTTACCTTGTACAATGTCTGCTCAAGGTCTTTCTGACCAACGTTGTACTGGTCATAAAGCTCAGCTGTCCATGTAGCACCAGTTACATCCTGATCGAATGTGAATGTTACACTGTCTGTAGGCTTGATTTTTGTAACAGTAGCGTCGTTTTTTCCACCAGCGATAGAAGCTTTCTGTGTGTAGAGACTAGAAGCTACCATCTTGTAAGTTGTTTTTGTAACTTTGTAGCCAGTTTTGAGTGTTTCTTCTGGGGTTGTAGCTGATGGTTTCTTTTCTCCGTAGTAAGCTTTCTCACCATTTGTAGCAGTTACAATACCTGAAAGCTCAACATCTTTATCATCATCAAGTTTTGCAAGTGGGATGTAAACAACAGCACCCTTGATGTAGTTAACTACAGGATTGTCAACTTTGAGATTTGATTTAGCAACATCTTTTGTGAATGTTACTTCAATCCATTTAGCAGCGTCTGCATAAACAGCACGTGAAGCATTTACACCCTCTGGGAGAGCGTCAACAATCTTTACACCAGCGTGTTTGAACTCTTTACCGAGAGTGAAGTCTGCTACAAACTGTTTAGTTGTAGAAGCTTTAACATCTCCAGACTTGCGGAAGTTTGTCTCGCCAGTAGCACCAACAACATCTGTTGTAGCAAGTTTTACAGCATAGTAGCCGTAGTTCTCGAAGTCACCGTTCTTAGCTTCTACTGTGAGGACAGAGCCGTCAAGAGAAAGTTTAGCATCTTTTACCTCAGCTGTAGATGTAGCTGCGTCAGTAACTGTTGCAGAATAGTAAACTTTGAAGTTTTTCTCCAAGTCAGCAGCAGGGATTGCCTTGAGTGCCTTAGAGAATGTTGCTGTAAACTTAGAGTCAGAAACTTTTGCAAGTGTTACATCGATATAGTTGTCGAAGTAAACTTTGAGACCGCTAAACTTGTCAACACCATCTGCACCTGTTGTTGTATTATCAGAATTTGTCTTCCAGTATTTGATAGTTGTTGTTTCGTCTTTAGCAACACCAGTAACTGTGAAAATAACAGCACCATCATCGCTATCAACTTTGTCCCAGAACTTGGTTGGTGTGAGTGTGAGTGTTGTACCGTCCTCACTCCAAGTCTTGGTGAAGTTGTTTGCAAGATCACTTCCACTTGTTTTAGCAACTTTTGCACTTACAGAAGCTGTGCTCATTGGTTTAGAGAATGTGACTACAACTGGAGCTGAGAGTGCAAGAAGTTTGTCATTCTTAGAAGATTCTGTGATAGAAACGAAGATGTTTGTATCAAAGCAAGCCTGGAATTCTGCGTTGAGGAGCTCTTTTGTTCCGTCTTTTGCAAGAACTTCGAGTTTAATCTTGCCACCTTCAGTAGCAGCTGGAGTCCAAACACCGTCATTTGCTTTTACTGTAACTTTCTTTGCATCTGTAGCGTCGATTGTTACTGTATAGTTTTTATCAGTAACATCCTGGAATCCAGAACCCCCGAGAGAAACACGTGAAATCTCTTTGTTGAACTCGAATGTGATGTCATCTTTTACGCTGATGAGCGCTGCATCGTTGTTCTTGAGGAGGTTTGTGTTTACAACCCAGATTTTTTCGAGCTGAGCGAAGAGCATAATGTCAAGGCCAGCAACGTTCAAACAATTTGGATCAATTGTGAATGAACCAAGAGTAGCAGAAGAGTTGTTGAGGATTTCTGCTGCATTTGTATGATATTTAGGTGAAGTTGTCGCATTGTTACCTGTGCCAGTTGTCACTGTAGGACCAACGTCTGTTGAGAAGTAAGCAGTAACATCACCAGCTTTGTCTGTGAATCCTTCAACAGAAAGTCCGAGTGTTACGCCAGAAGGAAGTTTCTCAAATGAGAAGTTTCCGTTCTCGTCTGTCTCAGCCTTATATGTGTAGTTAGAATAGCCAGTACCGCGGTTATATGTAACAGTTACCTTAGTTCCCTTGCTTGGTGTGTAAGTTGTAGCATTGAAAACTTCAGCTGTTGCTGGAGAAGGGTTGAGTTTGAGTGTACCCTTCAAAGAAGCATTCAACGGAATGAGCTTAGCGCTTGCCCATGTTGAGCTGTATGTTGTGCCAAGCTCTGAATAAAGCTTCTGGATTTCCTTGAGGGCACCAGCAACAGTTGTCATTGTAGCTGATTTGTCCTCTGTATCTCTAAGAGTAGCACCAATTACATCACCAGTACTTGCAAGAGCAGTAGATGTACCAACAGCCTTTGCATATTCCTCGAGGATTTTTGCATATTCATTTCTCAAAGCAGAAAGACGTGCATCCTCGATTCCACCGATGTTCTCAGCAGAAGTAACATAGATACCATCTACAAGACCAGAAATGTATCCGTCCTTTGTTACGCTTAATGTATAGGCATAACTAAGACTAGTTGTAGGTGCTGTAGCTGCACCTGGTTCAAGCTTAGAGTCAGCAGCAGTAGTAATAGTAGTAGTAGAACCAGTAGTAGTAGTAGTACTAGAACCACTACCAATACCTGTCTGGATAGCTTTTACTTTTGGATCGTTGACATCAACGTTCTCAAGTACGAATTCACCGCCGCGGTTTGTTGAAGCGGTTTTATTGCCGAGTGTGACTGTTGCGCCTTCAACAGGTTCACCCCTGTTGTCAAGAACAACACCAACGATAGCTCCACGTGCATGCTCAGAAGCGCTGCGTGCACCTGAATCGTCATCATCATCGCTGCTACAAGCCATGAAAGATGTAGCTGCGAGAAGCATGGTTGCGACAGAAATTAATCGCAATAGTTTTTTCATAAAATTCTCCTTTTTTACGAAAACTTTTTTTAATCCCTAACAGAGACTTCGTGACAGTTTAAGTTTGAATACAGAGAAAAACATGCGTGTTGTACTCATTTTCTAAAAGAAAAATAAGTTTTTTCTTGCTTTTCTTGCAGTTTTCTTTTAAAAATAGAGATTATGGAGAAAATAATTTACGTTTTTGAGTCAGAGCCAATCGTCATGGAAGGGATCTGCTCATGGATTTCATCAAAAAAAGATTTAACAATTCGCGGCAAGGCAAGTACGGTCGAAGAGGCCCTTGAAATCATCAATTTTGCCAGTTTCGAGGAGGATGAACAGGCGGTCGCAATCATCGGAATCAACTTCCGCAAGGCCTGCGAGGCAAGGAACGAAAAGGGCATGAAAATTCTTTCCGCCATCAAGGATTCCGGCTTAAACATCAAAAGTCTGGTCTTCACGGATTTGGACAGGGGTTCATTCGTGCTCAAAGCCCTTTCCGAAAAGTACGGTGCCCAGGGCTTTGTCTCAAAAACCGCCGAAAAGCACATTCTTCTGGAGGCAATCGATTCCCTCATGGCGGGCCAGACTTACATTCAGCCCTACCTGCAGGAACAGGCTCAGGAAATCAAGGAAATACTCAAGCGTTTAACAAGAAGAGAAAAGGTTGTCCTTGAAAACATTCAGAACGGTCTTTCAAATCAGGATTCAGCAAAAATGTTAGGCCTCTCAGTCCGCACAATCGAGAACCATATCGCCCACATTTACAACAAGGCTAAAGTCTGCGCAAGGAATGAACTATTATTAAAACTAGGTACTAGGGGGGGGGGCAGATGTATAGTGATTTCTAGAAGTCATTTGCCGGGCTCTTTTGACAAGCCCGGCTTTTTATTTTATTTTGCGGCCTTAAAACCGTTTTCCAAATCTGCAATGATGTCGTCTACATGCTCAGTGCCGATTGAAAGGCGGATTGTGCTCTGAGTGATTCCCTGGTCAGCGAGTTCCGAATCAGTAAGCTGGGAATGTGTCGTTGTAGCCGGATGAATTACAAGCGACTTAACGTCAGCGACGTTTGCAAGAAGGCTGAAAATCTTCAGATTGTCGATGAATTTCCATGCCGCATCTTTTCCACCCTTAATTTCGAATGTAAAGATTGAAGCACCGCCGTTCGGGAAATATTTCTCGTAAAGGGCGTGATCCGGATGGTCAGCAAGTGAAGGATGATTTACTTTCTGAACCTGAGGATGCTTGCTCAAATATTCAACTACTTTCTTTGTATTTTCAACATGTCGGTCGAGTCGGAGTGAAAGTGTCTCAACGCCCTGCAAGAGAAGGAATGCGTTGAAAGGACTGATTGAAGCGCCCTGGTCACGGAGCAGGATTGCCCGGATATATGTTACGAAGGCAGCCGGTCCTACAGCCTCAGCGAATGAAATTCCGTGGTAGCTTGGGTTTGCTTCTGCGATTGGAGCGTATTTGCCAGATTTTTTCCAGTCAAATTTTCCAGAATCAACGATTACGCCGCCCAAAGTTGTTCCGTGTCCGCCCAGGAATTTTGTAGCAGAGTGAACTACGATGTCAGCTCCGTGCTCGATTGGCCGGATAAGGTAAGGAGTTCCGAATGTGTTGTCGATTACAAGCGGAAGTCCGTGTTTGTGTGCAATTTCAGCGATTTTATCGATGTCAGGAATGTCCGAGTTTGGATTTCCCAAAGTCTCAAGGTAAACTGCCTTTGTGTTCGGCTTGATTGCTCCCTCAAGTTCTGCAAGATTGTGGGCATCAACGAAAGTTGTCTCAACACCGAATCCTTTCAATGTGTGTGCAAGAAGATTGTATGTACCGCCGTAGATTGTTTTCTGAGCGACGATATGGTCTCCGGCCTGAGCCAGAGCCTCGATTGTGTAAGTGATTGCAGCCGCACCAGAAGCCACTGCAAGAGCCGCAACGCCTCCCTCCAATGCCGCAACACGCTTCTCCAAAACGTCCTGAGTAGAGTTTGTCAGACGTCCGTAAATATTTCCTGCATCAGCAAGTCCAAATCGGTCAGCCGCATGCTTTGAATTATGGAAAACATAAGAAGTTGTCTGATAAATAGGTACTGCGCGTGAATCCGTAGTAGGATCTGCCTGTTCCTGTCCAACGTGAAGCTGTAAAGTCTCGAAATGAAGTTTAGTATCTGTCATATTTTTTCTCCTGTTTTATAAATAAGGGGGAAGTCTCCCCCCACGGTCGCACTTCGTTGCGCCCTACCCTCTCTGCGGGCTCAAACGCCCCTGCGAGTTTGCTTTGCAAACTCGACTTCAACACCTGCTAAATATTAAGTACCCTCTCCGATTGGACTTAAAACTTTTTTAACTTGCCATCATACAACAGGAAATCATTCTCCCAAATCTAAAATTTTCTCTGACTAATTTCTCAAAAAATTCCGTCATAATTTTTTTTCCTCCTGTTGTTAATCTATTCCTACCTCTTTAGTAGGTAATTACACTATAAAGCGTATTTCCTACTATGTCAATGGGTAATAATTTTTTTTTGATTTTTTTTCAAAAAAAAACCGCTCCCTGAAAAAAGGAGCGGCTTCCGTTAAAAGTCTTTCTATACCCTGAACTGGTCAATCTGACCACCAATTTCCTGAATTGAATCTTCCATTTGATTTGCAATTCCACGCAAGGCTTCGCCGGTCTCGTTGATTTTTCGGGCACCAACCCGCATTTCATTCATGCTGTCTTGCATAACGCCAGTTGCATCCTGCAAATTACGGACTTCTTCAAGAATCGCCTTGTTTCCCTCGGACATCTCCTGACCAGCCGTTCGAACTTCAAGAGTTGAGTCATTCATCGCATGAAGAACTTCATTTATCTGCTGTGAACCTTCATTCTGTTCTTCCATAGCAGCCTTAATCTGACGTACAAGCTCATCAGTTTCTTTAATTTGCTCCGTGACAGCTCCAAAAGCTTCACTCGACTGTACCGAAGCCGATACAACACCAGAAATTGAATTCTGAATATTTGTCAGCTGCTCACCAATTGTTTTTGACTGCTGCCCGGAAGTCTCAGAAAGCTTACGAATTTCATCAGCTACTACTGCAAAACCTTTACCAGCATCGCCCGCATGAGCCGCCTCAATTGCCGCATTCATCGCAAGAAGATTTGTTTGTTCTGCAATCGCAGCGATAGCAACGTTCGCTTCCTGCAAAGTCTCGCTTTGATTTTTAATCTGTTCAATTTTGTCATTCACTTCATGCTGAATTTGCGCGCCATTCTGAGCATTCTGACTCAATCTCATGAAAGAACTTGACATTTTTTCCATTGAGGCATTGACCGACCGAATATTTCCAATCATCTCCTCAACTGCCGCACTTGCTTCCGTTACACCCGAACTCTGCTTCTCAATCATCCGCTCCAAAGATTCAATATTTGACGCAATCTGATTGACAGCACCAGCCGTCTGATGAACACTGTTCGCCTGATTGTTAATTTGTGTATAAACAGACTCGATATTTGCAAGAATTTGAGTAATCGAACTGGAAGTATCTTCCGTGCTCGCCTTAAGATTTTGACCTGCAATTCCAAGATTGCTTTTTGAGCCTTTGACCTGAGAAATTATCTCCTGAAGCTTAACCATGAACGAATTGAAGCCTTTGACGACATCAGAAACTTCATCATTTCCTCGATTTTCAATTCGTTTTGTCAAATCTGCATCGCCAGATGCAACATCCTCAATTGCATTTTTGACATTTTTGAGAGGTTTTAAACTAATTGACATCGTAGCGCCAACGCAAACAAAAGCAACGACAATCATTAAAATGGAAATCCATCCGATAATTGAACTCATGTGTGTCAGTTCGTGATAAAAATCCTGATAATCACAAACGCCCAAAACAGACCAGTCTGTATTAGGAATTGGCCGATAAGCCGCAAGCATCTTTTCACCATCAGCTTTATTTATGAAAATATCGCTTCCGACCTCGCCCGCCATAAGTTTTTTAAGGATCGGCGCAATGCTCGAATCTGCATTTTCAGTTATATCAGCAAATTCAAGGACATTATCAAAAACAGTCGAAGCCACAGTGTGACCAGTCTTTCGGCTTACGACTCGGACATGTGAATCTGAAACACCGAAACTGATTTTCTCAATCTGCCTTGAAAGCTCCTCACCCAAAACATTTGCCGTGACACAACCTACTGGCTTTCTATTTGAATCAAAAACTGGAACCGAATAAATCTGAAAAAGTACGTTAGTTACAGGATTGACTGCCGGATCTGCGACATATCTTTCACCTCTTCCTGCCGCATCAATATAAGCACGTTTCAAGGTAATTTTCTGGCCTGCCGCTGTAAAACTATTTCCACCAAGGTCATAAAAACCGATATTTTCATATTCACTGCTCATTTTTGAGACACGAGTAAGCTGCTGACATTTCTCCAAAAGAGGAACTTCATCACTTTTGATCATATCCATTTCAGCAATTGCCTGTAACATTCTGAATTGCTTTTCTGTCTGACCGCTGATTTTATTGACCGCAGCGTCAGTAACAGAATCAAGTAAGCGGGCAACTGTTTTCGATGTCGAATTTGTGGAAAGATTTAATGTTGTCGATACAATAACAACATTTGAAACTATAAAAATTGCCAAAACGATAGCAATTAAACGGAATTGTAATGTTTGAAAGAACTTAGAAATTTTCATAAATACCTCAAATTTTTTGGTATTCAGATCGTGAAAAAGTGAACGCCACTATCTATTATATACTATTTCAATTTTTTTACAATTTTATTTTAAGTTTTTTAGAAAGGAATTTAAATATTTAAAATAAAAAAACCGCCCCTGTATTAAGGAGCGGCTACGCATAATCAGATATTAATTATTATGCTTCAGCAGAAGCTTCTTCTGTTGCTGGTGCTGCAGCAGCTGCTGCGGCTTTGCTAGCTCTAGCTTCTTTGCGTGCAATGTTCTTCAACTGAGCGTTGCAGAATTTGCAGATTTTTACAGTGTTTCCATCAATTTCTTTCTCATAAAGAACTTTGATGTTTTCGTTTCCACAGCGTGGGCATTTTCCACGACCGTGATTAGGTTCAGTGCGAACTCCAGTTCCACGATGTGCCTTAGACATACTTAACTCCTTATTTAGCTTCTTCAGCAGGAGCTGCTTTCTCTGCAGTCTTAGCCTTTGATGCAGCTTTCTTTGCAGGAGCTTTTTTAGCAGCTGGTTTCTTTTCTTCTTTATCAGCTTTCTTAGCCTTTGCTGGTGCTTCATCTTCGCTTGATGGCAACTTGTAGTCAACCAATTCAAGGATTACAACATCAGCGGCATCGCCCTGACGGAAACCGAGTTTAAGAATGCGTGTATAACCACCATTGCGATCCTTCATGCGAGGACCAATTTCTGTAAAGAGTTTGTTCAAGATTTTCTCGTCCTGAATAAACTTTGCAGCAGTACGGCGGTTGTGTACAGAATCTACTTTACTGCGTGTAATCAACTTTTCAGCAGCCTTACGAACTTCCTTAGCCTTTGCTTTTGTAGTTGTAATGCGCTCAAATCTGAAAAGTGAAGTAACCATGTTTCGCGACATTGCACGCTGATGAGCGGCAGTTCGTGAAAGTGGATTAAATCCCGTCTTATTTCTCATTGGATTCTTCCTTTTGTGCTGGCTTTGTCAAATTGACTGAGTTTTTCAAATGGCTGTAATCAGTCATTCCCAAGTTCAAGTTCCATTCGAGGAGCTTTTCCTTGATTTCTGTAAGTGATTTTTTACCAAAGTTTCGTGTCTTGGCAATATCATCTTCAGTTTTTCTAGTCAATTCGCCGATTGTGCGAATATTCGCATTTTTGAGACAATTTGATGAGCGAACTGAAAGCTCAAGCTCCTCTACAGGAGTGTTAAGCAACTGACGAATCTTTTCATCGCCTTCATCAAAATCATCACCACCAGAAATATCACTGTCATTGAAGTTTACAAAAACTGAGAAGTGATCTTTTGCAATTTTTGCAGCTTCAGCCAATGCATCTTCTGGAGCTATAGTTCCATCAGTCCATACTTCAAGAACAAGCTTGTCATAATCGTTACGCTGGCCTACTCGGCAAGGTTCGATCATGTATTTTACTTTTGTTACAGGTGTAAAGATTGCATCCATCGGAATTGTACCAACAACTTCGATATAATGCTCGTTTACTTCTGCAGGGACATAACCTCTTCCCAAATCAACCTGAATCTCAATTTCGACATGAGCACCGTCCATCATTGTGAAGACTGGTACATCTTTTGTAAGAACTTCAAGCTGTCCTTCTTTTGCGAAGTCATCAGTCTTGACTGTGCCAGGACCTTTGAAATCAAAAAGGATTGTATCCTGCTCAACGTCTTCCGGCAATCTCAAACGCATAAGCTTGAGACTGTTCAAGATTTCCAAAGTGTCTTCTGAAACGTTAGGAATTGTTTCAAATTCACTTGAAATAACATGCGGAACACCGTCAGGATCGTAAGATGTAATTCTTACTGAGGAAATTGCGTATCCCTGAATAGAAGAAAGAAGTACACGTCGGAGTGTATTTCCAATTGTAGTACCAAATCCTGTCTCAAAAGGATAAGCTGTAAACTTTCCGTAATTCGGGTTTGTTTCAAGAGGATCGAACTGAACGGTTTTTGGTTTTTTAAAACCTTTCAGCAAGTTTTTTCGAGCCATCTGAACTCCTTTTTCAAACTTAGAGCTCATACAGGAGCTACTGTTTCATTCAGAAGATTTTCACCCTCTGACTTCACAACTATCAGATAGTAACCATGCTTTTTAAAGCACAATAATTCACTAAGACAGGAAGAAACTCCTGCCTCGGTGAAATAAAGTTACATACGGCGTGTTTTGCGAGGACGACATCCGTTGTGTGGAATTGGTGTTGTATCAGCGATTGATTTTACTTTCAATCCCAAAGCACCAAGAGCACGTACAGCGTTCTCTCGACCCATTCCTGGACCTTTAACAAAAACATGGACTTCACGAAGACCATAGCTTACAGCCTTCTGAACTGCTGTTTCAGCAACAGTCTGAGCTGCAAATGGAGTTGATTTTTTTGCTCCACGGAAACCGAGTCCACCTGAAGATGCCCATGAAAGAGCATTTCCGTTCAAATCTGTAATAGTTACGATAGTATTGTTGAACGTAGCCTGGATATAAACATTTCCCTCGTATACGCTCTTCTTTTCCTTTCGCTTTTTTGCGGTTGCCATTAACTATTCCTCCGTCTAATTAGACTGCCTTTTTCTTGTTAGCAACAGTCTTCTTCTTACCTTTTCGTGTGCGTGCATTTGTGCGTGTACGCTGGCCACGGCATGGCAAACCTTTTCGATGACGAAGACCACGGTAACAACCGATGTCCATCAGACGTTTAATGTTAAGACCGATTTCTGAGCGAAGATGACCTTCAACCTTATACTCTGTGTCAATCAAAGTACGGATTTTAGCCAATTCGTCCTGATCCAAATCATTCATCATTTTGTTTGGATCAATCTTTGTCTTTTCACAAATTGTCATTGCTGATGAACGACCAATACCGTAAATGTAGGTCAATGCAACAAAGACATGTTTATTTGGGAGATCAACTCCCGCAATTCGAGCCATCTGTTACTCCTTAACCCTGCTTCTGCTTATGTTTTGGGTTTGAACAAATGATACGGATGATTCCGTTTCGTTTGATAACCTTACACTTATCGCAGATGGGCTTTACGCTGGTTCGTACTTTCATAAAAGTCCCCCTGGGGATATAGTATACTTCGCTTGAATCATGGCAGTTCGCAATGAACTACAATCCAAGTCCGATGAGTATACCATAAAATCCCTATCTTATTCTACAGGAAAACCAAGAAAATTCGGAAAATTCTTGCAAATTCTTTAGAATTTATTTTACAAATTTCTTGATCTCAATTTGCCTTTCTTAACAAGACCATCTGCATGGTGCATTTTAAGAAGAGCTTCAACCTGACTCATTGTATCCAAATCAACACCGACCAAAATCAAGAGCGAGGTGCCACCCATCAACATAGAAATTGACTGTGGGAAGCCAAACAGATTCTGGATGATTGTTGGAAGTACTGCGATTGCAGCGAGATAAAGTGAGCCTGGCAATACAAGTCTATTCAGAACTTTCTGCATATATTCTTCTGTTTTGTCTGTTCTGATTCCAGGGATAGAACCACCGTTCTCACGGATATTCTTTGCGATTTCAGTAGGGTTCAGTGTTACCTGAGTGTAGAAGTAAGCAAAGAAGATAATCAACAGAACGAGAAGGATATTGTAGAGCCAACCTGTTGGATTGAGCTTTGCAGAGAGCGAAGCGATCCAGCGAGCTGAATTCTGATTGTTACCAAGACTAGAAACAATCTGCAACGGGAAAGTCAAGAACGATGATGCGAAGATTACCGGAATAACTCCCGAAGGATTGATTTTGAATGGAATGTATGTGCTCTGACCGCCATACATTTTTCGACCAACTACACGCTTTGCATAGTGCACTGGAATTTTTCGTTCGCCAGACTGTTCGTAAACAACAAAAGCGATGATTCCGATGAACATAAGCAAAACAATGATTACGAATACCGGGTTGAGAGAGCCGTCTGCAACTCTGTTACGGAGCTCAAGAACAGCGTGTGGCAATCGGGCAACGATACCTGCGAAAATGAGCATTGAAATGCCGTTTCCGATACCGTGTGCTGTAATCTGATCACCAAGCCAGATTGTAATCATTGCGCCTGTTGTGACAGTGAGCATTGCGAGCAACTTAAATGCAAGCTGATTCTCAAGTGCGATTGCATTTGGAATACTTGCCGCATAAACAGTTACAGCCAAAGACTGAATCAGACATACAAAAACTGTACCGATTCGAGTCCAAGCTGCAACTTTGCGCTGACCGCCATCTTCCTGAGCTGCACGCTTAAGAGATGGGAAAATGATCAACGCAAGCTGCAATATAATCTGTGTTGATACATACGGCATTACACCGAGCATGAACACAGAAAAGTTAGAGAATGCACCACCGGCAAAAAAGTCCATGTAGCTGGCAAACGCGTTTTTGTTATGCTTTGCAAGTTCCTCGAAGTAATTTACGAGGACCTGAGCATTGATTCCCGGAATTGTAAGAACGCATCCGAGACGGAAAACTACGAGTACAACAAAAGTAAAGAAGAGGCGATCGCGCAATTCTTTAATTCTGAACATATTTGCAACTGGATTGTTTGCCATGAGTGTCTCCAAAGCCTACTTTTTTTATTTTGCTTCTTCAGCAGACTTTACAGAACCACCAGCCTTTTCGATTTTGGCTTTTGCAGAAGCAGAAACCTTATCTACATCAACTGTAAGGTTCTTAGTCAAGTCACCGTTTCCGAGGACTTTAACCAAGCTTTTTGCTGATCTAATCAACCCCTTTGAAAGGAGTGAAGCTTTGTCTACTGTTTCTCCAGCAGCGAATTTCTGCTCGAGAACTTCGACATTAATTACATCATACTCTTTCTTGAAAGGGTAGTTAGAGAAACCACGGTGAGCGATGCGGCGGTAAAGTGGCATCTGACCACCTTCGAAGCCTACATACGGAACAGCAGAGCCTGAGCGTGACTGCTGACCTTTGTTTCCCTTACCAGCTGTTGTACCGAGTCCAGAAGAAGAACCACGTCCTACTCTCTTCGGCTTTTTGTTAGCGCCCTCTGGTGCGTGCAAAAGAAAATCAGACATTATTCAGCCTCCTCTACTTTAACAAGGTGAGCAACAGCATTTACCATACCAAGAACGGCAGGTGTTGCTTCGTGAACAACTGAAGAGCTAATCTTTTTAAGACCAAGACTGCGGACAGTTGCCTTTTTCTCAGGTTTCTGACCAATAACGCTCTTTACGAGAGTAACTTTAATTTTCTTAGCCATAATTAACCCCACATATCCTGCAGAGATTTACCTCTGTTAGATGCGATCTCTTTAGCGTCCATAAGATTCTCAAGAGCGTTGAATGTAGCGCGAACTACGTTTACCGGGCTTGAAGATCCCAAAGACTTAGAAATAACATCAGTAGCTCCAATTGCATCCATGATAGCACGAACTGTACCACCAGCGATGATTCCAGTACCTGGACAAGCTGGTTTAAGAAGAATTGAAGAACTCTTATAGTTACCAAGCATCTCGTGTGGCAAAGTTCCGTTCTTTACTGGAACGAACATCAAGCTTCTCTTTGCCTTGTCAATGCTCTTTCGAATTGCCTCAGATACATCGTTAGCTTTGCCAAATCCGTATCCGACGCGGCCTTTTCCGTCGCCTACAACTGTAAGAGCTGAGAAAGACATACGGCGTCCACCTTTTACAGTTTTAGCAGTACGGTTCAGTCTTACGAGTTTTTCAACGAACTCTTTCTGTTCTTTTTCAAACTTATTCTGGCGTTCCATAGACTCTCCTAGAAAATGATACCTGCTTTGCGGGTTCCATCGGCAAGGGCCTTTACAACACCATGATACAGATAACCGTTGCGGTCGAAGACTACTGTTGTAATCTTTTTATCCTGCAAGCGTTTTCCGAATGCTTCACCAAGCTTTGCTGCGCCCTCAGTGTTTGGCTTGAGGTCAGCAAATTCTTTTTCCAATGTAGAAATTGAAGCAAGGGTGTGTCCCTTATCATCATCAATAACCTGCATATAAAGATTTGTGTTGCTTCGGTACACAGTCAGGCGTGGACGAGCAGCAGTTCCGTAGATTGATTTACGGATGTGAATCTTACGATGCATGCGTTTTCTTGCTTTATCATTCATCTTTTTAATGAACATTGTGTTACACCGCCTTATTTAACGCCGGTTTTACCGACTTTGCGTCTGATGACTTCAGTTTCATAGCGGATTCCTTTGCCTTTGTATGGCTCTGGAGCACGCAATTTACGAATCTGAGCGCTAAATTCACCTACCAACTGCTTAGAGATACCGCTGATAGTAACTTTACCAGCAGCGTCTGCTGTAACAGTAAGACCTTCAGGAATAACTGCGATGAAGTCAGATGAATATCCGAGGTTCATTACAAGTTCTTTACCTTTAACTTCTGCACGGTAACCAACACCTGTGATAACAAGTGTCTTTGTGAATCCAGTTGTAACACCTACGACCATGTTATGAATGAGGTTGCGGTACAAGCCGTGAGCTGCACCAGCATTTTTTGACTCATCAACTGGTTTTACCAACAACTCTGAACCGTTAACTTCAACAGTTACGAGGTTGTTGATTTTCTCTTTGAGTTCGCCTTTTGGACCTTTAACAGTAACAAGGCCCGGGTTTACAGTGATTGTAACTCCCGCTGGAATAGCAACAGGAAGCTTACCAATTTTTGACATACCTTCCTCCTATTACCAGACTTTGCAAACCAATTCGCCGCCGACCATCTTTTCGCTTGCTTTCTTACCAGTTGTAACACCAGCAGAAGTAGAAACAATCAATGTTCCCAAGCCATTGTAGATACGTGGCAAATCTTTGTAACCAGAATAAACACGGCGACCTGGTGTTGAGATTTTCTCTACACCGTGGATAACCGGATTATTTGAATCATCATACTTCAAGAAGATGCGGATGATGTTTTTTCCCTCTTCCTGAACTTTCTTGAAATTTTTAATGTAACCTTCTGTTTTCAGGATCTTAACAATTTCCAGCTTAAGTTTTGATGTTGGAACATCAACCTTTTCGTGGCGAGCCTGAACAGCGTTACGAACCTTAGTCAGCATGTCTGCGATTGGGTCTGATACACTCATTTCTATTCCTCCACTACCAGCTAGATTTTGTTACGCCTGGCAACAGGCCTTCACTTGCCATTTTGCGGAAGCAAATACGGCACATCTTAAACTTGCGCAAATAACCGCGAGGGCGACCGCAAATCTGACAGCGATTGTATTCTCGTGTCTTATATTTTGGTGTGCGGGCAGCCTTGATAACCATTGATTTCTTAGCCATGATTCCTCACTACTTTCTGAACGGCATGTTGAACTTAGTAAGAAGTGCCTTAGCCTCAGCGTCAGTTTTTGCACTAGTTACGATAGAAATATTCATACCAGCAATCTTAGTGATTTTATCAAAGTCGATTTCTGGGAAGATAATCTGTTCAGTAATACCAAGAGAGAAATTTCCGTGTCCGTCAAAACCAGTAGCCTTGATTCCGCGGAAATCCTTAACACGAGGCAATGCAACATTGATGAGGCGGTCCAAGAATTCATACATGTTGTTACCGCGCAATGTTACCATTACACCTACTTCGTTGCCCTCACGAAGCTTGAAGTTAGCAATACTCTTTCTCGCTCTAGTCTTTACAGCATGCTGTCCAGTAATCTGACTAATATCAGCTACTGCGGCGTCAAGGAGTTTCTTGTTAGTGAGAGCTTCGCCAACACCCATGCTGACAACAACCTTTTTGATGGCTGGAATCTGCATTACGGATGTGTAACCGAGTTCTTTGAAGAGCTCTGGGGCGATTTGGTCCTTATAGACTTTCTTAAGCCGTGGTACGTAATTATCCATTACAGTGCTTCTCCACATTTGCGGCAGACACGAATCTTTTTGTCGCCGTCGATTTTATAACCAACTCTAGTAGGGCCACATTTTTTGCAAACGATGGCTACATTAGAGATGTGCAACGGAGCCTCGACCTCGACGATTCCGCCCTGGTCCTGCTGGCTTCGCTTTTTCATTGCCTTTTTGACAATGTTGATT
This sequence comes from Treponema ruminis, assembly GCF_014201975.1. Taxonomy (NCBI): domain Bacteria; kingdom Pseudomonadati; phylum Spirochaetota; class Spirochaetia; order Treponematales; family Treponemataceae; genus Treponema; species Treponema ruminis. The sequence goes on along the minus strand of NZ_JACHFQ010000007.1, from coordinate 220,201 downwards.
CCTGAAACGATAACTGCATCTTTTTTGCTGATAACGCGAACGATTGTTCCGCGCTTACCTTTGTCTTTTCCTGCAATTACCTGGACGGTATCGTCCTTATGGATTTTGAATTTCTTGTTCATTATTCAATTCTCCTTACAGAACTTCCGGCGCAAGTGATACGATCTTCATACAGTCCATATCACGAAGCTCACGGGCTACCGGTCCAAAAATACGTTTTCCTTTCGGGTTTTTGTCTGCATCAACGATAACGCAAGCATTGTCGTCGAAGCGGATGTATGTTCCGTCTGGGCGGCGGTATTCTTTCGCAACACGAACGATTACAGCCTTTTCTACTGAACCTTCTTTGATTGTAGAAGTAGGAATTGCTTCCTTAATAGCTACTACAACAACATCACCGATTCCGGCATATCGGCGGTGTGAGCCACCGAGTACCTTGATTACCTGAGCTCTTTTAGCTCCGGAGTTATCGGCAACTGTCAAATTTGATTGCATCTGAAGCATGTCTTTAACTCCTTAAGCTTATTTAGCTCTCTCGATGATTTCTGCAAGTCTCCAGCATTTATCTTTGCTGATTGGACTGCATTCTACGATGCGAACTGTGTCTCCAATGTGAGCTTCGTTCTGCTCATCGTGTGCCTTACACTTCTTTGTTCGTGTAACATATTTTTTGTAAAGGGTATCCATTTTTTTGGTGTTGATTGAAACAACAATGGTTTTATCCATTTTGTCGCTTGTTACAATCCCAACAAAAGCTCGTTTACCACCCTTTGTCTTAACCTGTTCTGCCACGGGTCAGCTCCTATTTGTTTTCTCCGGCAAGTTCTTTTGCACGGATGAAAGTGTTCAAGCGGGCAATGTCGCGACGCATTGTGCGCTTCTGCATAGGGTTATCTACATGGCCGATTACCATCTGGAATCGAAGATCCATGTATTTCTGTTTAAGTTCATTTCGCTGTGCAACCAACTCAGCGTAAGAAAGTTCTTTTACATTCTTTTTTGATTTCTTTGTATCAGCCATTTCTTACTCCTTAGTCTTTAGTTGGTTTGAAAGCGATTTTTGTTTTGATAGGAAGTTTGCTGGCAGCAAGCTCAAGAGCGCGCTCTGCAAGCTTAATATCAATACCACCGACCTCAAACAAAATTACGCCTGGCTTAATAACAGCTGCCCAGAACTCTGGAGCACCCTTACCTTTACCCATTCGAGTATCAGCAGGCTTTTTTGTTATCGGTTTGTCCGGATATACACGAAGCCAAACGTTACCTTTTCGTTCAAGCTTACGATTGATTGCAACACGGGCAGCCTCGATGTGCTTTGCGCTCAACCAAACTGGCTCGAGAGCTACGAGAGCAATCTCGCCGAAGTCGATTGTGTTGGCACGTGTTGCGTTACCTTTAATTCTACCGCGCTGTACCTTGCGGTGAATAACTCTTTTAGGACTAAGCATTTACTTTACTCCTTTGAAGCATTTGCCGCACGGGCAGGCTTTTTAGCTCTTGGTTTCTCACCATCACCAGAAGCCTGTGAGCGCTCATGGCGTGGCTTGCGAACAAGCTGACCAGCATCTTCGTTCTGCTCGTGACCATATTTCATGCCATTGAAAACCCATACTTTGATACCGATTTTACCGTATGTTGTATGTGCCTCGAATGTGCCATAGTCGATGTCTGCACGAAGAGTGTGGAGAGGAACGCGTCCCTCTTTGTGTTCTTCAGAGCGTTTCATATCTGCTCCGCCGAGACGACCTGACAAGCGAATCTTGATTCCCTGTGCTCCGCCTTTCATAGCGTTTGCAGAAGCCTGCTTGAGAGCCTTGCGGAATGAACCGCGGCCAGAAAGCTGGCGTCCAATATTCTGTGCGATGAGTGATGCATTGATGTCAGCGCGTTTGATTTCCTTGATCTTAATCTGAACTTTTTTAGTCAGTTTAGACTGGATCTCTGCGCTAATTTTCTCAATGTTAGCACCTTTTACACCAATAATTACACCTGGGCGTGCTGTATGAATAACAATTGTAACACGCTGCGGATGACGAACAATTTCGATTTCTGCAATGTCAGCATTCTGACATTCTGGCAGAGCTTTTACCATATTGCGGATTTTCAAATCCTCAATAACGAGGTCTGCATACTCACGAGGATTAGCATACCAGCGTGACTGCCATGTCTTGTTAATTCCAAGACGCAAACCGATTGGATTTACTTTCTGACCCACTTTATTCCCCCGCCTTCTCGTCAACAATGACGGTGATATGACACATGCGTTTCAAGAGTTGATCAGCACGACCGCGAGCGCGGAACCAAACTCTCTTGAGTCTCGGACCTTCGTCGATACGAATTTCTTTGACATAGAGCATATCTTCATCAAGCTTCTTGTTTGCGAACAGAGCGTTTGCTACAGCTGATTTAAGAGTACCTTTAATCAACTTTGCACCTTTCTGTGGCATGTTCTCAAGAATCGCCATAGCTTCTGAGCATGACTTCTGATTGATTACACGAGCAACAGGACGAACCTTTGTTGGTGATGCAATCAGGAATTTAGTAGTGGCTACATAACCTTTCTTTTCAGCCATAATATCCACCCTTACTTACCAGCTTTTTTGTCTGAACCGCCATGTCCCTTGAAGGTACGTGTCGGAGCAAACTCGCCAAGCTTGTGGCCTACGAGGTTCTCTGTTACGTAAACAGGAATCCATGACTTACCGTTGTAAACACTAATTGTGTTGCCAACCATCTCTGGAATGATTGTAGAGCAGCGAGAATATGTTTTGATCATCTTCTTGTCTGACTCTTTATTCATTTCAATAACTTTCTTGTAAAGACTCTTTTCAATGAAAGGTCCTTTCTTAACAGATCTTGACACCGTTAACTCCTATGCAACTACTTCTTGCGGCGTGAAATAATGAACCGGCTAGAAGTCTTTCTTCTGTTGCGGGTTTTGTAACCACGACATGGCTGACCCCAAGGAGTAACAGGAACGTGTCCTTTACCAGCGCCTTCACCACCACCAAGTGGATGATCGACTGGGTTCATTGCCATACCACGAACTGTTGGACGAATACCGAGCCATCGTTTGCGACCAGCTTTACCAAGCTGAGTATTCATGCGCTCTTCGTTGCCGACAATACCGATTGTTGCATAGCATTTGCCATGGATACGGCGTGTCTCACCTGAAGGAAGGCGGATGATTACGTAGTCACCATCTTTACCCTGAACGGTTGCACCTGCACCAGCAGAGCGAACAAGCTGTCCACCGCGACCGAGAGTGAGCTCGATGTTATGAATAGTGAAACCTGCAGGAATTACTTCGAGAGGAAGTGCATTTCCAACTGTTGGAGCTGCATTCTCACCAGCCATAATTTTCTGTCCTACGATAAGTCCTTTAGGAGCAATAATATAGCGTTTTTCGCCATCTGCATAAGCAATCAAAGCAATGTTTGCACTGCGGTTTGGATCATATTCAATTGTCTTGACTGTTCCAGGAATACCATGCTTATTGCGTTTGAAATCGATTACGCGATATTTTCTTTTGTGTCCGCCACCCTGGTGTCGTACTGTGATACGACCAGCAGAATTGCGTCCAGCTCGAGATTTTTGACCTGATACCAGTGTTTTCTCGGGTTTATCTGTTGTCAGTTCATCTCTTACCAAATCAATGCGAGTACGAGTACCTGCTGAATATGGTTTAAAAACTTTAAGAGCCATCTGGTTCCCCTTAATTCACGAAGGCTTAAACGCCCTCGAATACCTTAATGGTTTCGCCAGGAGCAAGGCGTACAATAGCCTTCTTCCAGCTGGCAGTTCTACCAGGTTTACCACGAACCCGTTTTTCCTTGCCACGAACGTTAATAGTTGTGCAGTTCACAACCTTTACATTGAAGAGCTTAGCTACAGCATCTTTAATCTGAAGCTTTGTAGCAGCAGGCGCAACTCTGAATACATATTTACCCTGCTCACGCAAAGCAGTTGCACTTTCAGAGAGCACAGGCTCAATAAGAATATCATGTAAATCAATCATTATTTAGCCTCCGCAGTTTTCTCTTCAACTTTATAGAATTCTGAAAGATTCTTTGCAGCACCCTCGAGGAGGATAACCTTTCTTCCGTAGAAGAGGTCATGTGCGCGAAGACGGTTGAACGACAAGAAGTGCAAGTTTGGAATATTTTTTCCAGCCTGGCGAAGCTTTTTGTCATCGTCTTTCAAAATAAGAACTGTGCGTTCATCTTTAGCGAAGTTGCTAAGGATTTTAACCAAGTCCTTTGTTTTTCCGCTTTCTACAGTGAAATCTTCAACAACTGTAAGACGGTCGCTCTGAGCCTGGAGACTCAAGATTGATTTCATTGCAAGGCGTTTTTCTTTCTTTGGAATTGAGTAGCTGTAATCGCGTGGTTTTGGTCCAAAGATTGTGCCGCCGCCAACATTGATTGGTGATTTTTTATCACCACGGCGAGCATGACCAGTACCCTTCTGTTTGTACGGCTTAGCATTTGAGCCATGAACTTCAGCACGAGTTTTTGTACAAGCAGTTCCAACGCGCTTATTTGCTAATTCATTTGTGATGGCATAGTAAATGACATCTTCGTTTACAGGAAGTCCGAACACTTTATCATCAAGATTGATTGTGCGGAGTTCTTTACCATCGACTGAATAGACTTTCTTTTCCATCTTATCCCTCGACCTTATTTCTTAACCGCATTCTTGATAATAAGAGTTGCGTTTTTATTTCCTGGCACTGCGCCACGAACCAATACAACTTTGAGTTCCGGATCGATTTTAACAACTTTGAGGTTCTGTACCGTAACTCTTTCAGATCCCATGCGACCAGCCATTTTAATATTTTTCATGCTGTGTCCAGGTGTTGTACAGTTTCCTGTACCACCAGCTTCACGATGGAATTTTGAACCGTGTGATGCACGACCACCATGGAAGCCCCAGCGCTTCATAACGCCCTGGAATCCTTTACCTTTTGAAGTTGCTGTAACATCAAGGAATGCAGTTTTTTCAAACAATTCAAGACCAATCTGGTCTCCAACTGCAACTTCTTTCTCGAAGTCTCTGAACTCTTTCAGATGACGTTTCGGTGAAACATTCTCTGGAAACTGACCTTTGTATGCTTTGTTGACTTTAGATTCTTTCAAATCTTCAAGACCAAGAACAACAGCATCATAACCGTGAGTTTCCTTGTTCTTTGTAGCAATAACTGTATTCGGTTCTACATGGATCACGGTTACTGGTGTCAGATTACCGTTTTCATCGAATACCTGTGTCATTCCTACTTTTTTTGCAATCAGACCTTTCATTCTGATATAACTCCTATAGAAGAAATCCTTTGTTTTTCTGTAAAAAACTCAGATTTTCTCCCTGTCGGCCGCCATCCTGGATCCACAGGACCGTTACCGTTTTTTAACAGTAATCCAGCTGCAACGCAGTTTAAGACTTACTGTTTGATTTCTACATCTACACCGGCTGGCAATTCAAGCTTCATCAATGAATCCATAACGTCTGTTGATGGATCGATGATGTCGATAAGGCGTTTGTGTGTTCTCATCTCAAACTGCTCACGTGACTTTTTGTTAACGTGTGGTGAGCGGAGAACTGTTACCTTATTGATTCTTGTAGGAAGAGGAATTGGTCCTGAAACCTTTGCCCCTGCCTTCTGAACAGTCTGCACGATGGCTTTTGCACTCTGGTCAATCAACTCTACATCAAATGCTCGAAGTCTGACACGAATTTTGCTGTTAGCCATTTTAATTTTACTCCATTAGAAGTTTTGTAAAAGAACTTTCAACAGAGAGCCATAAAAATGACTCCCTGTTATTGAATCGCTAGCCTAATAAAAGACTATTCGATGATTTTTGTAACCTGACCAGAAGCGATTGTGTGACCACCTTCGCGGATAGCAAGTTTAAGACCCTCGTCCATAGCGATTGGGTGGATAAGCTCACCAATGATCTTTGTGTTGTCACCAGGTTTTACCATGTCTGTTCCAGCTGGCAATTCAACTGTACCAGTGATATCAGTTGTACGGAAGTAGAACTGTGGGCGGTAACCTGTGAAGAATGGTGAGTGACGTCCACCTTCTTCCTTAGAAAGAACGTAGATCTGAGCCTCGAATTTTGTGTGTGGGTGGATTGAGCCAGGAGCTGCAAGAACCTGTCCACGAACAACGTCTTTCTTCTCAACACCACGGAGAAGGATACCAACGTTGTCACCAGCCTGTCCCTGATCAAGAGTCTTCTGGAACATCTCGATACCAGTTACAGTTGAAGAAGCTGTTGGGCGGATACCAACGATTTCTACTGGGTCGTTCATGTTGATTACACCACGCTCGATACGACCAGTAACTACTGTACCACGACCAGAAATTGTGAAGATATCCTCGATTGGCATCAAGAATGGTTTATCAGCGTCGCGAACTGGATCGTCGAACCATGTATCCATAGCCTCAAGGAGCTCATCGATACATTTTGTATCATCTGCAGAAGCACCGTCAGCCAAAGCTTTGAATGCTGAACCTTTGATGATTGGTGTGTCTTCTGAGAAGCCATACTCTTTAACTGTATCTTTTACCTCTTCAACAACGAGCTCGAGAAGATCTGGATCGTCAACGAGGTCAACTTTGTTCAAGAATACGATAATCTTTGGTACACCAACCTGGCGAGCGAGCAAGAGGTGCTCACGAGTCTGTGGCATAACTGAGTCTGGAGCAGAAACAACGAGAACAGCACCGTCCATCTGAGCAGCACCAGTGATCATGTTCTTAATGTAGTCAGCATGTCCCGGGCAGTCGATGTGAGCATAGTGACGTTTGTCTGACTGATACTCCAAGTGACGTGTGTTGATTGTGATACCACGCTCTTTTTCCTCTGGAGCGTTATCGATTTCATCATACTTGAGAGCCTTATCACCATACTTTTTAGCACAGTGCATAGTGATAGCTGCAGACAATGTTGTCTTACCATGGTCAACGTGACCGATAGTACCAACGTTCATGTGAGGTTTAGTTCGGACGAACTTCTCCTTTGCCATGTTTTTCTCCTTTGCCGTTCCTTTTACGGCAGATTAAAATTTATGTGTTGCACTTTAAGCCAGAATATGAACATTTTCAACTGAAAAAGCCACATTCGCAGACACACTAATTACCTATAATAATGATTTTGATTGAAGATAAGACGGAAGAAATCAACTAAAACACTCCATAATCTCGAAATGCTTTTACCGGAACCACCGAATCATCATCAAACAAACTCGACAACTGGTCTGGAATCCAGAAACTTTTGGGAAAACCTCCGGAACCAGAATGTTCTTTTTGACAGAGGTACGATAACCTGAAAGCGTTTTGCGCTAACTTTACGGCACCGTCAGACTTAACAGGAAATTGAAGTCTGCCCAACAATCTCAAAGAACCTATTATCATCTGCACATATGCAGATTGCAAGTTCTTTATTTATATAATATTTAAGATTTTTGTTCAAGTGACTTAAAAGAATTTTTGCAGAAAAAGCAAAGTTTTTCTAAAGTTTTCAGATAAAGCGGATTATAATCACGCCGGAAATTTTTACATATATATAGAAGAAATAAAAAAAACTCCCGCGCTAAACGGGAGCCTTGTAAGGATGCCGGGCAGAAAACCCGACATGATACATTCTACCAGCGGTAGTGAGCAAAAGCTTTGTTTGCCTCTGCCATCTTGTGTGTATCTTCCTTCTTTTTGTAAGCAGAACCTGTGTTGTTGAATGCGTCGAGCAATTCAGAAGCAAGTGTATCTGCCATACCGTGACCGCTTCGAGCGCGAGCAGCAGCGATAACCCAACGCATAGCGAGAGCTTCTTTGCGTGCATCACGGATTTCACAAGGAACCTGATATGTAGCACCACCAACGCGGCGAGATTTAACCTCTACCATTGGTTTTACATTGTCAAGAGCTTTGAGGAATACCTCGAGTGGATCTTTGTCAGTTTTAGCTTTGAGCTGATCCATTGCTTTGTATACAATTTTTGTACAAGCGTCTTTTTTTCCGTCCAACATCATGCGTGAGACGAATTTTGTAACAACCGGGCTATTGTATTTTACATCAGGCACAATAGGACGATTTACTGATTTCTTATGTCTTCCCATAGTAATTCTCCTTTATTAAATTATGCCTTTGGTCGTTTTGCACCGTACTTAGAACGAGCACGTTTGCGTCCGTCTACACCGAGAGTATCTTTTGTACCACGGATGATGTGATAACGAACACCTGGAAGATCCTTTACACGACCGCCACGGATAAGAACAACTGAGTGTTCCTGCAAGTTGTGTCCAATACCTGGAATGTATGCAGTAACTTCAATTCCATTTGACAAGCGAACACGAGCTACCTTTCGGAGAGCTGAGTTCGGTTTTTTTGGTGTAACAGTCATAACACGTGTACATACACCGCGTTTCTGTGGACAAGACTCAAGAGCAGGAGCTTTTGTAGTGTTTGCCAAAGACTGTCGACCTTTTCGAACAAGTTGATTAATTGTAGGCATCGCCTATTCTCCTATTAGTTTGCCGGTCAGCACTCCGGACAAAATTCTCGCATTAAAACCCAAAATGCGATAGGTCTATATATCTTATAGAATTCCGAAAATGAATTCAAGCGAATTTGCGATAAAATTTGAAAAAAAAATGTCCCGCTTTTTAGGGCGGGACACTTATTTAATTATTCCTGCTGAAGGATGCTTGAGTAGTCGTCTGACGGCGGCTCAACAACAGCGTGTGCCATTGCCATTTCAAGCTCTTTTTCTTCTTTACGACGCTGGAGGATTTCTTCCATCTGGATGTCCAAATCCTGATCAGAATCGTCGAAGAGTTTAACATCGCGGTAATCACGGATACCAGTTCCTGCCGGAATCATGTGACCGATGATTACGTTTTCTTTCAAGCCGTGCAATGTATCTGTTGAACCAGAAATTGCGGCATTTGTAAGAACGCGTGTTGTCTCCTGGAATGAAGAAGCCGAAATGAATGAGTCTGTTGCCAAAGCTGCTTTTGTAATACCCTGGAACATCGGGCGGGCAACTGCTGGCTGACCACCTTCTGCAACGACACGTTTGTTTTCTTCGTGGAAGTGATATTTATCAACCTGCTGACCGAAGATGAAACGTGTATCGCCAACTGAAACGACCTCAACTTTGCGGAGCATCTGGCGGACAATAACACCGATGTGCTTGTCATCGATTGCTACACCCTGTGCAGAGTAAACCGACTGGATTTCTGACATGAGGTAATCCATGAGGGCGTTTTCGCCAAGGATTGCAAGAATGTCGTGTGCACTTGGTGCGCCGTCACAAAGCTGCTCACCTGCCTCAACAATGTCACCGTCACGAACGAGCATGCGGCGTGTCATTGGAACGAGGTGCTCATATGTCTTGCCGTAAGCGTCTTCTACGATAACAATTCGTTTACCTTTTGTAACACCGTTGAATTTAACGACGCCGGAAATCTGTGCGAGAACACACGGAACTTTTGGCTTGCGGGCTTCGAACAATTCAGAAACTCGTGGCAAACCACCAGTAATATCGTTTGTCTTAGCAGCAGCAACTGGAAGACGAGCAAGTGTGTCACCAGCCTTAACCTGCTGTTTGTCATCAACGTCAAGGACTGCATCAGCCGGGAGGAAGTAAGAACCGAGTTCGTTACCAGCCTCATCAGTGATAAGGATTCGTGGCTGTTTAACATCAAGGTGCAAGTCAGAGATGTGGCGCTCGATGTTACCGTTATCAAGAATCTTCTCAACCAATGTTGAACCGAGGATGATGTCTTCGTAGTGAACGTATCCTGAAACTTCGGCAATGATTGGCTCTTTTGAAGGATCGAATGTACCGAGAACTTTTCCAGCCTCTACGATGTCGCCTTCTTTTACGACGATTGTTGAACCGTTCGAGATTTCAACTTTCTGCTCATTACCACAGAGATAGAGTGTATCGCCGAGGATGATGATTCGTCCGTTTTCTTTTGCAAGAACAGCCTTTTTGCCTGTTGTAAGAGGATTACCCTTAAGGATTCGTTTTCCGTCCTCTACATTTTCTGCAAGGTCGCCCTTTGAAACTTTGAGGGAATCGATGATACGAGTTACCATCATAGAACCCTTACGAGTGAAGAGCATGTTGCCGTCATCAGTAGGAACGTTTGTACCTGCGATTTTGCCTATAATGACCGGATATTTAAGAACGATTCGGTTATCTTCTGTTGCCTTAGACGCAGTACCACCGACGTGGAATGTACGCATGGTAAGCTGTGTACCTGGCTGACCGATTGACTGAGCTGCGATAACGCCGACAGCCTCACCGATTTCAACAAGCTTGTTGCGTGCAAGGTTCTTTCCATAACACTTAACACAAACGCCGTGCTCAGCCTCACAAGTAAGAACTGTGCGGAGCTTAACTTTCTCAACGCCAGCGTCTTCAATCTTTTTAGCAAGCTCGTCTGTGATGTAGTCATTTACGTCACAGAGCAATTCGCCAGTAACAGGGTGAATTACACGTTCGATTGTGAAGTGACCTGCAATTCGAGCTGAGAGCGGAGTGATGATTTCGTCACCGTTCTTGATAGCTGTGTAATCAATACCGTTGATTGTACCACAGTCGTCTTCGTTAACAACAACGTCCTGAGCAACATCAACAAGTCGTCGTGTCATGTAACCAGCGTCCGCAGTCTTCAAAGCAGTATCGGTAAGACCTTTTCGGGCACCGTTTGAAGAAATGAAGTATTCGATAACCGAAAGACCCTCTTTGAAGTTTGAGCGTACAGGGAGCTCGATGATGTCACCGTTTGGTTTAGCCATCAAACCACGCATAGCTGCAAGCTGAGAAATCTGTTTTTTAGAACCTCGCGCACCAGAGTCAGCCATCATGTAGATTGTGTTGAAGCCGTCTTTGTCAGCCTTGAACTGATCCATCATGATATCGGTAAGTTTTTCGTTTGTTCGCTGCCAAACGTCGGTTACTTTGTTGTAGCGTTCGTCTGCAGTGATGACACCCTTAGAGTACTGAGAAACAATTTCCTCGACGATTTTGTTTGACTCGTCGACCATTGCCTTCTTTTCTTCTGGAATGATGATGTCATCCATAGAAAGTGTTGCACCGAAGAATGTAGCGTTTTTGTAACCACAAGCCTTGATTGCGTCGAGCATTTTGATTGTGACCCAAGGACCTTTTACCTCGTAAACAGTCTTGATCATCTTCTTGAGGTCTTTGTCGCCCATACCAGTTGTAATCTTCTTTGCAAGGTCAGCCTCTGTGATGTGCGGGTTGATGTATCCAACCTCATCAGGCATTTCTGCATTGAAGCGGATTCGACCTGCTGAAGTAGAAATCAAGTCACCAGCCTTGAATTCGCCGTCTTTGAATGAATCTTTTGGAGCCGGAACTTTGATAAGTGCCTGCCACTCGATGAATCCATTCTCAGCAGCCATTGAAGCTTCGTCTGCGCTAGAGAATCGTTTGCCAGTTCCCTTTGCGTTAGGCTTGATTGAAGTCATATAGTAGATACCGAGAACCATGTCCTGTGACGGAAGAACGATTGGGTTTCCGTTTGCAGGGTCAAGAAGGTTTCGGGCAGAAAGCATGAGTGTCCAACATTCCATCTGAGCAGCCTGTGTCAAAGGAACGTGGATAGCCATCTGGTCACCATCGAAGTCGGCGTTGAAAGCCTTACATGCGAGCGGGTGAAGTTTGAGAGCTTTTCCTTCGACCAAAACAGGCTCGAATGCCTGGATACCCAAGCGGTGCAAAGTAGGAGCTCGGTTGAGCATAACCGGGTGCTCGCGGACTACTTCGTCGAGGATTGCGTAAACTTCAGGAGCTTCCTGCTCAACAAGAAGTTTTGCCTTTTTGATATTGAATACAACGTCTTTGTCGACAAGCTTTTTCATGATGAAAGGCTTGAAGAGCTCAAGAGCCATTTTTGTAGGAAGACCACACTGCCAGAGTTTGAGCTCCGGACCAACGACGATAACCGAACGTCCTGAGTAATCAACACGCTTACCGAGCAAGTTCTGGCGGAAGCGTCCCTGCTTACCTTTGAGCATGTCAGAAATTGATTTGAGCGGACGGTTTGAAGCACCCTTAACAACACGCTTGCGCTTTGAGTTGTCGAAGAGGGCGTCAACTGCTTCCTGCAACATTCGTTTTTCGTTGCGGATGATGATGTCAGGAGCAGAAAGCTGCATCAATCTCTTGAGACGGTTGTTTCGGTTGATTACACGGCGGTACAAGTCGTTCAAGTCAGATGTTGCGAAACGGCCACCATCGAGCTGTACCATTGGTCGCAAATCAGGCGGAATGACAGGGATAACGTCGAGAATCATCCATGAAGCTTTGTTTCCAGAAGAGCGGAAATCTTCGACAATCTGAATGCGTTTGAGCAGGCGTTTGTCTGATTTTGCGCCCTTTTCAATCATTTTAGCGCGAAGCTCTGCTGCCAGTTCATCGAGGTTGAGGTTTTCGAGAAGAGTTTTAACTGCTTCTGCACCCATACCTGCTGTGAATGACTGACCGTAGCGGTCTTCTGCTTCCATGTACTCGTCTTCTGAGAGGAGCTGGAGTTTTTTAAGGTCTGTGTCGCCCGGATCGATAACGATATATTTCTCATAGTAGAGAACTGAGCGGAGAGCTGCAACCTGAAGGTCGAGCAAGAGACCCATGCGGCTTGGAACTGAGCGGTAGTACCAGATGTGGCTTACCGGAGCTGCAAGCTCGATGTGACCTGTACGCTCACGGCGAACCTTGAAGTGAGTAACCTCAACGCCACAGCGGTCACAGATTACACCCTTGTAACGGATAGACTTGAATTTTCCGCAGTAGCATTCCCATTCCTTTGTAGTACCGAAAATGCGCTCACAGAAGAGACCGTCTTTCTCCGGACGGAGTGTACGATAGTTGATTGTTTCTGGCTTCTTAACCTCGCCGTAAGACCAGGCGCGGATATTATCCGGTGAAGCCAATTTTATTTTGATTGAGTCGAAATCCTGAATATCACGCATCTTCATTCTCCTTGTCGAAACCAGAATTAGCCTTGTCGATCAATTCCTGGTCACGTTCGGTAAGAGCAATTCGTTTGCCCTTTGCGTCATAAATTGTGAAGTCCAAAGCAAGACCGCGCAATTCCTGAACCATAACGTTGAATGACTCTGGAACGCCAGCTGGAGCTGCCGGATCACCCTTAACGATAGACTCGTAAATCTTTGAACGACCGTTCATATCGTCAGATTTAATTGTCATCATCTCCTGCAATGTGTTTGCAGCACCGTAAGCCTCGAGTGCCCAAACCTCCATCTCACCAAGACGCTGACCACCGAACTGAGCTTTACCACCGAGTGGCTGCTGAGTAACGAGTGAGTAAGGACCTGTTGAGCGGGCATGCATCTTATCATCAACCAAGTGGTGAAGTTTGAGATAGTAGATGACACCTACGAAAATCGGATTGACGAACGGTTCACCTGTGCGGCCGTCGCGTACAATCTGTTTAGAATCTGGTGAAAGACCAGCTTCCTTGAGTTTTTCTGCAATCATTTCCTGAGAAGGAGTCTGGAATGCAGGACACTCGAAATACTGATTGAGGTAGCGGCCGGCGATACCGAGCTCAGATTCCATAATCTGACCGATGTTCATTCGAGAAGGAACACCAAGCGGATTCAAGCAGACGTCAAGCGGAGTACCGTCTTCGAGATATGGCATGTCTTCCTCTGGAAGGATTCGGGCAACGACACCTTTGTTTCCGTGTCGACCAGCCATTTTGTCACCTTCGCGGAGTTTTCGTTTGTTAGCGATAAGAACTTTAACAACTTCGTCAACGCCTGGGTTCAAGTCGTCGCCTTCGCTTCTCTTGAGTCGCTGAACGTCGATTACAACGCCTTCAACGCCATGTGGAACGCGGAGTGAAGAATCACGAACTTCCTTAGCCTTCTCACCGAAGATTGAGTTAAGGAGCTTGAATTCTGGAGTTGTTTCAGTTTCTGATTTTGGTGTGACTTTTCCGACGAGGATGTCGCCAGAGCGGACTTTTGCACCAACGCGGATGATACCTTCAGCATCGAGATTATCGAGAGTCTTTTCTGCTGTGTTTGGAACATCGCGAGTAATTTTTTCTGGACCAAGTTTAGTCTCACGGATTTCAACCTGGAACTCTTTAATATGGATAGAAGTGTACATGTCTTCTTTAACTACGCGGCGGCTGATAAGAACAGCGTCCTCATAGTTGTATCCATTCCAAGGTACGAATCCAACGAGAAGGTTGCGGCCGAGAGAAAGCTCACCGTTAAATGTAGCAGGACCGTCAGCAAGGACAGCGCCTTTTTTAACCTTTTCGCCACACTGAACAGTTGGTCGCTGGTGATAACATGTATCCTGGTTAGTTCTCTGATATTTGAGCAATGGATATTCATCAAGGAGACCATCTTCGTCACGCTTGATTTTTACCATGTCGCTTGTAACCCAGACAACTTCACCGTCATGCTTAGCCTTAACGAGAACGCCTGAATCATAAGCAGCCTTCTGCTCCATACCTGTACCAACATATGGTGGCTCCGGGAAGAGCAAAGGAACGCCCTGACGCTGCATGTTACAGCCCATGAGAGCACGGTTAGCGTCATCATGCTCCAAGAACGGAACGAGAGAAGCTGAAACAGAGATAACCTGACGTGGTGAGACGTCCATGTACTGAATGTCTTTTGCAGCACGGGTTGTATAGTCGCCTGTGTGGCGGACAGAAACCATTGTGTCCGGACCGTTTGCAAAAGAACCATCCTCTTTCATGCCTTCAGCAACCTGACCGATGTAGTAGCGGTCTTCGTCCATAGCAGAAAGATATTCAACTTTGTCGGTTGCCTTTCCGTTCTCAACCTTGCGGTAAGGAGTTTCAAGGAAGCCGTAGTCGTTGATTTTTGTGTAAATAGCGAGAGAAACGATAAGACCGATGTTCGGACCTTCAGGAGTCTCGATAGGACACATGCGTCCGTAGTGAGTGTAGTGTACATCACGAACTTCGAAGCCAGCGCGGTCACGAGAAAGACCACCAGGTCCCAAAGCGTTAAGACGTCGTTTGTGTGTAAGCTCTGCAAGAGGGTTTACCTGATCCATGAACTGAGAGAGCTGTGAAGAACCGAAGAACTCTTTGATAGCCGCAACGATCGGTTTGATAGAAATCAAATCCTGTGGCTTCATTGTCTCAGTCTCTTTGAGGCTCATGCGCTCTTTTGCGATTCGCTCCATACGAGAGAATGCAGTTTTGAGCTGGTTTGTCATCAACTCACCAACAGATCGGATTCGACGATTGCCCAAGTGGTCAATATCGTCGATTTTTTCGTTTCCGTTGTAAACGTTGATAAGGTGCTTCATTGTCTGGATGATATCGTCTTTTACAAGAGTGAAATCCTCGTACTCAGAACCATTCAATTCTTTGTAGTTGAATTTTTTGTTGAGCTTGTAACGACCAACACGACCCAAATCGTAGCGGCGGATTGAGAAGAACATGCTTGTCAAATCTTTCTCAGCGTTCTCCACAGTCATTGGCTCGCCAGGCATAAGAACTGCATAAACTGCGCTAAGAGCATCTTCTTTTGTTGGCTCTTCGTTCTCTGCACCTTCTTTTGTGTATTTGATGTCCTCGCGCTCGAAACAGTTGATGATCATCTCGCTGTCGAGTGAAGGATTCCATTCATCTTTGTCGCCGGCATTTTTGCGTGCGTCAAATTTGATTACGCAGATTTCTTTGATGTTCTGAGCAAGCAAATCATCGATGTCATGCGGATGAAGTTTTGTACCTGCACGGAACAATTTCTTTTCTTCGTCGCCGTCTTTAATGATGACAGCTGAAGCAAGAACTTTGTCAACCAAAGACTCTTTTTTTGCTTCGTCAACAGTGATATTTTCTGTCTGGTAGAAGCAGCGGATAATTTCTTCGCGGCTAGAATATCCCAAAGCACGAAGGAAAATTGTGCCGAGGATTTTCTTTTTGCGGTCGATTTTTGCATAAATGAGTTCTTTTTTCTGATCGATTTCGAACTCAAGCCAAGAACCACGATACGGAATGATTCGGCTTGAATAAACGCCTTTTTCGTGGTTGAAAATTACGCCTGGAGAACGGTGAATCTGTGAAACAACGACTCGCTCTGCACCATTGATGATAAAAGTTCCCCGGTCAGTCATGAGCGGAATATCGCCCATGTAAATGTCTTTCTGCAAGATTGCGCCTGATTTGAGGAAGTTGAGGTTAATTCTTGCTTTGAGAGGAACTGCGTAAGTCTGTCCTTTCTGCTTGCACTCAAGCTCTGTGAATTTGATGTTTTCTTCGTCGAGCTCATAGAACTCATATTCGAGAGTCATCTCGCCATCCGGGCTTTCGATTGGGAATGTAGATGTAAATGCTTCCTGCAAGCCCTCGTTGAGCAATGGCTGTTTGTGGTCTAATCTGTCTTTCTGAAGGAATGTTTCGTAAGACGATGTCTGGATGTCGATGAGGTTAGGAATCTCCATGAAGTTGTGGATATCCTTACCGTAATACTGACGATTGATTGTTCTGCTTTTAGCGAACATTCATCACTCCTAGGTGGGATTTGCCTCGCTTATCTGCTACATCACAGTTCTATTTGTATGACATACAAGGAGATAAAGGACAGCACAGGATAAGGATGCGATTATGTAAAAAAACTAGTACCAAAATGCACAAAAAGCCTACTCATACGAATCGCTCCGTACAAGTAAGCTTTCTTTGCCACACAGAAGTTTTTTCCTGTGTGGCTCTATTAATTACGCCGCTACAAACGGCATAAAGTTATTTCTTAGAAGCTTTTCCGCCTGCTTCTTCGATCTTCTTGATGATCTCGTCAGCATCTGCTTTAGAAACACCCTCTTTGAGTACTTTTGGAGCACCTTCAACGAGAGCTTTTGCTTCACCAAGGCCGAGACCTGTGATTTCGCGAACAACTTTGATAACTGGGATCTTTTTAGCTGCGTCGAATGACTCGAGAGAAACTGTGAACTCAGTCTGCTCCTCGCCACCTGCTGCTGCACCGCCAGCTGCTGGACCTGCTGCAACTGCAACTGCTGCTGTTACGCCGAATTTCTCTTCCATTGCTTTAACGAGTTCTGAAGCTTCGAGAACTGTCATAGAAGCGATTGCGTCAAGAATCTGATCATTTGTGAGAGCTGCCATATTATCTTCTCCTAAATAGGCATGTTCAATCTTTTGATTGAACTGAAATTTTTGCGCGGGCGGAACAAACTGAACCGAATTTCCGCACTTTATATTGTTGCAAGGACAGTCGACAGCACATGAAGCCTGACCTTGCCAGCTAAAGGGCTATATTAGTTAGCACCTTCTGCTGATTTTTTATCAACATATGCCTGCAAAGTAGCAGCGAGCTTCTGTACAGGGCCATTGATTGTAGACATGAGCATAGCGATAAGCTGTTTTTTGCCTGGGACTTTTGAATAAGCCTCAATTTTAGCCTGATCGTAAATCTCATTCTGGATGTAACCGCCCTTGATAACAAGAGCCTGGTTGTCTTTTGCGAAGTCGAAAAGAACTTTTGCAGCTTCGTTAGAATCCTCTTTAGCCATTACAACAGCTGTAGGTCCTTTAAGATAGTCTGCAACATTCTCGATTTTGAGTTCTTCGAAAGCAACACGAGCGAAGTTATTTTTAACAACCTTGAGTGGTGCCTCGTGCTCACGGAGCTTGTTACGGAGAGCTGTAATCTGCTCTACTGTCAAGCCACGGTACTCAGCGAAGATGAAGTCATTATATTCAGAAAATGTCTTTTTTGTTTCTTCGATAGCCTGTGTTTTAGCAGGCTGGAGTGCTTTTGCCAAGATAGCCATAGATTATGCCTCCTCCTTTGTCTCTACCCAAACACCAGGGCCCATTGAAGAGCTTACTGATACTGAGCGAACGAAATCAGCTTTTGCATCTGCAGGCTTTTTGCGATCCAATTCTGTAAGAAGAACTTTTACGTTCTCTGCAACTTTTGCAGCGTCCATAGAAACTTTACCTACAGCGATGTGGATGATACCTGTTTTGTCTGCGCGGAATTCTGTACGACCTTTTTTGAGCTCGTTGATTGCAGATACGATGTCATTTGTTACAGTGCCTGTTTTTGGGTTTGGCATGAGACCTTTGCGGCCCAAAACCATACCAAGACGACCAACATCTTTCATCATGTCTGGAGTAGCAACTGCGATATCGAAATCAAGCCAGCCGCCCTTTACTTTGTCGATGTACTCTGCAGCACCTGCATAAGCGGCACCTGCATCGAGAGCCTCTTTAGCGCGCTCTTCTGGACAGAATACGAGAACTTTCTTCTCTGCTGTGAACTGATTTGGGAAAACCAATGTATCACGAACAGTCTGGCTCTTGCCGAGTTTGAGAGCTACGTGGAGCTCAACAGTCTCGTCAAATTTTGCAAAATGAATGTCTTTTACAATCTGGCAAGCTTTCTCAACATCATAAGCCTGTGTAGAATCAAACTTTTTGAGAGCGTCAGTATATTTCTTACCGTGTTTCATTAGTTAGCCTCCACTTCTACGCCCATTGAACGAGCAGTTCCGGCGATGATTTTTTTAGCTGCCTCAAGGTCGTTAGCGTTAACATCAGGCATCTTTGTTTTTGCAATTTCTTCAAGCTGAGCCTGTGTAAGTTTACCAACCTTGTCGCGGAGAGGATTTCCAGAACCCTTCTCGAGTTTGAGTGCTTTCTTGATAAGAACAGCAGCTGGTGGAGTTTTGAGGATGAAGGTGAATGATTTATCCTGGTAAACTGTGATTACAGCTGGGATAACCAAACCTTTTTCCATGTTCTTTGTTCGTTCATTGAACTGCTGACAGAACTGTGGTGCAGAAACACCTTTAGGTCCGAGAGCTGGTCCAATCGGTGGAGCAGGAGTTGCAGCTCCAGCTGGCGCCTGAATTTTGAACACTTCAACAATTTTTTTTGTAGCCATTTTATAGCTCCTATATTGGTATGAAAACTGAATCAGTTTTCTAGCGGAATACAGAGATCCAACGGACTTATATTCCTCCCAAAATTAAAAAGCGCACCAAAAATTTGATGCAGCTCAATTTTACTAAGAAATCAATTTTTCAACTTGTGTGATGTCAACTTCAACTGGTGTAGCACGGCCGAAAATCTGAACCATAACACGAAGCTTACTCTTATCAGGGTAAATCTCTTCGACAGAACCGCTGAATGAAGCAAATGGTCCTTCGTTGATTTTAACCTGATCACCGATAACGTAAGCCTGCTTGATTCGAACAGCCTTTTCACCCTTGATGTCGCCAGACTTCATGAGAATGTTTCGGGCTTCATCATTTGAAATTGGTCGTGGTCGCTGATTAGGATTTGTTCCGACAAAACCTGTTACACCCTGAATGCTTCGGATTGAAGAACAGATTGCCTTCCAGCCAATATCAGGAAGATCCATTTCAAGCATGATGTAACCAGGAAGGAATTTATTTTTGCGTGAACGCTTTTTGCCGTCTTTAATTTCGATAAGTTCTTCAACAGGAACTTTTACGTCCGAAATGACAGAAGAATCGATTTCGCCTTCTTCAAGCTTCATTCGGATTGTTCTTTCAATCTTGTTTTCGTAACCAGTGTATGTATGAACGATGTACCAGCCTTTTGCCATACAACGCCCCTATGCCTTGAAAATGAGACTCATTCCAGCGCTGAACAAGAAGTCAAGAGCGCCAAGGATAATAGCAATAACAATTGTAGAAACGAGAACAACCTTTACTGATGCAACTACATCATCGCGTGTTGGCCAAGTAACTTTCTTGAGCTCTACACCGCATTCTTTGAAAAATCCGAAAACTTTTGCCATGACAAAACCCCAATAAACAAAAGGCTTTTCAGAGAAAGCCTTCGACTTAAAATATCAGGCCCGGCAGGACTCGAACCCGCGACACTCGGTTTTGGAGACCGATGCTCTACCAACTGAACTACAGGCCTATTTATATCAAGCTGCCAGAACTGACAGCCTAATTATCTTATTTTAACAAGGCTTATTTTGCCTTTGTTTCTTTGTGCAAAATCTCTTTGCGACAGAAAGGACAATACTTGTTCTTCTCAAGTTTTCCCTGAATATTCTTGCGGTTCTTTGTAGTTGTGTAATTTTTGCGTTTGCACTCTGTACACTGAAGAGCAATAATATCAATCGATGTCTTTTTCTTGCTACCCATTCTATTTACTCCTAAATTATTTTAGAATTTACAGCTCCCGAGCGGAATCGGACCGCTGACCTCAGCACTACCAATGCTGTGCTCTACCAACTGAGCTACAAGAGCACACAAAGATGTGTTTGAAAAATATATCTAACAAGATAATTTGTGTCAATAGTGCAGAGCGATAAAAGAGCAATAAATTAAAAGAATTGTAGTATTTTCTTTTGATTTATGCTAGTCTTTTTGAACAAAAAGGAAGCGAAAATGTCAGAAAATATGTGCATAGATTCACTTGTAAACAATATCCTCCAGTCTTACGAAGAAGACGGGGGCATAAACAAGGCCGGAAACGAAAATTTCCCAAACAGAGAGAACGTCGTATCTATTTTGAACGACATCCAGTGTCTGATTTTCCCTGGTTACAAAAAGGCGGAGGAGCTCGACAACATGAACCTGCGCTATGTAACCGGGCAGAGAGTCAACAGAATAATCGTCATGCTCACAAAAGAAATTCAAAAAGCCCTTACCTACAAGTCAATCCAGCACGACGAAACTTCCCAGGTCAGGCAGTCACACTGCTTCGGACTTGCGGAAAAGGCAGCCTTCGCCATGATTGAAGCCATTCCCCAAATCCGCAAGATGGCCATGCTGGACGCAATCGCAGCCTATAACGGCGACCCTGCGGCAAAGAGCGATGACGAGGTAATCGTTTCTTATCCGGGCCTCCAGGCTATCATCGTCTACCGTATCGCACATTTCCTTCATGAGTGTGGAGTTCCTGTAATTCCACGAATCATGAGCGAGCACATTCACTCAAGGACAGGCATCGACATTCATCCGGGCGCAAAAATCGGCAAGAGTTTCTTCATTGACCACGGAACAGGCGTCGTTGTCGGCGAGACATGTGTAATCGGCGATAACGTCAAGATTTATCAGGGCGTCACTCTGGGTGCCCTCAGCGTCAAAAAATCCCTGCAGAATAAAAAACGCCATCCTACAATCGAAGATAACGTTACCATTTACGCAAACGCAACGATTCTTGGCGGAGACACTGTAATCGGAAAGGGTTCTGTAATCGGCGGAAACTCTTGGATTACGGAATCTGTCTCAAATGGCAGATAAAACCGCCGTTTGCTTACGAGAAAACCTATGGTTTTCTCGTAAGCAAACGCAAGAGCCTTGGAAATAAAAAAAACAAGGCTTCCTTGAAGTGACACTTTAAGGAAGCCCTGCCGTCCAGCAAGCTGGACATCGGAGAGAGTTTATCAGCTTTTTACAAGCTGAGATAAATATAATATCTGTGATAAAAATTGTCAAGATTTTTCGGTGGATACATGGCAAAAAGTAAGTCAAAAACAACAGTTTATAAATGTACGGAATGCGGCTACACTCAATCACGATGGCTGGGCCGCTGTCCCCAGTGCGGAGAATGGAACACTCTTGAGGAAGCCATTCTGGATCCCAATTCAAGCGCGGCAGCTTTTGGAAGCCCCACGACCGAAAAAATAAAGCCAATTCCTCTGGCTCAGGTTTCAGCACAGGAAAATTCCCGGCTCAAAACAGAGATTTCAGAGCTTGACCGGGTTCTTGGCGGCGGAGCGATGAAAAGGAGCGCAATCCTTCTGGGCGGAGAGCCCGGAATCGGAAAGTCAACCCTGATGATTCAGGCCTGTTCAGCCATTCACAAAAACACAAAGGGAAAGATTCTCTACGTTTCAGGCGAGGAAAGCGCGGGTCAGATTAAGGGTCGTGCCGACAGGCTTGGTCTTGATACGGACGGAATTGAAATCCTCTGCACCATGCGGCTTGAAGACATAAAGGATGCCCTTCTTGCCCTCAATCCCCTTTTCGTCATCATCGATTCGATTCAGACGGTTTATTCAGTTGAAGCCGGAATCGTGCCCGGAACCGTAAATCAGCTTAAATACTGCGCAAATGAACTGATTGGCTGGGTAAAGGAGAGGGACTCGGTTCTCGTAATGAGCGCCCACGTCACAAAGGAAGGAACCATTGCAGGCCCGAAGAGCCTTGAGCACATGGTGGACACGGTAGTTTCCTTTGAGCGAAATGACGATGAAGTAAGATTTTTGCGGGCCATTAAAAACCGTTTCGGAAGTGTGGACGAACTTGGAATCTTTGCCATGACTGAAAAAGGCTTGGAAGGAGTGGGGGACCCCAGCACCATGTTCATCACAAAAAGAAGCGGGGACATTCCTTCGGGAATTGCAAATTCATGCGTTTTTGAAGGAAGCAGGGCCTTTCTGGTCGAGATTCAGGCTCTTACGGTTCCGGCTAAGGCCAGCATCAGCCGGGTTTATTCAGAAAAGATTGACTCAAACCGTGTCGCACGCGTGGCAGCCGTTCTTGAAAAAAAGACCAGACTTAAATTTTCTGACCAGGACATCTATGTAAACGTAGCAGGCGGCGTAAAGCTCACAGAAAGCGCAATAGACGCAGCTTTGGCAGCTGCCCTCTACTCTGCCCGCACAGACCTGCCCCTTTCAAACAGCAACGTGATTCTTGGGGAAATGAGCCTTGCGGGAGAAATTCGCCCTATAGCACGATTAAAGCAGAGAATCAAAACAGCCCGCGAGCTGGGCTTTAATCAGATTGCAGCCCCGGAAAAAGAAGACGGTGCCCAGAAAGTGAGCACCGTCGGTGAAATGATAAAAGTCGTATTCGGAAAGTAAAAAGCGGCTTAGACCTTGAACTGGTCAATCTGGTTACCGATTCGGTAGATTGAGCCGTTGATTGACGTAGTGATATTGAGAAGGGAGTTGTCCGAGTCTTCCATCTTCTGGATGTTGCCCGACATATCCTCAATCTGAGTCTGAACGATATCAGAAGAAGCCTTAAGCGAGCCGATGTTACCGATAATGCCCATTCTTGACTGGTCAACGCCGTCGCTGGCAGTACGAACCTGAGCCGTAGCATCGTTCATATAACTGAGGGCGTCACCAATCTGCTTAGAACCTTCGCTCTGCTCTTCCATTGCATGCCTGATTTCGCGGACGAGATTTCCCGTGCCCTGAATCTTTTCGGCAACGGCAGTGAATGAACGGTCAGCAAGGCTTGAAGCCTCAACAACGCCTGAAATTGCTCCCAGAATGCCTTTGAGCTGGGCAGAAATCTTCTTTGACTCGGCGGCAGACGTTTCTGAAAGCTTACGGATTTCATCTGCAACTACAGCGAAGCCCTTACCCGCATTACCAGCATGGGCAGCCTCAATTGCGGCGTTCATGGCAAGAAGGTTGGTCTCCGAAGCGATTGACGAAATGACCTTGTTTGCCTCGTTAAGCATCTTTGACTGAGACTCAATTTCCTGAATCTGAGTGTTGACTTCATGCTGCTGTGAAATACCCTTGTCAACGTCTGTCTGAAGGTTTTCAAATTCTCCTGCCATTTTTTCGACGGAATTCGAAACGGAACCGATGTTTCCAATCATCTGGGTGACGGCCGCACTAGCCTGCTCAACGCCATGCTCCTGCTTTTGAAGGACATCGCGCAAGGTTTCTACAGAGCGGGAAATTTCGTCTGCGGCGGCTACTGAGTCATCAACCTTGAGGTGCTGGTTGGCAATCTCACCGTTTACGCCCTTGATTGAATTTACCATCTGACCAAGGAAGTCCGCATTGTCCTGAACCATTTTGCCCAGCTGCTCGCCGTATATATGAAGGTCGTCTTTTGAGCCCTTGAGCTCGGAAACGATTGAATTGAGCTTTTCAGTGAATTCGTTGAAGCCGGAAGAAAGGCGGCCGATTTCATCTTTTGAACCTACCGGAAGTCGCCTTGTCAAATCCGCATCACCACTTGCAATTTCCTTGATTGCAGAACCGACCTTGTTGAGAGGCTTGATTGCCATGTTGACGACAAAGAAACCTACGATAAAGGCGATTACCAGAGTGATGAGGGCGATACCAATCATGCTGTGGAAAAGAAGTGTGATTCCGCTGTAGAAGTCTGAATATGGAGCGCGACAAATTACAACCCAGTCAGAATCATAAACAGGATAATAAGCTACGGAAAACTTTTTGTCTGCAATTTCATCGTAGTAAACGCCGGTGCCGACGTCCTCACCGTTACAGACCCTGTCGATAATCTCCTTGAAGCCGTCGGAAATGCCGTCATAAACTGACTGGCCTTCCATGACAGGATCAATGTCGTATGTGGCGACGTATTTTCCTGTGCGGACGTTAATTACAAAAGGATGGTCGTAAACACCGACAGTGATGTTCTCAACCGTGCGGCAAAGTTCCGTGGAATCAAGAACTGAAACAACCTCGGCAATCTGCATTCCGTCTTCGTCATAAACCGGTACGGCATAGAATGTTGAAAGCTGGCCGTTGATTGATGACATGATAGGATCCATTATGGCCTGCTCGCCGCCCATTGAAACCTCAAGATACTCCCGCTCATGAAGGTCCTTGTATTCTTCGGTGGTTGTCCAGCCAACGCCGTTTTCATCATAAATCGCCATGCCGATATAGCCGTCGACGTCCCTGATACAGCTGTTGATGAGCTCCCACTTGTCGTGCAGGTCAACTTCCGGGTCACGGATAACTGAAAGCTTACTCAAAGCCTGAAGCTGCTTGAATTCGCGGTCATTTACGTTAAAGACGTCGGAAGCCGTGGCTCGGGCCAGAGCCATGTTGCCTGTATCAACGGCAGTCTTTAACTCGCTGGAAGATTTTCTATATGAAAAAAGAACAATTCCCGCAGAAGCAAGAAAAATTACGCTCAAAAACGCAAGATTGATTTTTCCTTTTATACCCAACATTTTTTAATCCCCTTGATTACTTTTCTGCAGCCCTGAATGCTGACTGAAGTTTTTCTGTGTTTTCGTTCAACACAATCTGATAAATTTTCTGATTTAGAATCTTCTCCGTGTCTTTATCCAAATCCGGCGTGTCATCACGTTTGATGAACATGAAGATACAGAGGTCCCTGTCATTCATAGTTCGCTTCATGATGAGGACAGCATCGGAAACAAATGAGATGCCGTTTACAGTAAGGCTGACGTCACGGATTTTTTCGAAAATATCGATTGTGCTGGTGTTTTTCTGCAGGTCACAGCGAAAATAAGATATGTTTATGTCCAGAAGGTTTGCCGTGCAGCTTTGACCCTTGCGCTCAAATTTTACGCAGCTTGATGAATCACAGAAAGCGCGGACATGATTGCGCCGGCCTCGTGCTCCCGCATTTTCGAGGACTTTAAGGATTGAATCAAAATTGTTGTGGTTATGTGCCGACAGGGCGAAACAGCCTGCCTTAACACGAATGTCGTCCACATAAAGTTTTTTGATTTTTTCTTCGTCCTGAGGATTTTGACGTGAAAGATAGAAAATTCCGATAAGAATTTCGTGCCCCAGGTATTCCTGGAGTTCGGAAATGTAGCTCTTCCAGTCGATGCCGTCAATTGAAGCATCGATGTTAAAATATAGAATTGAGTCTGGATAAAGCCGGGTGATTTCCCGAACCTTCGTTTGCATGGGACAAACATAATCATCATTGATTACATAAGCCTGATACCCCAAAAGCATGAATTCTTCCAAATAAGCCTTTGGAATCAATGAGGTGTCAGGAGCGATGAAAAATGTCTTCCGTCCATAAAGTTCAACTTCTGATGATGCCATAGTAGACATTATAAACCGAAAGTTCGAGAAAAGCGAGAATTTTAATAACAAATTTAAAAATTTCTTAAGAAAGGGGAAGTCTCCCCCTGCGGTCGCACTTCGTTGCGCCCTACCCCCTCGCCTAAGGGCACGGTTCAGGCATAGCCTTCACCGAGACTCCTAAAACCCAGTCAGCTCTCTGGCCTTTGCTTCGACTTTTTCGGCGAGTTTTGCAGCATCATTCTTGTTTTCGGTGATGATTCTGACGAAAACTGAACCTGCGACGATTGCCTCAACCGAGCTTGCAAGGGCTTTTGCCTGCTCTCCGTTTGAAATTCCAAAGCCGCCGTAGACTTTTGAACCGCCCTCGCTTACTTTTTTGAGGAAAGTAAGGGTTGCATCGTCGATTTTGGTGTCAGTTCCGGTGATTCCGACCCGAAGGGCTGCGTAAATGTAGGGGAAGCCTGCGTGTGCCAGCTTGTGAAGGCGCTCTTCGCTCATGCTTGGAGCTGCGACAGGAATGTTTACCATCCCGTTTGCCTTGCAGGCTGCGGTAAGTCCTTCGTCAAAGTCAAATGGCAGGTCAGGAATAATCATGCCCTTTACGCCGGCCTCTGCGGCTTTTTTGCAGAAATTTTCTACGCCAGGTGTGTAAATCAGGCTTCCGTAGCTCATGAGGTAAATCGGAACCTCAGGGAATTCCGAGTGAATCTGGGCTATGAATTTAAGTCCGTCGGCTGTGCGGTAATTTCTGTTCAGAACTTCAGTACAGGCAGTCTGAATTGCAGGGCCGTCCGCGCTCGGATCAGAAAATGGCAGCTGGATTTCAAGTATGTCGGCACCACCCTTGATTAAGGCGCGGGCAGCGGTAAGTGCAAGTTCATCGGTCGGGTAGCCTGCAACGAGGTGGCTCATCAGTTTTATTTTGTTCATTTTCTTTCTCCCATTACTTTTGCATCGTGAATGTCTTTGTTACTTTCCAAACGTTCGATTTCGGCGTGAAGGAACTGGAGCCATTCTGCAGGGCGGAAAACCGGGCTTGTGATGAAGACGTCCTTGTCACCGCGGCCGCTCATGTTGATGATTACAGCCTGGTCAGGCGGGAGCTCTTTTGCGATTTTCATTGCGGCAGCTCCGGCGTGGGCAGATTCAAGGGCAAACATGATTCCTTCGTTTTTTGCAAAGAAACTTACGGCTTCCAGGGCATCCTTGTCGAGGACTGAAGTGAACTCAACGCGTCCGCTTCGTCCAAGGGCTGCAAGCTGAGGGCCGATTCCGCAGTAGTCGAGTCCGGCTGAAATTGAGCGGGTCGGCAGGGCCTGTCCGTCTTCGTCGAGAAGGAAGCGGCTCTTGTAGCCCTGCATGATTCCGTCGCGGGCAGCGTTTCCCGTCATGCGGCTTGCGTTTTCGCCAACGTTCGGGCCGATTCCGCCAGCCTCTGCTCCGATTAAGCGGGGTTCCTTTTCATTGATGAAGGGCTCGAAAAAGCCGATTGAGTTTGAGCCGCCGCCTACACAGGCAACCATGGCTCCGATTTTGATTCCGCGCTCGGCAGCCTGTTTTTTGACTTCGCGGCCGATTACGCTTTGGAATTCGCGGACAATATCTGGGAAAGGTGCAGGACCAAGGGCTGAGCCTAAAACATAATGCGTAGTGTCTGGATTTGCAGCCCAGTCGCGCATTGCTTCGTTTACTGCGTCCTTGAGGGTGCGGCTTCCCGATGTAACCGGGTGAACCTTTGCCCCGTAAAGCTCCATTGCGGCAACGTTAGGCTGCTGACGGCGGACGTCAACTTCGCCCATGTAAATCGTGCAGTCAAGGCCAAGTTTTGCACAGGCAGCGGCAGTTGCAAGACCGTGCTGACCGGCTCCTGTCTCGGCTATAATTCGCTTTTTGCCCATTCTTTTTGCAAGAAGGCACTGGCCGATTGCGTTGTTGATTTTGTGGGCACCGGTGTTTGCAAGTCCCTCAAGCTTGATGTAGATCTGGGCACCGCCAAGCAGTTTTGTCGCCGTTGGGGCAAAATAAAGAGGGGTTTCGCGGCCAATGTAGTCGCGGCGGATGATTTCAAGCTCGTCAAGGAAGGCTTTGTCAGCCATTGCTTCCTTAAAGGCGACCTCAAGCTCGTCAAGCGGGCGGCGTAAAACTTCCGCTACGTATTTTCCGCCGAAATTATCAAAAAATCCTTTATCACTCATAAAAAGCTCCTGCATTTTTTATCAATTCTTTTACTTTATCTTCGTTTTTGATTCCGTTTTTGTCCTTGTCCTCGACTCCGCCTGAAACATCGACCAGCTCAGGCTTGTATTTCTGGACAAGTTCTGCGACATTTTCAGGACTGATTCCGCCTGCAAGCCATTTTGCCTCGTAAACAAAGCCGCTTGAGCGCGCATCACCTGTAATTTTAGAAAAATCTCCGTCTCCGTGCAAATCAAGAAGAACCCGCATTTCGCCTTTTGAGACGAGTTTTTCGTATTCCTCAAGGCTGTTTGTCGCAAAATAATGGGGCAGTTCCAGAAGCTCCGGGCTTACGTCCTCGTAACGGACTTTGTGGAACTGAATCAAATCGAGCATTCCGTCCTTTACAAGCTGAATTGCTTTTTTTGCCTCGGAAGAAGTTACATCGACAATGACGGCAACTTTTTTTGCCTTGATTTGAGAGAAAGCCGGAAGAAGTTTTTCAAGCCGTCCTTCCTTTGTAAGGCTTCTGGGGAAAGCGTCTGCAAAAACAAAGCCTGTGAAAGCCGCTCCAAGATTCTGGGCAAGAACGGCGTCTTCGAGGCGGGTCAGGCCGCAGATTTTGATTTTTGGGCCAGCCTGCACGGCAGAGCAAGCATAGTTTTTCCAGAATTCTGAATTCTTTGTTGCCTTTGAGTTTACGAACGAGTCTACAAGATTCTTTCTTATTGAAGGATTTTTTGCAGCCGCCTCGCCGAGTAAAAGGCCCGAAAAGCCCATTGCGGCGACGGAAGCGGCACATTCTGTGTTTGTGACTCCGCTCTCAAAAACGATTCTCGCATCACTGCCTACAGCCTGGCGGATTTTTTCTGTCATCATGCTGGGGTGAAGAAGGTCAATCTTGAAGGAAGCAAGGTCCCGGCTGTTTACGCCGAAAACGAAATTGCCCTTTGAGCCGGAAAGTCCTGCAAAATCAGGCTGGGAGAAAACAAAGGAAAGCTTTTCCAAATCTTCCTGAGCACGGACTTCGACCAGAGCCGACATGCCGAACTTTACCACAGTCCGGGCCATATCAAGCAAAAGGTCTTTTTCAAGGATGCGGGCAATCAAAAGGACTGCATCAGCGCCGGCCCGGTAAGCGACTTCAACTTCATCGGCACTCAAAAGAAAATCCTTGCGTAGAACGGCCGGTGCAGGCATTCCTGTCTGGGCCTCAAAATCATCAACCGCACGGCAAACCTTCATCAAATCAGCTAAAGTGCCTTTGAAATAATTTGTCTCGGTGAGGCAGGAAATCGCGCGGGCTCCGGACTGGGCGTAGGAAAAGGCAGTCGCATAGGAATCCAGATCCGGTGAAATATCGCCCTTGCTTGGAGAGGCTCGCTTAACTTCGAGGATTACGCCTTTTTGAGCGAGAAAGGGATGAAGGGCGCGCTCTCGCCTTGCAGGAAGAGAAAATCCAAAATCAAAACCGAGCCGGGAAATGTCAGCACGACGTTTTTCTATAATTGTATCAAGAATGTTCATATCAATCTCGCTGGGGTTTTGGGGACTTAAACAACCCCCTTTTTTACGTTTCTATTTATAGTATCAAAATTTTAACGTTTCTGTCAATAGTAACGCTAAAATTTTGATACTCAGATTTTGTTGCAGAAAAATCACAGGTTTTGCCAAAGTTGGGATTTTAAGGGCTTGCCCTTAGGAGATGGGGGTGTGTGAGCAATGAAATGCGAACCAGGGGGAAGGCTTTCCCCCTCTTTTTTAAAGGCGAAAATCCTACCAAAATAAAGCGGATATACGCCAAGCACTAAAATCAAGTTCCGGTTAAAATAGTCTTGCTATGCAAAGAAATATATTTAAATCGGTTCTTTTAGTTTCGTTTGCTTTTTTTTCTGCATGTACGCTTCCTTCCAATGAAAATGAAAAATCAAAAGAATCTCAGTCTGACTATTACGAATGGACCGGCGACAAAAACTACAAAAGCCCGGTCGCTCTTCCCGAAATCACAAATCAAAGTGAAAATCTAAGCGCAAACTGGTGGAAAACTTCTGCATTTTACCACATCTGGATTAAGTCTTTCAAAGATTCTGATTTGGACGACTGCTCAAAAAACTGTGGCGACTTCAGGGGAATCGAAGACAGCCTCGACTACATTCAGAATGATTTGGGCTGCGACGCAATCTGGCTCAGTCCGTTCTGGGATTGCTGGTACAAAGGCGGATCAAATGCCGAAAGTGCCGGAATCAACATGCACGGCTATGACGTCAACGACTTTTACAAGGTCAATAAATTCTTCGGAACTGGCGACGGCTCGAATGCCGAAGCAGAACTTGAATCGCTCATTGAAGCTTGTCACGCACGAGGAATGAAAATCATATTCGACTTCGTTCCTAATCACACTTCACATGAAAATAAGTGGTTTCTGGACAGCTCGAACGGCAAAAACGGAAAGTCAAACTGGTATTTGTGGAGCAACAGCCCGAACAACTGGAAAAACACCTGGGGTGCAGACGCATGGCACTACAAGAACGGCAGGTATTACTATGCGGCATTTGCAGATACACAGCCCGATTTGAACTACCGGAATTACGAAGTCCGCGAGGAAATGAAAAACGTAGTCCGCTACTGGCTCAACAAGGGTTTTGACGGCTTAAGAATTGATGCGGTGCGTTATCTTATCGAAAGCAAGTCTTCTCAGACGGACACAAGCGAGACTCACGAGTGGTTCCAGGAACTTCGCAAGGTCATTGATGAATATGAAAGCCCAAAATTCATGGTCTGCGAGGCATGGATTGAATACAACCGCAAGCTGCTCAACGATTATTTCGGCACGGAAGCAAATCCTGAATTCAACATGGTCCTTGATTTTGATCAGGGCAAGACATGCATTACAGACGTCAGAAAGTGGTGGGATGATAATCTGACTTCAAGTCTTTTTACGCCTGCAAAAAGCGAATGGTCTTACGGAACATTTTTGGGAAACCATGACGAATATCAAGGGCGGCTGGCAGACACCTTCGGCGAAGGCTCTACAAAAGGCGCAATTCTGGCGACAGAACTTTCCCTTCTCCGCCCGACAGTTCCCTTCATTTATTACGGAAACGAAATTGCACAGAAATCTGGAAGTCAGGACGGGGATTTCAGGCTCAGGCAGCCATTTAAATGGTCGATGGCAAATTCTCAAAAGACAGAGGAAAATTCCATTCTGAAGGTCAACAAAAAATTGCTGGAACTCAGGCAGAAAGATGAATACAAAAAGCTTTTTGCAAAGGGAAAGGTACAGGCCCTTTACAGCGACATGATTGATAACGCCACAAGAAATCACTGGAAAGGTGCCGTAGCCTACACGATTTCATACGAAAGCCAGAAAATTTTAGTCGTAGCGAATTTGACAGGAAAAGAACAGCTGAAATTCTGGTTTGAAGACTTCGGACTTTCAGACAGCAGCAAGTGCAAACTGATTTTTGGCGATGAAAATTCTAATTATAAGATAGATTTTGAAAGATTCGAAAACGGAGCCAAGAACCTGGTTTTCAAAAACTTCGCTTCTTACGAAATCCGTGTTTATGATTTAGGAAAATAATATCAGCCAAAACGCAAACCTTGATTCCGCATGATTTGCGTTTTGGCAAATTTTCTATAATCTATGCGTTATGCGCTCAGGGCCTGGCTTACGTCCTGGATTTCCTTCAGTTTTGCGAGGGTTTTTCCAGAATCGATTGCTTCAAGAGCCATTGCGTAACCGTCTTTAAGGGTGCGGGCTTTTCCGCAGAGGTAGAGGACTGCTCCCGCATTGAGGCCGACTGCATAACGGATTGTCTTGCGGCCGGCTCCGTTCAAAACTTCCATTGCAAGCTTTGCATTGTCCGGACCGTTTCCGCCGTAAAGCTCATTTTCGTCTGCGCCAGAAATTCCAAAGTTTGCAGGATCAATCACATACTGATTTTCGTTGCCCTTTTCATCAATCTGATAGACATAAGTTTTTGCACATGGAGAAATCTCGTCGTATCCGTCTTCTGAATTGACGACCATGACTCGCTTTGCACCCAGGGATTTTGCCGCATGAGCGTAATCCTTGAGCAAATCCTTTGAATAGACGCCCAAAACTTCATATTCTGCGTTTGCAGGATTCAAGAGAGGGCCCAGGACGTTGAAAATCGTTTTGATTCCCAGTGCCTTGCGGATTGGAGCCGCAAAACGCATTGCAGAGTGGTAGACCGGAGCCATGAGGAAGCCGAAGCCGGTTTTTTTGACAAGTTCGGCAGTTTTGTCTGGAGCCGCCATGATGTTGACTCCAAGGGCCTCAAAGAAGTCCGCAGCGCCAGATTTTGAAGAGACAGCCCTGTTTCCGTGCTTTGCCATAACCTGACCGCAGCTTGAAGCCACGAGAGCCGACATCGAAGAAATATTGAAGCTGCCCTTTCCGTCGCCGCCAGTTCCGACGATTTCTGCCAACCCATGATTTTCCAGCGGGAATTTTGTCTTTTTGGCAAGCATTACGCCCGCAGCTCCTGCCATTTCGTCCGCAGTCGGTAAGCCACGCGCCGCCATTGCGGTAAGGACTGAAGAAGCAACTTTTTCGTCCATCGTACCGTCAGTAAGCTCACTGATAAAACTTGCGGTCTGCTCTCGTGAAAGAGGTTCTTTTTTGTCAATCAGCTGGTTCAAAAGCAGGACTGATGAAATGTTTTCGCGGCTGTAATTCAAGAATGCCTTGAAAAGATTGTCGCCCTTTTCGCTTGCGATTGATTCCGGGTGGAACTGAACGCCCTCGATTACGAGCTCCTTGTGGCGGATTCCCATGATGTCGCCGTCTTTTGCCCGGGCAGAAACTTCAAATTCCGGTGGAAGAGTGCTTTCATCAACGACAAGCGAGTGATAGCGGGTGAAGCTGCCTTTAAGTCCGATGTTTCGGAAAATTCCGCGTCCGTCAGTCTTAATTTCCTCGACGATTCCGTGGCGGATGTATTTTGCTCCAACGATATTTGCCCCGAAAGCCGCACCGATTGCCTGATGTCCCAAGCAGATTCCCAAAATCGGAAGTTTTCCGGCAAAATATTTAATTGCTTCTATAGAAATGCCTGCCTCAGCCGGAGTTCCAGGTCCAGGTCCTACGACGATATGACTTGGCTTTGCGGCCTCAATTTCAGCCACAGTGGCTTCCTCAGAACGGAAGACGCAAACCTTGTCTCCAGAAACCCGCTCCAGGCTCTGAACGATGTTAAATGTAAAACTGTCTTTGTTATCGATAAATGCAATCATATTTTTCTCCTACTTTCTAACTTCAAAAACGCTTCTGAGCGCACCCAGCTTTTCGTTGGTTTCTTCCCATTCGCGGTCTGCGTTTGAGTCGTACACGATTCCACCGCCCGCCTGCAAGGTCCAGACCTTGTCCTGCTTGAGGGCACAGCGGATTGCGATACAGAAATCCAAATCGCCGTTTGACTGAATGTAGCCGACTGCCCCCGCGTAGAACCTTCGCTTGATTTTTTCCAGGCGGCTCAAAATCTGAATTGCACTGATTTTTGGAGCGCCTGAAACCGTTCCAGCCGGGAAGGCAGCGCGCAAAACCTGAATCGGCTTAAAGCCTGCTGCAACTTTTCCCTGAACATCAGAGACGATGTGCATTACATGGCTGAATTTTTCGACTTCCATAAAGCGTGTGACTTCAACGCTTCCGTTGGCACAGACTCGGCCCAAATCGTTTCGGGCAAGGTCAACGAGCATCAAATGCTCAGCCCGCTCTTTTCCGTCGTTCAAAAGCTCAGTTTTAAGAGCTTCGTCCTCGGCATTGTTCTTTCCACGGCGGCGGGTTCCTGCAATCGGGCGGATCGATGCGACACCCTCACGGACACGCACAAGGCTTTCCGGGCTTGCACCAATCAGCTGTCTCTCGCCAAAGTCAATGTAGAAAAGATATGGGCTTGGATTTATTGCCCTCAGTCTTCGGTAAATTTCCAGAGCCGAATTGTCACATTCAAGCTGGAGGCGGCGGCTCGGAACTGCCTGCAGGAGGTTTCCGGCTATGATTTCCTTTTTGATTGCCTCGACCTTTTCCTTGTACTCACGCTCGCTCTGCTCAAGGTTTGTGATTGTGCGGACTTCGCAAGGCTCTTCCGGTGCCGAAAGATAAGAGAAGTCCATGTCGTTGAGGCGTTTTTTCAAATCAGCAACTGCCTTGTCCAAATCAATCTGGTGCTCGTTGTAGTTGAGGGCGAAAATGTGGAGTTTTTCAGTAAAGTGGTCAAAAACGACGTAAATGTGGCCTGCAACGAATTCGCTTTCCGGGATGTGAAGCTCGTCTGTCTGAGGAGCCATCATGATTGTGTCACAGCGGGCAGAAAATTCGTAGCTAAGATAGCCCAGGCCGCTGGTCGGAACAGGAATTGCATTGGGACTTTCGCTTCCGTCCTCGTTGTGGACAACGCTTGTGTCGTTCTGCTGGGCGACATACAAAAGTGCATCCAGAATGTCAGGAGTGTGAAGAACGCGGCTTCCAGGTGCGATTGTCTCGCCGGTCGTGTTCTTTTCTTTATAAGGAAGTCTTCGGCCGTCAATCAAAAATGCAACGCCCTCTTCGTCCTGAACGATACGGAAGGCCGGTTCAAGCAAGAGGATTGAATATCTTTCCTTGCCGCGCGCAAAACTCGCACTTTCCAGAATTGCCGAAGCTCCGATTTTTCGTGCCAGTGAAAACGGCGTGTATCGGTCAGAAGGAAGTGAAAAATATATTGAATCTGTTCGTGTCATAACTGCCTCTTTCTAATTGTTACTGTTTATAGAAACAGAATATCATGTCTTCATGTTACTGTCAATAGAATCATATAGATTTTTTTTTATTGATATTGTATTATTTAGCCATGTCAAAACCATTGATCTGTCTTTGTCTTACGGCATCAACCGTAGAAAAAGACCTTGCTCTTATCGAAAAATATCGTAAATACATTGACCTTGTTGAACTCAGGGTCGATTTGCTTGAAGATGACGAAAGGCTTAACATCCGCGATTTTCCTGCAAGGGCCGGACTTCCCTGCATCCTTACAATCCGACGAACTGTTGACGGCGGCAAATTTTCAGAAGGCGAGGCTTCACGCTCCATGCTTTTTGCGCGCGCCCTTGCTTTTGCCAGCGAAGATTCCGCAAAAAACTTCGCCTACGTTGACTTTGAGGAAGACTTTCACATTTCTTCCCTTCAGGATGCGGCAATGGCCTACGGAACAAAAATCATCCGTTCCTTCCATGACATGAAAAATCCGGTCGAGAACATCAGCGAAAAACTCCGTTCAATGCACGGGTCTCGCTTTGAAATCCCAAAAATCGCTTTCATGCCCCACAGCCTCAAGGACGTCACAAACCTTTACAGGGAAATGCAGGATTTCAAGCATTCTGACCAGATTGTCTGCGCGATGGGTGCGGTCGGTCTTCCAACAAGAATTCTTGCAGAGCGCTTCAATTCTTACCTCAGCTACACTTCACCGGCAGACCTGGATTTGAGTCTTTCGGATATCGGTCACACTGATCCAAAAACCCTCGAAGAAATTTACCATTTTCACGAAATCAATTCGGACACCCAGCTTTTTGGAATCACAGGCTGGCCGCTTAAATACACTTCGAGCCCAAAGATTCACAACGAGCGCTTCCTTCATACAAAGCAGAACGCCGTTTACATTCCTTTCAGGTCCGAAAAAGCAAGCGAAGCCTTTGAATTTGCAAACGAGCTTGGAATCAACGGATTTTCAGTCACGATTCCCCACAAGGAAGACATCATCAAAAATCTTTTCTCTGTGGACAAAAAAGTCGAGGAAATCGGAGCCTGCAACACGGTAATCAACGAAAACGGTCTCTGGATTGGCTACAACACTGACTGTACAGGCTTCACAAAGGCCCTCTTAAAGTTCACTGGCCTCAAAAACCTCAAAAAAACTAGGGTTGCGATTATCGGTGCCGGTGGTGCCGCAAAGGCAATTGCCTACGCCGTCAAAAAACTCGGCGGAAAGGCCTGTATTTTCAACAGAACTATTGCAAAGGCCCGCACTCTGGGCAAGCAGTACGGATTCGACTACGCCCCTCTTGGAGCTGAGTCAATCATCACCCTCAAAAAATACAACGACCTTATCATCCAGACAACGTCAAAGGGCATGGGAAGCACGGAGCTTTCAAATCCCGAAAACGATCCGCTCTGGTTCTACGATTTTGCCGGCACAGAAATGATTTACGACATCGTTTATGAACCGGAAGTCACACCGATCATGGCAAGAGCCGAAAAAGCAGGCTGCAAAGTCCACAACGGCTACACCATGCTCCAGTATCAGGGCGAAGAACAATACAGATTATTCAAAACTGTAAAACAGTAAAATAGAGGAAATTATGGCACTTACACAAAGCGAACAGAAGACTTTGGCGGCAAAAACCGCAGTTGACACTTTGATCGAGCAGAAAAAAATCTTTTCTGGAATGAAAATCGGTTTGGGCACAGGAAGCACGGCTCTTCCGGCAGTCAAAAGACTTTCAGAGCGAATCGAAGACGGTACCCTGCATGACATCAAGGCAGTCGTAACAAGCTTCCAGACTGAAAATTACTGCAAGGACCTGGGAATCCCGGTTTACACCCTCAATGACCGCGAAATCGACGGCCAGCTTGACCTTGCAATTGACGGAGCCGACGAAATCGACCCGGAAAATCACCTGATTAAAGGCGGTGGAGCTGCTCACCTTCTCGAAAAAATCGTTGAGTACAATTCAAAGGAACTCGTAATCGTAGCTGATGAATCAAAATCAGTTGCCCACGTTGGAACAAAATTTCCTCTTCCGGTAGAAATCGTTCCTGGAGCAAGAAGGGCTGTTGAAAAAGAGCTCAAAAAGCTCGGCGCAAAATGCGTTCTCCGCGAGGGCGTCAGAAAATGCGGCCCTGTAATCACGGACAACGGCAACCAGATTCTGGACTGCACATGGGAAAGCCCGGTAAACCCGGTCGAAATGGAAGACAAAATCGACAGAATCACAGGCGTTGTTGAGGTAGGATTCTTCACAAAGCTCAAGCCAACGGCATTCATAGCTCACGCCGACGGAAGCGTGGAAATTCGATAATTAGCCTGAATCTGAATGTCGAGTTTTGCAAATTTCCGGATATTGCAAAAAAAACGGCGCGAAGGAGTGAAACGGCTTACGAAAACACTCGTTTTGTGCTGCCGCGCAAGCGGCAAACGTATATAGTTACAGGCACAAAACGCGTGTAGCAGGCTAGCCTGCGGTTTCGATAAGCCGTTATCACGACTGGAAGCCGTTTTTTTGACTCAGCCAATTAATTTGTAAAACTACTTCAAAAGTTTATTCAGCGTGGCGTCGCGCTGGCGCCAGTTTTTATCTACTTTTACCTGCAAGTCTAAGTCTATTTTGTAGTCGAAAATTTTTCGGAGGGCTTTGATGCTTTCTACGCGGATTGTTTTAATCATCTGGGCGCCTTTTCCGATTACTATTCCCTTCTGGCTTTCTTTTTCTACGCAGAGGAAGGCACGGCACCACATTTTTGTGGGAGACCGCATTTCCATGTCTGCAATCTGAACGTAAACGGCATGAGGAACTTCCTGATCGAGACGGTTGATTGCCTGCTCTCGGAT
Source organism: Treponema ruminis (assembly GCF_014201975.1). Lineage (NCBI taxonomy): Bacteria > Pseudomonadati > Spirochaetota > Spirochaetia > Treponematales > Treponemataceae > Treponema > Treponema ruminis. Next base: position 182,608 of record NZ_JACHFQ010000007.1, on the reverse strand, counting down.
TACCTCTGCAATTCGGAAATCAACTTCCTGGTCAGTGTAAAATTCTTCGCTGTAAAGATGAGGACCCTCTTTTGCCATGTCAAAAAGGGCTTTCAAAACCTCATTGATTCCCTGGTCATTTTTAGCTGAGATTTCAAGAATGCGTTTTTCCGGCACCTTCGGCAGATTTGCCTTGATGAATTTGCGGGCATGCTCACGCAATGGCTGGGGAGCATCGATTTTATTGAGGGCGATGACGACTTTGTCCTGATGTGCTTCCAAAAGCTCGGCGATAAGACGCTCTTCTTCGGCACAATTTCGCGTGCTGTCTATGATGTAGAGGATTAAATCAGAATCTTTGAGCTGATCGGCGACGATTCCACGCATCTTGAGGTTCATTTTCTTTTCGGAATCGTGGTAGCCCGGTGTATCGACAAAAACGAGCTGGCCTAGCGAAGTATTTACGATTCCGCGGATTGCGTTTCGTGTAGTCTGAGGCATTGCGCTTACGATTGAGACAGGCTCACCTGCCGCCGTATTCAAAAAAGTTGATTTTCCGCTGGACGGACGGCCGATAATTGTTACAAGTGCTGTTTTTGGGCCTACAGGCGGCTGAGAATTTTCAGATTCAGTTTCGATGATATTTTCTTCCATAATTTGATTTTAATGGAAATGAATTTATTTTTAAAGAGAAAAAAATACCGCTTCACAGAGGGCAGGGAGCCATCCATTAACTGCCAATCAAGTCTTTACCCCACTTGAATAAAAAATCTTTTCATACTAAATTACTAGGTAATACAAAAATCGGAGGCACTTGCATGAAAAAATTTGCACTTCTTTCAATTCTCGCAGCACTTTCTTTCCTCGGCTGCACAAACAATCAGTCTCAGGAACTTCGCGTTTACTCAATCATCCACGACGAAGAAACAGAGGCCCTTACAAAACTTTTCACAGATAAAACAGGAATTCCAGTCAGCTATCTTCGAGCAACAACAGGCGAACTTGTAAACCGAGTCATCACTGAAAAAAATGACCCGCAGGCTGACATTCTTCTCGGCGGAGCTTCAAGTTACCACATTCAGGCTGACAAAGAAGGTGCTCTCGAAAGCTACACTTCACCGCTCGCAAAAAATCTTCCTTCTTATGCAGTTGCCAGCGACAACACATGGACAGGCTTCTGCGTACTCACACTCGGAATCGGCGTAAACACAAAGCGCTTTGCCGAAAAATTCCCGAACATACCTCTTCCAAAAACATGGGAAGATTTGCTCAATCCGGCTTTCAAAGGCGAAATCATTTTGAACAATCCTTCGGCTTCAAGTACAGGCTATATTTTCGTTCAGAACCAGCTGCAACGACTGGGAGAGGAAAAGGGCTGGGAATATCTTCTTGCCCTCACAAAAAACGTCGGTCAGTTCCCGGATTCAGGAAGCGCTCCTGCAAAACTCCTTGGAACCGGCGAATATGCTCTTGGTGTTTCATACCTCCACGCACTGGCAAAATACAATGCACAGGGCTTCAATGTTCAGCCAATCGCACCGCCTCAGTCAGCAGGAGACGTTGACTGCGTTTCAATCATGAAGAATTCAAAAAATCTTTCTGCTGCAAAGAAATTCGTAGATTTCATGCTTTCAATTGAGGCTCAGGAACTCATGAGCGAGTTCACTTTCACAGCTCCGGTAAATCCAGAGGCAAAGGCCATCAAGGGAAGCATCTCGGTTTCAGACATCGATTTAATCGACTACGACGTTCAGAAAGCCGCTTCAGAAAAAGCAAAAGTTCTTTACACTTGGGCTAAGGATGTCAAATAACCGGCAGCCAGCGGGGGGAAAGCCCCCTGCACGAATCAAATTTTCTTCTATAAATGCACTCTACCTTGCCGTGATTTTTCTGCTCACGGCTTTTGTTGTTTTTCCGCTTGCCTGCGTTTTAATTTCACCACGCACAAAAGATTTTGTTTCGGTTTTCACTTCAAGCGTCTGGCGGGGAGCCATGCTCAACACCCTGCTTGAATGCCTCTGCTCAACCACGCTTTCAGTTCTTGTCGGCTACCTTTTTGCCTACGCCGTCATCAAGGCTGACATTCCTTTTAAAAAGTTTTTCGGCTTTATTCCGATTCTCCACCTGATGACACCACCTTTCGTCGGCGGTCTTTCCTTCATCCTGCTTTTCGGCCGCCAGGGATTTTTCACAAAGACACTTTTGGGCCTCGACGTGAGCCTTTACGGATTCCGGGGACTTTTGATTGCCCAGGTTTTATGCTTTTTCCCAATTGCCTATTTAATTTGCGCCCAGGTTTTAAGACGGGTTCCTCCAAGCTTAGAGCAGGCGGCAAGGGCTATGGGAGCATCAAAGGCCAAAATCGCCCTCACAATCACCCTTCCCCTCTGCGCAAACGGAATCCTTTCGGCTGCCCTTTTTATTGCAGTCTCAGTCCTCAGCGACTTCGGAAACCCAATGATTGTAGCGGGCCGTTTCCGGGTTCTTGCCGTTGAAGTTTACACTCAGCTGACTGGCTGGGTCAGTGCGGGCACAAGCTGCGTTCTCGGAATAATCCTCGTGCTGCCCTCGGTCGCCCTTTTTATCGCACAGAACCACTTCATGAAAAGGCAGAATGCAAAATTCGCAACGGTCGGCTCAAAATCTTCAGCCCTGCCGGAAAAAAAATCTTCTCTTGTGACCCGAATTTTTCTCTTCATTTTCTGCGCTTTTATTTCACTTTTGATTCTATCCCAGTTCGCTTCAATTTTAATCGGCGCCTTTCAAAAACTCTGGGGAATCAACACCGCTTTCACCACCAGTCACTTCAAAATGATGGGAAAATACAGCCGGGAGCTTTTCAATTCAATCACTTTCGCATTCATAGCCGCAATTTTCAGCACCCTTCTTGCAAGCCTTTCGGTTTTCTTCGTTAACCGCACAAGCCTGCCCTGCAAAAAATATCTCGACATCTGCGTTCAGATTCCGGCGGCTGTTCCGGGCTCACTTTTCGGTCTGGCACTTTCTCTTGCATCAAATCTCCTGCACATCCACGCATCAGCATTCATGATAATCGTCGCAATGACCGTGGCTTTCATGCCCTTTTCATACAGAATCATTTCAACGGTCTTCTCGCAAATCAAAAGCACCCTCGACGACGCATCCCTCTCTCTGGGAGCCAACAAAATCCAGGTTCTCAGCACGGTTTTGCTCCCCTTGAGCAGGGGCGGAGTTTTTTCTTCTTTCATCTATGATTTTGTTCGCGGAGTCGGTACAATCAGTTCGGTAATTTTCCTCGTCTCTTTCAAAACGCCGCTTGCTTCAATAAAGATCCTCAACCTTGCAGAGCAGGGAGAATGGGGAAAAGCCGCTGCCCTGGCCACAGTTCTCACGACACTGACCTTTGGCCTGCTCCTTATCGGAAAGGCAGTAATCAAATTCAAAATAAAGGGAAGCAGATGATTTTATGAAAAAAGGTCTGGTAATGGAAGGCGGAGCAATGCGGGGAATGTTCACTGCCGGCGTCTGCGATGTTTTGCTTGAAAACGGAGTTGACTTTGACGGTGCGATCGGAGTTTCTGCGGGAGCAACTTTCGGCTGCAATTTTAAATCCAGACAGATTGGCCGGGCCATCCGCTACAACAAAAGATTTTCCCACGACTGGCGCTACTGCTCTTTGCGCTCCCTCATTTTGACCGGCGACCTTTACGGAGCTGATTTCTGCTACAATGAGCTTCCCAACCGACTCGACCTTTTTGACTATGAAACTTACCGCTCAAATCCCCTTAAATTTTACGCCGTCGCCTCGGACTGCCGCACGGGAAAACCTGTCTACAAGGAACTTGCTACCTGCGACGAAAATGATTTAACCTGGATGCGGGCCAGCGCCAGTATGCCCCTTGCTTCCCATGTGGTAAAAATTGACGGCTACGAGCTTTTGGACGGCGGCATGACTGATTCAATTCCCCTCAAGGCTTTTGAAGACCTGGGCTACGAAAAAAATCTCGTGATTCTGACCCAGCCGCGCGAATACGTTAAAAAAGCGTCATCCGCCCTCAAACTGATTAAATTTTCCCTGAGAAAATACCCTAAAATTTATGAGGCAATGCTTCACCGCCACGAAGTTTACAATTCCCAGAAAAAATATGTTTTCGAACAGGAAGCGGCCGGCAAATGCTTTGTAATCTGCCCGCAAGAAGGACTTGGAATCGGCCGCACCGAAAAAAATCCCGACGAGCTTCAGCGGGTCTACGACATAGGCCGGCTGACAATGCAGGAAAATCTTACGAAAGTCATGGAGTTTTTGAAATGAAATCAAAGCTTGAACTGAAAAACCTCTCATTCTCCTTCGGAAATTCACTTACCGTAAACGACATTTCCCTCAAAGTCGAGGAAGGAAGCTTTACTACGATTCTGGGCCCGTCCGGCTGCGGAAAGACAACCCTTCTCCGCCTTATCTCAGGATTTTTAGAGCCCCAGTCAGGCGAGATTCTTATTGACGGCGTAAATCAGGCTGGTGTCGAAGTAAACGAACGCAAAGTCGGCATGGTCTTTCAGGATTACGCACTTTTTCCCCATCTTTCGGTGGCTCAGAACATAGCATACGGCCTAAAACTCCAGAAAAATCTCTCAAAGGCAGAAATAAATCAGCTGGTATCAGAAATTTCGCTTTCACTTGGAATCGAAGAACTGCTTTCACGCTATCCCAACGAGCTTTCAGGCGGCCAGCAGCAGAGGGTTGCCCTTGCCCGGGCCCTTGTCCTAAAACCAAAGATTCTTCTGATGGACGAGCCCCTTTCTTCCCTGGACACAAAACTCCGCTCAAAAGTCCGTGAAGAGCTCAAGGAAATCCAGCAGAGGCTTAAAATCACGACCATTTACGTAACCCACGACCAGGAAGAAGCCCTCTCCCTTTCCACAAAAATCGCAGTCCTCAACGAAGGAAAGCTTTTGCAGGAAGGAAGCCCGCGAGAAATCTACTTTGAGCCGAAAAATAAGTTTGTAGCGGACTTTGTCGGCAAGGCAAATTTCATCAAAAAAGACGGCAAGACACTGATGATCCGGCCGGAATGGTTCAAGCTTGCCCAGGGCTCCCTAAAATCTGACCAGAATCTTGTCCCGGCAGATGTAATCTTGGTCGGCGGAAGGATTTTGTCCGAAGAATTCCTTGGCAGCAAGACCCGCTTTGTGATTCAGACCAGCACGACCGAAAGCAAGGAAATTGTAACGGCGGATTTTGAGACGATTTTCTGCGATAATCTGCGGATAGGCGACACGATTCTCCTTGAAGCCGCAAAAAAGTGGCAGATATAAATAATACCGCGAAATATTCCATACAATAGTGAATAATTCAAGATTATTCACATTTATTTCATTTTACAGTATTATACTCGCCTATGAATATTACTGAAATCATCACAGAGCTGGTTTTTCAGCTTGCAATCATAATTTTTATGGCCCGCATTTTCGGCAGGATGGCTGCCCGGGTCGGAATTCCTTCTGTTTTAGGCGAGCTTGTCGCAGGCATTTTAATCGGACCTTTCGCGCTCGGCGGAATAGCCCTTCCCGGCTTTCCCCACGGACTTTTCGGCATAACAGACTCGCTTGCAGGCGCCGTTTCCCCGGAACTTTACGCATTCGCCCAGATTGCTTCCATTATCCTGCTTTTTGCTTCCGGCCTTGAAACAGACCTTTCACTTTTCATCAAATATTCTGTCTCAGGCGGAATCATCGGTTTGGGTGGAGTCGTTATTTCATTCTTCTTCGGTGCAGTCTGTGCCTATTTCATTCTCCCGGTTCTCGGAATCGAGTGTGCAGGCCTTTTTGACGTAAAATGCCTTTTCCTTGGAATCATGTCCACTGCCACATCAGTCGGAATCACGGCCCGCATTTTGAGCGACAAAAAGAAAATGGATTCTCCGGAAGGCGTTACAATTCTTGCGGCGGCAGTTTTCGATGACGTACTCGGAATCGTCCTTCTCGCCGTCGTCATGGGAATCGTCTCGGCCCTGGGAACAGGCAAAGCCCTTTCCGGCGGCGACATCGGAATCATCGCCCTCAAGGCATTCGGAATCTGGCTCCTTGCAACAGTCGCATTCATCCTTCTTTCCAAAAAAATTGCCCGCTTTGTCCGCTGCTTCGGCGGTGCAACAGATTTTTCAATTGCAGCCCTGGGCGTTGCCTTCCTTCTGGCAGGATTTTTTGAAAAAGAACACATAGCCATGATTATCGGAGCCTATACGACAGGCCTGGCCCTTTCAGGCACAGATATTGCCCCGGTCATTCAGGAAAAAATTCACTCCCTCTACAAATTCTTCGTACCGATTTTCTTCGCAGTCACAGGCATGAGCGTCGATGTTACCAAACTTTTCAGCCAGAATGTCCTGATTTGCGGCGGAATCTACACACTGGTCGCAGTTCTTTCAAAGCTTTTAGGCTGTGGACTTCCGGCACTGGGCCTGGGCTTCAACCTCAAGGGCTGTTTCCGCATCGGTTCGGGCATGATTCCGCGAGGCGAAGTCGCTTTGATTATCGCGGGAATCGGTCTTACGGCTCATGATGCGGCAGGACTTCCAATCATAAATCAGGATTTGTTTGGCGTCGTCATTTTGATGACACTTGTAACAACCCTCGTTTCTCCGCCAATCCTCAACATTTCACTCTCAATCAAGGGACGCGGCACCAGAAAAGAAATCGCAAACGAAGAAAGCCAGATTTTCGAATGGGACTTCAACAATCAGGAACTCACACACCTGGTCATGGATATTCTGCACCGTGACTTGCGGGCAGAAGGCTTCTACGTCCAGATGATGAACATCACCGACGGAATCTGCACGGCCCGACGCAGCGACACGGCAATTTCACTCCGCGAAGAGGGCACAAAACTCATCATAGAAACCGACGAAAAGGACATGGGCTTCATCAAGGGCGAACTTTACGAAATCATGATTCGCCTCGACAAATCAATGCGCTCACTCTCAGCCCTTAAAAACACAGAAACCCTGCAATACGGCTTTGCCTGCCCTGAAAACCGGGTCACAAATTCGCTGACAAGATTTTTGAAGGCAAACTGCATTTCATGTGACCTCAAGGGCAATACAAAGGACGAAATTCTCGAAGAAATGCTCACACTTTTAAGCCAGTCGGGCAATGTCGAAAACCGGGCAATGGTCATGGCAGCCCTCAAGGAACGTGAAAAATCAATGAGCACAGGAATCGGCAAGGGAATAGCAATCCCCCACACCAAGACAAAGGGCGTAACCGAAACCTGCGTTGCCATCGGAATCAAAAAAAGCGGCGTAGATTTCGGCTCCCTCGACGGTCAGCCGGCAAAAATCATAGTCATGCTGGTCTCTCCTGTCGAAGGTGCAAATCCCCTCATGCGGGCAATGGCGGCTTTCTCAGGCTCCCTCATGCACGAAGAAGTCCGGAATGCCCTGCTCCAGGCAAAAAATGCGGATAAAGTGGTAGAAATTCTAAAAGATTCAAAGAAGATGTAATATCTTCAGGCTCCCCAGTCCACCTTTCTTCCAAAAGCTCCATACTTTCTGTTATACTTTTCTCATGATTAAAAATGAATTGACCTCATCGCTCTTGGAGCGCTTTTTGCGCTATGTTCAGGTTTGGACTACTTCGGATTCTAATTCGGCTGGCAGGGGAAATCAGCCTTCTACTAAAAATCAGTTTGACCTGGCTGGCATCCTCGAATCAGAACTGAAATCACTCGGTCTTGAAGACGTTCAGGTCACGGACCACTGCTATGTTTACGGCCGTCTCACTGCTTCTAAAGGGCTGGAAAAAATCGAGCCCTTCTGCCTGCTTGCCCACATCGACACGGTTGAGGAAGTCAGCGGAAAGGACGTTAAGCCTCAGATTCACAAAAATTACGGCGGAGAAGATATTGTCCTCAAATCAGGCGACATTCTTTCCCCGCAAAAAGACCTTGCCCTGGCAGAAAGTGCCCGAAATCAGGAGACAATCATCACAAGCGACGGAACCACTTTGCTGGGAGCCGACGACAAGGCTGGAGTCGCTGAAATCATGACTGCCCTCGAATATTTTTCAAAAAATCCCCAGGCTAAGCACGGCCAAATCGAAGTCTGCTTCTCCCCGGACGAAGAAACAGGCCACGGCATGGACAATGTTCCCCTCAATCTGATTAAGTCAAAATACGCCTACACCGTTGACGGGGGCCACATCGGCGAGCTTGAGACAGAGTGCTTCAACGCATTCAAGTCAGAGGTCACTTTTACAGGCGTTTCAGTTCACACCGGCACGGCCCGAGGAATCCTTGTAAACGCAATCACGATGGCCAGCAATTTTGTCACAAATCTTCCACGCCACGAATCCCCGGAAACGACCAGCGGCTACGAAGGATTTTACGCCCCCATGTCAATCGAAGGCTCAATCGAAAGCGCCAAAGTCGTAATCTTCCTGCGCGATTTTGATTCTGAAAGCATGGAAAAGCGAAAGGCACTTGTGGAAACTCTCGCAAAAGCAAGCGCGGCCTCTTTCGGCGGCAAGGCAGAAGTCTGCCACACCCAGCAATACCTCAACATGAAGGACGGTTTCAAAAATCGCCCGGACGTTATCGAAAATCTCGTTGCAGCCTACAAAAAAGCCGGAGTCCAGCCGGTCTTTACGCCAATCAGGGGCGGCACGGACGGTTCTCGCCTCACGGAAATGGGAATTCCCTGCCCAAACATCTTCACGGGCGGCCACAACTATCACTCTCGCACTGAGTGGGCCAGCCTTGAGCAGATGGAAAAAGCCATGACCGTGCTCGTGAATCTGATTGAAAAGTAAATTCCGCGCCGGGATTGGAAGCCCGAAGTTGCCGGAAAAGCTGGAAACTTTTCCGGCAATGAGCGTGAGCGAAGGCTGGAAAGCCCCTAGGAAGTAGATTGCGCCAAAAATAATACTATTTTTATAATAATAGCTACTTTTAACTATAGTTTTCTGATATTTCAGGGAATATACTTTTAATCATGATTAATAAATTCAGATTCGGTAATCCGATTATCCAGACCGACGCAGTCGTAAATGACCTTTCTTTGAGCACAAATTCTCTCAGCCAGGGAGCTGTAAAATCAGACTGGCCTTTCGCTTTTGAATACAAAATGGCCAAAGAGGACATGATTTTTGGTCTCGGCGAAAATGTCCGCGGAATCAACAAGCGGGGCTTCCACTACACAAGCTGGTGCTCAGACAAGCCGGGCGGAAACGAATCTGACTCATCACTTTACGGTGCCCACAATTTCATCGTCATTTTTGGCGAAAAAATCTCCGGCCTTTACTTTGACACTCCTGGCAAAATCGAATTCGACATAGGCTGGACAGACTACGACACCCTTACAGTCAAGTGCGATGTCGAGGGCATTTTCCTCTACGAAATCACAAGCAGCGAGGGCGAAAAATCAGCAGCCCTCAAAGACATAGTCCACCAGTTCCGCCAGATGATTGGTCAAAGCTACATTCCGCCTTTCTGGGCTTTCGGCTTCCAGCAGAGCAGATGGGGCTACCGCACTGAAAAAGACGTCCGCGAAGTCGTAAAAAAATACAGGGAAAACAAGCTACCCCTCGACAGCGTCTGCCTGGACATCGATTATATGGAAGAATTCATGGATTTTACCGTGGACAAGGCAAAATTCCCGGCCTTCAAAAAGCTCAATGAAGACATGGCAAAAGAGGGAATCCACCTGATTCCAATTATCGATGCCGGAATCAAGCAAAAAGAGGGCTATGAAGTTTACGAGGAAGGCAAAAAAGCCGGATATTTCTGCAAAAAAGCAGACGGAAGCAATTTTGTCGCCGCAGTCTGGCCTGGAAAATGCGTTTTCACAGACTTTTTCCGCGAGGATGCCCGAAAATGGTTCGGAAGCAAGTACAAGGCCCTTACTGATGCGGGCGTAGAAGGCTTCTGGAACGACATGAACGAACCTGCCCTTTTCTACACGGAAGAGGGACTCAAAGAAGCATTCGACAAATTCGAGTCTTTCAAGGGCAAGGAACTCGACATCAACACCTTCTTTGAATTTACCCCGGTTTCAGGAAGCACATGCAACCGATTAAAGGACTACCAGAGTTTCTATCACGAAGTAATGGATTTGAATGGCAAGAAAGTGAGCGTAAGCCATGACAAGCTTCACAACATGTACGGTGCCCTCATGACAAAGGCAGCCCGCGAAGGCCTGAACGAAATCAAAAAAGACAGGCGCACGCTTCTCTACTCACGCGCTTCTTGCATCGGCTCTCACCGTTACGGCGGAATCTGGATGGGCGACAACCTTGCCTGGTGGAACAATCTGGAAATGGAGCTGAAAATGCTTCCTTCCCTCAATATGTGCGGATTCTTGTACACAGGTGCTGACATCGGTGGTTTTGGCGATTCAAGTTCCCGCGATTTAGTTCTCCGCTGGCTCGCTTTTGGCGTTTTCACACCGCTCATGCGAAACCATGCAGCCTGGAACACAAGAAATCAGGAATGTTATGCTTTCGGCCAGAGTGAGGATTTCAAGAGCGTGCTCTCACTCCGCTATGCCCTTCTTCCATACATTTACAGTGAATTCATCAAGGCCAGCCTTAAAAACGACATGATGTTCCGCCCCCTCTCTTTCGATTACCCGGAAGACAAAATTGCCCGCGACATCGAAGACCAGCTTATGCTTGGAAATGAAGTTCTTGTTGCCCCGGTTTACAGGCAGAACGCAAAAGGCCGCTTCGTCTATCTCCCGGAAGACATGATTCAGGTCACTTGGAAAAACTGTCAGGCAAGTCAGGCTCCGATCGAAAAAGGCGGACACTACATCGACATTCCTGAAGACACGGTTGTTTTCTTCATCAAAAAGGGGAAATCAATCCCTCTTTGTGGAAAAATCGCCCAGACTTCAAGAGACGTGGACTATTCTTCCATTATAAAGCTGGGAGATTCAAGCGCAGGCTACGAGCTTTACAGTGACGACGGATTTACGACTGAGATCAGCCTGAAAAATATCCGGACAATCTAAAACTCGACTTTAGCCATTTTTTCTGCTATAATTTGATTTATGCATAAATACAGAATCGAAGGCGGTATTCCAATTCGCGGAACAATCGCCGCCAGCGGAAACAAAAATGCGGCCCTGCCTTGTATCGCAGCCACACTTTTGAGTGAAGAACCAGTAATTTTACGAAATATTCCAGAAATAGAAGACACAGGCGTAATGCTTTTGATTTTGCAGGCACTCGGAGCCAGCGTTGAGAAAATCGGCGAACACGAGTGGAAAATCGACGCTTCCCTTATCCGGAGCTCGGACATTCCTGCAGCCTTAAGCAAAAAAATCCGTGCTTCAATCCTCTTTGCAGGTCCTCTTGTAGCCCGAACAGGCAAGGCTGTTATGCCGCCACCGGGTGGAGATGTCATCGGCCGCCGCCGCGTGGACACTCACTTCCTCGCATTGCAGGAACTTGGTGCCCGAATCGAAGTCGAAGGCCCCTTTACTTTCACGGCAAACAAGCTGGTTGGAGCCGACATATTCCTTGACGAAACATCCGTCACCGCCACAGAAAACGCTGTAATGGCGGCAGTCCTTGCAGAAGGACACACAATCATCAATAACGCCGCCAGCGAGCCTCACGTTCAGGATCTGTGCAACATGCTCGTCGCAATGGGCGCAAAAATCACCGGAATCGGAAGCAACATCCTTAACATCGACGGAGTTAAAAAGCTCCACGGCACGGATTTTGCAATCGGCCCTGATTTCATGGAAATCGGCTCATATATCGGTCTTGCAGCAGCCACAAAAGGCTCAATCACAATCACAGGCGTAAATCCTAAGGACATGCGGCCTCTCCGCGTAGCTTTCGGCAAGCTGGGCATCCGCTGGACAATCGAAGGAGACGCCCTCACAGTAGCCCTCGGTCAGGAAATGAAGGTCAACACAGACTTGGGCGGCATGATTCCAAAAATCGACGACTCTCCGTGGCCGGGCTTCCCGCCAGATTTGACATCAATCATGACTGTCGTTGCAACTCAGGTTGAGGGCACAGTCCTCATTTTCGAAAAGATGTTTGAAAGCCGCATGTTCTTCGTAGACAAGCTCATTTCAATGGGAGCAAGAATCACCCTCTGTGATCCTCACCGGGCCGTAGTTTCTGGTCCATGCACACTCCACGGCGACAAGCTCGTTTCCCCAGATGTACGAGCAGGCATGGCCATGGTAATCGCAGCCTTAATCGCACACGGCGAAAGCGAAATCAGCAATGTCTATCAGATTGAACGTGGTTACGAGAACCTGGTCGAAAAACTCCGCTCTCTTGGAGCCAGAATCGAACAGGTCGAAATCGAAGATTAGTAAACGAAAAAGGGAAAGCTTTTAGCTTTCCCTTTCTTTTTAGTCCGCTGTTCTTGATACGAAGTTAAAGCAGACGATTATAAAAATCAAAACCAGGACGGACAGGCTCACATACACGGCGCCCGCCCCCAGCATCACCACCAGAGCATAATTCAACATGCGGCAGATGTAGAGTCCGCACTCCAGAACAAAATACAAGATGAAGGTAATTGCCGGCATGAGGAAAATCCACTTGAACTTGAAGAGCTGGGAATTCTTGAGCCTGTAGTTCCAGGCCATGCAGGCCATGAAAATACAGCAAATCAGCATTACCAGAGGATAAGAAATTCTGTGAATAAAGTCAGAATTGTAAACCTCGTAAGAATAGCCGTACTGCCTTGTCTTGGGCAAAAACTTAATCAGGGCAATCAAATTCATCTTGAGGGAACCGGCCGTCGTATCGCACAAAAGGTTAAAGTCCTTCATCGGCAGGCCAAGAACGAAGTAATTGCTCAGGAATGGCTCGTTCTTTTTTACATAATCCGCATCATATTCATAAACCGGCGAAATTCTTTCACTACGGTCGTTTTTCGAGATGCTTTCCAGCATGAGGTAAGGAACATTTTTGAATTCCTCTTTGATTCCAAAGGCAGCTTTTGCGCTAGAGTCGAACATAGAAGCTTTTTCTGAAAGCATTTTGGCATATGGAACGAAAATCGAGCGCTGGAAGCGACCTTCCTTTGAGTAAGTAAAGAGGGTAAAGCCACGGACATACTGAATGGTTCTGCCGGAGTTTTTGACAGGCGTTATTCCGCGGATATAAACAATGTCCTTTGAGCCGTCATCATGAGGTACAGCAAAGTAAATATTATTGTATGCCTCAAAGCGGCGGAGATTTTCAACTTCCTCGACAAAGAAGCACTGGTTTTCTACACGTTCCCTTGCAATCTCCAGGAATTTTGAAACGTCCGGGTCGCGGGCAGCCACGTCAGAGAAAGCGGCAATCTCCAAAAACTGATAATAAGCCTCAATATTGTCACCGCTGATGAAAGTCTTGTAGGCCTCACGCTTTTTCCGGAACAAAATCTGTTCGTCAGTCTCTTTAATCACAGTCGGGTCAAAAAGATGATTCCAGGCCTCGCTTGCCAGTCGGTTCGCATCATCAAGATTAAGGTCCTTTTCGCTGCCAACTTCAACAGCAAGATAAGCGTAGTAATGGGCATCAAACCAGTTTTCTTTTTCGGCGGCTTCCTTTGCCTTTTTGAGCAGGGAAGTAATCGTCTCGCCCTGAGTTTCCTTGATCGGAGTAAAGACGAATTTGGGCTCTTCCGGCCGGTCAAGCACCATCTTCAATGAATTCAACTCAGCGCCTGAATGTTCATTGATATAAAGGGCGTCCTTGTCCTTGGGATTTAAAAGAAGCGCATTGTAAGAATACTCAAAAGCCAGGTTCATCTGCCCCTTGTCGAAATATTCATGGCTCAGGCTCATAAATTCTGCAAAAAGAACCGGCTTAATCCGGGCCTTGGCCTGACGCTGCTCAAAATAAGGCACGAAAACTTCGATAAGAAGGGAAACAATGAAAACGATTACAATAGAAGAAATCATCATGCGCCTGAAATGAGACATAATCAGCGGCGAATACTTGATTCTAGCCTTTTCAGCATTCTTTCCGTAGGCAATGGCACAGCCAATCAAAAAAGCACTGAAAACCAGAGACGGCAGGAAGCGGCAGAAAAAGAGAAAGGCACGGGAAATGATGTAAGATTTTTCTTCGCCCGGAAGCAAAACCGGAAGATTTTTCATCAAAAAAGAAATCAGCAGACAAATTGCAAAGGCAAAAACTGCATAAACCAAAACTATAATGCTTGTCTTTTTCATTCTTCGCTCTCCACGCCCTTAAGACGGTAAATTCCCATGAAAATTCCAATGCCGATGCAGAGCAGGGAAATAATCAAATTGATAAGGACAATCAAAGGATCCTTGAGGCCGGTAAAATTTGAAAGCTTCCCGGCGAGTTCCTTAAAAATTCCAGGCATGATGTTCATGTAATAAAGATAGTTGATGACCAAAACCGCGACCGCTGAAATAATCACGCAGGCTACGTTAGCCAGCTTCCATGAACTTAAAAACTGAGTGCCGTAAACTGCAAGCAGGGCCAGCCCCATCGAAGCAAAGGCCAGCCAGGCCAAAAAGCCCAGGGAAGCGCTGTATTGAGCCGCCGTAAGAAGAGCGTTATAAACTGAAAGAGGATAAGTGACCAGCTGACTTGGCAGCAGGGAATTTTTGATGAGGATGTCAGAATAAGGGAAGGCAGATTCGTTTTTGACCGGCAGATTAAAGAGAGGAACTACAGAACCTTCCTGACCGAGATAGCCGCTTGTGTCAAAAAAGAGGCCGTCGGCACAGCCGTCCTCACCAATCCGGGTGTAATAGTAAACACCGTTGGCTTCCTTTCGGAAAACTCCAGTCGAAGAAGTCTCAACCCGGGTCAAAAGGTCATCGGACTCGTATCGGGAAATAAGCTTTAAATCCATCGGAATGAGGAAAAGCCATGAAAGCAGCCCGAAAACTGAGTACATAATCAGGGAAATCAACTGACACTTTGGATGCCTGACAAGATACAAAATAAGAAGGATTTGAATCAGAATGCAAACCAGAGGAATTGAAAGGAGAACGCCCGTCATAAAAAAATGAAGGGAAAAAAATGATACTGGCAGCCCCGTAACGAACATGTTTAAATTGCAACTGAACATAAAAAGAGTTGCAAAGATGAGGGTACCGACCAGCATTGCTGCCAGATAAATTATGGCAAAATATAAAGCACGTTTCATTATACTATAAGAATAACACGAATAGATAAAAAAAACCACTTCTTTTTGAAGTGGCCTTAAAATATTCTGATTAAATTTGCCCTAGCCCAGGAAAACCTGACCGTGCTGATCGATTGCAAGAATTGATTTGCACTCTGAACAGCGGAAGCGGCCTGCACGGGTAGCCTTGAGGCGTTTTGAACAAACCGGGCAGCTGAAAATCTTTGGGAAGATGCTTTCTGAAACAGGAGCGCCCTGCTTGAAGAAATTGATTGCATCCGGCAAAGAATCTTTGATATTGAAGAACTGAGAGAATCCCAAAAGCTGGAATACCTCGTATACCTTTGGCTGAATTTCGAGAAGAACGATGTCTCCCCCCTTTGGCTTAATGAGTTTGAGGAATGCAGTGAAAGAACCGATACCAGTTGAAGAAACGTAGTTAAGGGCTGAACAATTGAAAATCAGGTTAACAAATCCGCTTTCTACAACTTTGGAAATTCTCTTTTGGAAGAAACTTGAGTTGTAAGTATCGATATATCCGTTTAAATAAATAACGAGACCATTATCAACATCATTAATTTTTTCAAGGTTAATCTTGAGACTATCGTCTTTTTCGTCATTGAATCCCGGAACAAGATCATTGTTGTTGCTCATGCTACCTACCTCAATTAAAACTTTTATAACAAAGCCATTATATGATACACCAAAAATCAGTGTTTAGTCTAGTTTTTTTTTATTTTAAAGTCATTTTAACGCAAAACGCTGCAGAAGTGCTCTTTAAAACTTTTTTATAAAACGATTATAGCATAAATCCTTCAAAAAAAGTAGACTGTTTTTATGAATTTTTCAAATGTCGTAATAATTTTGTGCCGCCCCGAAGAAAGCCGGAACGTAGGAGCCGTCTGCCGGGCAATGGCAAATAATTCCCTTAAAACCCTCAGAATCGTGGGCAAAAAAGAAGATTTCGACGAGGAGCGGGTGCGGATTCTTGCAATTCACGCCGCTTCAATTTGGGAAAATGCCCAGTTTTTCGACTCAATTACCGAAGCATCAAAAGATTGTACGATTGTAGCAGGAACGACCCGCCGCCGGGGAAAAAAGCGGGGTAAACTTCTGCTGCCTGAAGAATTCGCAGAAAGCGCTGACAGTCTTTCAGCCAGTGGAAAAGTTGCCGTTGTATTTGGAAATGAGAGGACAGGTCTCGAAGAAGAAGAACTGGACGAGTGCACCATGGGCGTAACGATTCCTTCCAGCGACGAATTCGGCTCCCTCAACCTTTCTCACGCCGTTCAGATTATTTCCTATCACATTTTCAGAAAGTCTCTTGAAGGCAAAAATAAATTCTCGCCGGGCTACACTCCGGTTTCACTTGAAAGACTGGGAAAAACGGTGACTGAAATCGCCGACAACCTGCAGAAAATCGGCTTTTTCAAGCTGGCAGGCCGGCCCGACATGGAAAAATTCTGGACGGACGTCCTTTCAAGAGCCGCCCTCAGCGAAAGCGAAGCAAAATATATAGAAAAGATTTTCGACAAGGCAGCAGGTCTGGCAAGCAAGCGGCAGGCAGATAATTAAGGAGGGGAAAGCCTTCCCTAGGGAGCCGGTCGCCAAAAGTCCCTCTACAGCTTTATATCTTTTGGCTCAATAACGTCGCCTTCACAGTGAACGACTGCGGCCGCACAGAGGCATTTTTCCAGCTGGCGGACGTTACCCTTCCAGTGAAAGGTCTGCAGCAGGCTGATTGTTGTGTCAGAAATTTCCTTCTTTATCTTTTGATTCTTTAAAATCATCCGGCAGAGTTCAGGAATGTCTTCCAGTCTCTCACGCAAGGGCGGAAGCCTGAGGACTATATCATTTATCCTGTAATACAAGTCTTCCCGGAAAGTTCCCTCAAAGATTTTCTTCTCAAGATTCGCGTTAGTCGCATAAATCATTCTATTATCGACAATTATGTCCTTTTGCGAGCCGATTCTGTTGATTTTGTGCTCGCTTGAAACCTGCAGCAATTTTGTCTGGATATTCATGCTGGTTTCACCGATTTCATCCAAAAAGAGACTGCCTCCATTGGCTTCCTCATAGACTCCGGCAGAATCAAGGGCACCGGTAAAAGCCCCCTTTACAGTGCCAAAAAGCTTTGCCTCAACAAGCGTTTCATTTGAATTTGAAAGAACGCAATCCCTGTAGGGCTTGTCACGGCGGGCAGAAAGGTCGTGAATTGCCCTTGCGACAGTCGTTTTTCCTGTTCCGGTCTCGCCCAAAATCAGGACTGCAAGGTCACAGGAAGCAATTTTAAGTATTTCCCGGCGGAGTTTTTTCATTGCCGGAGAAGAGCCCACAAGATTTTTAAAAGCCGGCAGATTTTGGATTGAAGAGTCATCGACAGACTCCGAATCTGTTTTTCCGGCCGGCTCAGATAAATAAGGGCAGATTTCTTCGATTTTCTGATATTCGAAAAAGTTAAAAGATTTTTGCTTTACATAGGAAAGGAATTTTGAATCAGCGAGCTTTTTGGAAACGAAGATTTTCTCGGCGCCAAATTTCTCGCAGATTTTTTCAAGCATGGCAAAATCAGATGCAAAACGCAGCTGCAAGTCAGAATTCTCGCGAAGAAAAGTAAAATCTGAGGTTTCATCTGAAAAAAGAAGAATCACGAAGGATTTTCCGCCTTTTTTTCCATGCTCTCAACATGATAGATTCCAGACTCACCTTTTACCTTGGGTTTGCCGTCTTTGCGGAACAATCTGTAGAAAAGCAGCAGCAATTTATATCGCATGTAAGGGAAAATCAGGAATACCTTGAAAGGGCTGTGACCTATTTCGTTCCAGATTTCCTTGCCTGCGTCGAAAGTCTTTTCGCTTACCCGGCGTATTCGGCCTGCAAAAATACCTATGCAGTCCCGGTAATAGAGGAAGATGCTCGATGAAAATTTGTCGCGGCGGTGATAGGCCCAGAGATTTTTCTCCTTGATACCCTCACTCAAAATGACCAGGGAAGGAGAAGCCTTGTAAATCGCCTGAACGACATCGGCCTCAGAAGATTTTGGAAAATATCCGACGTAGCGGCCGACGATTCGAAGACCTTTGAAAGTGTCGTGAACGTTGTGCTCGGCTTTTTGAAGGGTCTTTTTGCGGGCTCCGAGAAGATAAAGCGACTTATAATGATGGTCGAGGGCGTTGAGAATCTGGATGACCGCGTTAAAAGGATTGTAGCGGACAGGAACATCAAGCTTGAGGAAGCGGGCGCCTTTTAAAATGCTTTTTGAGATTGGAAGAATCAAATCCGCATTGCGCAGACAGTCACCGAAATCCTTTTTTTTATTCCGGGCTTTGAGCAAATCCCATACCGTAAGGAAAACAATCTGTTTGGTGCCAGGCTTTTCAAGGATTTTCATGATTTCTTCTTCAAGATTTTCCGGCCGGCACACATCCACCGGCACGCCCAACAATTCGATTCTAGTCATTTTGATTCTCTATTCTAAAATTAATCAAAGATTAACATAAAATTAAGCGTATTACAATAAGCAGGCAGGAATCTTCCCTATCTGCTCGTTTCCACCTGGATTGCGGCAATGCCGTAAAGGGCGGCAGTTTCACAGCGGAGGATGTTTGTTTTCAGATGGACGGCCGTAAAGCCTGACTGGCAGAGGGCTTTTACCTCATCCGGGGAAATTCCGCCCTCGCTTCCGCAGAAAAGGGCGATTTTTTTGAGATTTTCTTTTTTTCCGCAGGCTTCCGGGATTGGGACCGTGGAATCGTTCCGCTCGTAAAGGACCAGGGCCAGTTTTTCTGAGTCAGGCAAGTTTTCGGTCTCCCTTTCCCAGATTTGGCAGGCTTCGTTTAAAGTAACGCAGTCTTCGATTCTGGTGCTGACCGGGCTTCCGCTCTGCTGGCGGGCTTCCTTTATGATGCGTTCAAACCTCTCGCCGCGGAAGTTCATTTTTTCGCCGCCGGTCTGAGAGAATTCGGTCTGAACTGGAATGATTCTAGCCAAGCCGCACTCCGTCGCCTGACGGACAATCAGGTCAAATTTTGAGGATTTTGGAACTGCCATGAAAAGAGTGAATTCCGTTGATTCAATTGACTGGGTTTCTTCCGGCTGATTTTCACCCTCTTCCCCTTCAAGAGTGTCGCAGGCCTGCAAAGTGATTTTTTTGGTCTTTTCGTCAATCTGGCAGACGGTCATGGGCTGCAATTGGCCGCTTGCAAGGCGCACATGAATCATATCACCGGTCACAAGGCGCAAGACATTGCGCAGATAGCGATAGTCCTTGCCGATTATCGTGAGAAGTCCTTTTGAATCAAGATTTTTCTGAGAGATATATTGCCGCATTTCTTTTTTGCCAGACTTGCGTGGCAGTTTTTATTTCTTTTCGTCAAGAACAGCCAGATCCTGAAGTTCCTTGAGGGTCTTTGTGTTTTTAATCAGTGTGACAAAGTCTTCTTTTTGCAGAATTGAAATCGCTTCGTTGAGCTGGATGTCGTAGTCCAGATCGTAGAGCATGGTTCCCTTTGTTTTGTTGACTTCATTTCGAACCAGTTTGCGCAAGCTTGCGTCATCAATTTCCGGGTACTTTTTCTTTAATTTCTTTGCAAAATCAGAAATCTGCTTTTCGGTCAAGTCAGAGCGGCCGTCAACAAAGTCAGCAATTTCAGTAGACTTGTAGAGCTCGAGATACTGCTTTTCGCCGTCTTCGCTCAAAACCGGGAAGAGGACTTCCCTGTCAGGCGGAATTCCGATTTTATCGATATTTACATCGCTCGGAGTGTAGTAGCGGGCCATGGTAATTTTAATTCCGTCAGATGATGAAAGAGGCAAAACCTGCTGAACGGAACCTTTGCCGTATGTTCGCTGACCGACCAGGTAAGCCAGGTGATTGTCTTTGAGGGCACCGCTGACAATTTCTGAAGCAGATGCACTTCCCTTGTTGATGAGGACGACAATCGGCATGTTTCGGACTGTGGTCTTTTTTGGTGTTGCAGTAAAGACTGAGTTTTCAAATGAAAGACGGCTTTTTGTTGAGACAATCGGACCGTTATCGATGAATTTGTCTGCGATGTCAGCCGCGCTTGTAATCAAGCCGCCCGGATTATTTCGCAAATCGATAATCAGGCCTGTGGCTCCGTTTTTCTGGAATGAATCAAGGGCTTCCTGAGTGCGCTCAACCGTGTGGGGAGTAAACTCAATCAGGCGGACATAGCCGATTTTTGTTCCTTCGATCATGCCGTATTTTACGACCGGAACTTCGATAATGGCACGGACAAGAGTTACAGGGAATTCCATGTTCTTGCCGCGGCGGATAATCAGGTCAACGCTTTCACCGACCTTTCCGCGAAGCATATCAAGAACCTGCTCCATCGTGATTGTAGAGGTGTCTGTTCCGTTGATGGAAATAATCAAATCACCAGCAAGGATCCCGGCCTTAAAGCCAGGAGTGTCCTCGACCGGGGAAGCGACTTCAACAAAGGCCGGCTTTTCCGGGCTGTTTTCAACCGGTTTTGAAATCTGCAAGCCGACGCCGCCAAATGAGCCTGAAGTGGTGTCATTTATATTTCTGAAACTTGATTTGTCGAGGTAGACAGTGTATGGGTCTTTGAGGGCTTCGAGCATACCTTTGAGGGCACCTTCATAAAGAACCTGGGGATCAATCTCATCAACATAGTTACGCTGAACGAAATCAAAAACGCCGTTCATCAATTCCATGCACTGGCGGGATTTTGAAGTTTTTTCAGTGGCAGAATTTGAAGCGGACTGAGCAAAACACTGAGAAGCAAAAAGGGCAATTATAAAAATCAAAAGAATAGAATTTACACGTTTCATAATAGAATCAAAATTTTTCATATTAATTCTATTTTATGTTTCTATAAGAGAAAAATCAATCTTTATAAAGAAAGAAAAGTGTGATATAATCAATTTTATGCAAATTATTCCAGTAGCAAGCGGTAAAGGCGGAGTTGGAAAAAGCCTTCTTTCCGCAAATTTAGCAATCGCACTCGGTCAGGCGGGCAAAAAAGTCATTCTCGCAGACCTTGATTTGGGAGCATCCAATCTTCATCTTGTTATCGGACAGAATTCTCCCAAAAAAGGAATCGGCACTTTTCTGACAGGCGAGTCAAAATTCGAAGAAATCATTACACCAACTGACTACAAGAACGTCAGTTTTATCGCAGGAGATTCAGAAATTCCCGGACTGAGCGCACTCAAAGTAGCTCAAAAAAATTCCCTGATTAAAAAATTCCATAATGTTGACGCAGATTATCTTATCGTCGATTTGGGAGCGGGCACACATCTTACGATTCTTGACCTCTTCCTCATTTCTCCACAGGGAATTATCGTCACGGCGCCTACAGTTACGGCAACCTTGAACGGCTATCTTTTCCTTAAAAACGCAGTTTTCCGCCTCATGGCTGCCACTTTCAAAAAGAATTCAAAGGCAGCGGACTACATCACAAAGCTCCGAAACGATTCAGCTTCCCTGCAAAGGCTTTACATTCCAAAACTGATTGAAAAAATCACTGAAATCGATCCGGAAAGCGGAGAAAAGTTCAAAAAACGACTGGCCCAGTTCAGACCCCGTCTGATTATGAACATGATTGACGAGCCAAAGGATGCGGACAAGGCACAGAAAATCCGCCGCTCATGCCAGCAGTATCTTGGTCTCGACGTTGAATCCCTCGGCGTAATGTACCGCGATTCAATGCAGGACAAGGCCCTTTCTTCAAGCCTGCCGGTCACTGTCTACAAGCCAAATTCCGTGCTTGCCCAGGCTATTTTCCGCATCGCAGAAAAAATCATGCAAACAGAGTCCTTGAGCTTCGACGAAAGCTTTGAGCAGGCCTCGGAAGAAGCCAGCGACGATTACTCAGCAAAAATGTCTTACGTTGAGGATTTGGTCGGAAGCGGCGCCTTGAACGTCGGTGAACTTGCAGAAATGATTAAAACCCAGCAGTACGAACTCAACCAGCTCAAAAACGAAAACATCATGTTAAAGTCACGGCTGGTCAAAGCGGCAAAACAAGGATTCAAGTTATGATTCTTCCATTATACATCAATTATCCTTCCTGGATTCACCCGGAAATTTTTCCCGGACTGCCCCTGCTCGGCCTTTTGCGCTGGTACGGTCTCATGTACATCTTCGCATTTGGAACGGCTTTTTTAGTCCTCAAGAAATTGCTGCGTGAAGGAGCCCTGGACGGCCTCAATGCCGACGGAACCATGCGCAAGGCAAGTGAAGACGATATTTTCAGCTTTATTGCGACAGGAATCGTATTTCTTTTGATTGGAGCCCGCGTTTTTTCAACACTGATTTACGACACTTCCGGAATCTATCTCAAAAAGCCCTGGCTTATTTTCTGGCCCTTCCAGAACGGCCGTTTCACAGGACTGGCAGGAATGAGCTATCACGGAGGCTTCATCGGCGGATTCGTCGGAACAATTTTCTGGTGCTGGAAGAACAAGGTTTCATTTTTGAAATGGACAGACTCAATGGTCACGGCAATTCCGCTGGGCTACACTTTCGGCCGAATCGGCAACTTCATGAACGGCGAGCTTTACGGACGAATCACCACAGCTCCCTGGGGCATGGTCTTTCCTCACGCCGAAAAATTCTCAGCATCAAAGGCCTGGGTTCAGGACTTCATGGCTAAAATCGGCATGGAAGCCAGCACAAACCTGGTAAATCTTCCCCGCCACCCAAGCCAGCTCTACGAATCTTTTTTTGAAGGTCTGGTTTTGTTCTCAATCATCTGGTTCTTCCACAAAAGAAAGCCCTTTGACGGTTTTTTAATCGCCCTCTACTCAGGCGGTTACGGCATCTTCCGCTTCTTCATCGAATATTTCCGCGAACCGGACGCAGACATAGGCTACAGATTCGCCACCGAATCCAACGCCCCCCTCTACATGAACACCAGCCTGCTGAACATCTCCACCGGCCAGATTCTATGCTTTTTAATGATCCTGGCAGGAATCGGCTTCGCACTCACCGGCTGGCTAGTGAATAAAAGAAAATCTAAGTAAGGAAGATTTTTCCACAAAGGTGAAGAAATAAATATCCGGAAAATTTAAGCTAAGCTCATAAACGCAAAAAAAGCAGGCGTGAAGGAGTGGGACGGCTTACGAAAACACTCGTTTTGTGCTGCCGCGTAAGCGGCAAACGTATATAATTACAAGCACAAAACGCGTGTAGCAGGCGAGCCTGCGATTTCGATAAGCCGCTTCCACGACTGGAAGCCTGCTTTTTTGTTTTATCTAGTTAATTCTTAATTTAACCGGTATTTTTATTTCTTCAACATCTCTGCAAAATCAGCTGCTGTGAAATGGAAGAACTCTGCAACTTTCTTGGCCGGGCCAGATGTGCCAAAGTTATCCAGACAGAAGCAGTTTTCTTTGCTTGTGAACTGGAGCCATTCCATGCTGATTCCGGCTTCTGTACAAACGATGCGTTTTGCATTTCCGATGATTGCGTCACGGTCAGCCTTTGAAAGCTGAGAGAACTTCTTCAAATCTGGAACTGAAACTACGCGGATTGTTTTGCCAGAAACAAGTTTTGCTGCATCCAAAGCCATGCTGACTTCTGAACCGCTTGCAAGGATTGTGATGTCAGGGCTTGCGTTTCCTTCGAGAACGACATAAGCACCTTTTTCTGCCATGTTTTTCTTCCAGTTTTTGTCAGCCTTCTCGTAAACAGGGAGAGCCTGGCGGGTAAATGCCATACAAACCGGATGATCTTTTGAAGCGTAAGCGATTTTCCAAGCCTCAACTGACTCTTCTGGGTCGCCCGGGCGGATTGCCTGAACGCCTGGAATAGCGCGCAATGAAGTCATTGTCTCGATTGGCTGGTGTGTAGGACCATCTTCGCCAACGTAGATTGAATCGTGTGTGAATACATAGATTACAGGCTGTTTCATCAAAGAAACAACGCGCAAGCTTGCACGAAGGTAATCAGCAAATACAAGGAATGTAGCGCAGAATGGGCGCAAGCCGCCGTGCAAAGAAATACCTGCACAAACAGCGCTCATTGCGAACTCACGGATACCGTACTCGATTGTGCGGCCCTTGCGGTTTGCAGGAGAGAATGTTCCCTCGTCGCAAGCCTTGAATGCAGTTTTGTTTGGTCCCATCAAGTCAGCTGAACCACCGACGAGGTTTCCGTAGCGGGCAGCGATCATGTTGAGGCCTTTGCCTGATGCGTCGCGTGTAGCACAAGCATCACCGACTTTGTACTCAACATCAGCAACTTCTGCTGTAGCAGCGTCTGAGTGGAATGCATCCCACTGTTTTTTGAGCTCTGGATTTTCTTTTGCCCAAGCTGCGAACTCAGCGTTCCAGTCAGCCTCAGCCTTTGCGAAATCCTTTGCCTTTTCCTTGAAGAAGTCGTATGCAGCTGGCTCTACGTAGAAGTCTTTGTCTTCCGGCAAGCCGAGTGCTTTTTTGGCAGCCTTAACGCCGTCAACACCGAGAGGTGCTCCGTGAACGTCAGCTGTGTTTTCTTTTGGAGCGCCCTTTCCGATTACAGACTTGAGCATAATCAAAGACGGTTTGTCTGAGCATGCTTTTGCTTCATTGATGAGCTTAACCATGCCCTCAACATCGTACATGTCACCTTTGAGAACCTGCCAGCCGTAAGCTTCGTAGCGTTTTGCGATGTCATCAGTGAATGTGATGTCTGTGCATCCGTCGATTGAAATTTTGTTCTGATCGTAAAGAACGATGAGTTTACCGAGTTTGAGGTTGCCGGCGAGAGAAGAAGCCTCAGAAGCAACGCCTTCCTGGAGACAGCCTTCGCCAACCAAAGAATATGTATAGTGGTCTACGATTTTGTGGTTTGCAGTATTGAAACGTGCGGCAAGCATTGACTCAGCAATTGCCATACCGACAGCCATTGAAACACCCTGACCGAGCGGACCTGCAGTACATTCAACGCCGTCTGTTTCACCGAATTCAGGATGACCTGGACATTTTGAACCAACCTGACGGAAGCTCTTGATGTCGTCCATTGAAACTTTGTAGCCAGCAAGATGAAGGATGCTGTAAAGAAGCATTGATCCGTGACCAGCAGAAAGAACGAATCGATCGCGGTCTACCCATTTTGAATTTGCCGGATTGTGCTTTAAAACTTCGCCATAAAGAACGGCTGCTGCTTCGGCAGCTCCCATTGGCAAGCCCGGATGACCTGAATTAGCCTTCTGAATCGCATCCATAGAAAGACTGCGAATCGACTTTGCAACAGCTGCAATACCTACACTGTTCATAGTAAAACCCTACCTTTTAAGAGTAAATTTTTTGAATCTCTGAGATTTCCTGATTGGATTTTCAGAGATAAATTAATGCTCTTGCCCAGATTTTGTCCGACTGAACGCCATCTGCTAGATAACATTAAATCTATTCTTTTTGACCTTATCCAAGGCCGAAATTAATAGCGGTTTTATGTCCTCGAAGTTCATCTCCATGCCCTCAAGGGAAAGCTCCATCGCACACGCCTCTTCTTCTTCACATTCAGAATCCTCAGATAAAATCTCCAGGATCCGTGATATATGCGTGTACAACTGGGAAAGCGTGACAAGTTCCTGCTGAGGAAGCATGTCCAGTTCTTTATTATCGCAGTCAAGTTCAAAAACAAGAGAACCAACTTCTCCAAAAAGCTTGAGCGCACGATGACGGAGTGAACCATTCGCAAAGTCTGCAAACCAGTTATATTGCTTGCGAAGTATAGCATTTCTATTCTCTATTTGCAATGCGAGCATGTCCTTTTCTTCTTTTGATATAGGCAGCTCTTTTGGAATGATTTTTTCGATGATTTCCTTGATGTCGTCCTTTTTTTCGTACATCTGATCCTTGATGTAGCAGTCGATTACAAAGTCCGGAAGGGCGAAGAATGGAATTGCCCTGCCCGTTTCCTCGTACAAGCCCTGATTCCACTTGCCGACAGCCGGAACGTCCTTGCCCTTAAACCAGAGGCGGGTTTCAACACCGAAAAGCTCCATGCCAACCTTTTTTGAAATTTCGAGGAATTCATGAATGGAACCGCAGTTTGGCACGCAGAGTTCCTTGCGGTTTTCGTAGAAGACGTTTGCCAGCTGCTCTTCGATGCCCGAACATGGCCCCATGCTGTCAAAACTGGCAATCAAGGCCTTTTCGAGATTTTCGTACCACTTGTGGCGCTCCATGTCGTCAGCGCTGATTTGGAAAGGATTGAGCTTGTGCTCAAGAATCGGGATGACTTCGATGACGCCCTTGTCCCAGTCATAAACCCGGCACAAAATTCTGTCGCCATATTTGAAGTCAACCTTATCAAAAATCGGCTCAAGGGAAACGCCGGTGAGGTTCATTTTTAAAGGAAGCTCGAAATCCCGCTCCGCTATGTGCAAATCCCTGCAAGCCGGGTCTGAACTGATATATTGAGCAGAAAATTCGTCACCGTAGAGGCAGAACATGTCCCTGGCTGTATTGCAGTCAGTTGCGAAGAGTTTATGAGGAAGAGTCTGTCCCATAAATTCGAAGGTGAGTGAAAAGGATAAAAGATCCAGATCTACGAAAGGCATGCAGCGGTCGCCTGGAACAAAAACCTTCTGCTCAACTTCACGCTGGGTGGGAACGAAACTGAAAAGCTGGCCGGTAAATGCTCCGGCACGGGTTATGTACATTTTTTTCTGCAGGGCGAAAGCACGCACATCGTTATCAAGGAAGTCAGTCAGTTCGGCAAGCGTGATTTTATGTCCAAGCCCACACAGCATTGCCAGCAATTCCTTGGCGGAAAATGGCATGGGATAGGTTCTGAGGAAATTAGTTAAAAAATTTTCAATTGAAATTGCCACGATATAAAGATACCAAAAAATCAGCGAAAAGGCAAAGTGAAACATAAAAAAAGATAAGTCTTAAAGAAAGTGAGTAAAATTGACACAGTTTTACAGGAAATTTTGACACAGTGAGGAATATTTATCCAAGAGTTAGGGACTGTAGTGGCATAAGTTACCGAAGGTAATGGAGCGCGGCTGCGCGGAACCACGAAAGGCCCGACCGCGAAGCGGGAACTCCCCGAAAACCTAAAAACAGAACAGAATTTTCTCGGTAGAATCAAAATTACAGGAGGTATTTTTGATTCTTGGCACGCTTTCTGCTATATCTTTAGTGTCAGACGAAAATCTGATACGGGAACGGAAGATTCCCGGAAACTAAACTAAATTACAAACAATTGCTCCTTCAACGCTGTTAGCGCGGAGCTAATCATAGGAGGTTTTTTATGAACGCACTTTCACTTTTTAACGACTGGCTCAACAACGATTTTTATGGAACTGAGGGACTTTGCAACAGCTCTAATGTTCCTGATGTTGACGTAACTGAGAACAAAGATTCTTATGTCCTCGACATGGATTTGCCTGGCAGAACTGAGAATGATGTAAGCCTTGAGCTTAACGATGGCGTACTTACAATCTCTTCTGAAAAAGCAGCTGCAAAACAGATTGAAGACAAGAGCGACAAGCACGAAAAACATGAGGATAAAGAGGAAAAACCACAGTATCTTCTCCGTGAGCGTCGCCGACCTTCATTCCGTCGAAGCTTCACATTGCCGAAAGACATCGATGCTGAGGGCGTAACAGCAGGATTCAAAAACGGCGTCCTGACCATTAAGATTCCGCGAAAGGCAGAAGCCGCACCTCGCAAGATTCAGATTAACATTGCGTAAGTCCATCAAAAAACAGGCTCCCATCTGGAACCTGTCCCGAACATCGCAGTGAGCAAAGCTCAGGCGATTTCGTGCCAGAACCCAGATTCCGCCTGTTTTCTTGCTATTCAGAATCGGCTTATGCAAAAAGGAATTCAATCGTAAAGCCTGCACCGTGGGGAACCATGTTGCGGGCTTTTATTTTGGCGTTTAGGGCCGTGCACAAAGTTTGTGCGATTGCAAGTCCCAGACCGGATCCCGCGACTTTTCTTGTGTGGGATTCGTCTCCCCGGTAAAAACGCTCGAAAATATGGGGAAGAGTTTCCTTTAAGAAGCCCGGGCCGTCATCGTTTTCTTCTATAATAATCACGTTTTCTTTTTTATAGGCCGTTAAATTGATTCTGCATGTCTGACCGGCGTATTTTATGCTGTTTGAAATCAGAACCGTTAAAACCTGATGGAGCATTTCTTCGTCCGTGGAGATGACGATTCCGTTTGCCTCGGAAATAATTTCTGCCCTTGGTGCAATCTCGCTGAATTCTTCGGTCAGCCAACTGAACATATCCGCCAAAGAAACCTGTGAAATCTGAGGCTTGATTCTGCCGCTTTCGATCCGGGAAATTTGCAGGAGATTGGCTATGATTGCCTGCATGGTCTTGGACTCAGTTTTGATTGCGTTCAGTGACTTTTCCAGCTGCTCAGGACTATCCTTGCCCCAGCGCAGAAGAAGGTTCGTCTGCCCCGAAATTACCGTAAGAGGCGTGTTAAGTTCATGGGAAACATCGCTTGAAAACTGGCGTTCCCGGTCAAAATCCTGCTTGAGCCTAAGGAAAAGCGAGTTGAAGGTCTCGGAAAGCTCGTCGATTTCGTCGTCATTGCCGGAAAGAGGCAGCAAATCAGAAAGATTTTCGATTGTTACCGACTGGGCAGCCCTTGTGATCTTGACGACCGGACTGATTATTTTTTTGGTGATGAAAAATGAAATCAAGAAGGAAAGAAGAAGGATTGGAATCGCCATGAAAAGCAGGGCAAATGGCAAATTCGAAAACATTTTTGCCATCGTGTTGAAATCCATGTTTATCGCGACGGCTACGATAATTTCATTCTGGGACTCGGCGTGTTTTTCTGCATAGTAGATGATGTTCAAGTCTCCGTCGAAAAAGTAATTCTTTTCAAAGTAATGATTTACCTTACCTTTGGAATCTTCGAGATAAGGCAGGAAGGGATCGTTTGTGGCAAGAAGGGTAAAATCCTTTGCATCGTAAATGATGTAAGTTATGTAATAAGGAAGGGCCTGAATTGAGCCCAGGGACTCGCCCAGTTTTGAGCCGAATTCACTCGTTAAGCGGGCTTCTTCCAGTTTTTCAAAAACGACATCTTCAGCAACCATGAGCTCCATATTCTGATTTTTATCAACGAGAGACTGGACAAAAAAGAGAAAGGCAAGAGAAAGGAAAACGACAGCTCCGGTCATGATGAACATGAATCGGAGGGAAAGTCTGACTGAAAATGAATTAAGAAATTTTGGCTTCATCAGAATCGCTTGAGCCTATTCCATGAGATAGCCGACTCCGCGCACGGTTTTGATGAATTCTTCTTCGGAAACTTCGGAAATTTTTGAGCGGATATAGCCGACATAAACGTCAACCGTATTTTCGTCGATGCAGTGGCCTTTGCCCCAGATTACATCGATAATGTCCGTGCGGGAAAGAACCTTGCCCTGATTTTCAATAAAGCACTTGAGCATGAGGAATTCTGTTTTGGAAAGGACGATTTCATGCTCGCCGATGCTGCAGCTCATCCTGCTTACATTGAGGGAAAGTCCGCGTACAGAAAATTTTTCTTCGGCAGGCTTGAAGGAATTGATTCTTCGGAAAAGGGCGTTGATTCGGGCCAGCAGCTCTTCGATTTCAAAGGGCTTGGAAATGTAATCGTCGGCACCAGCATTGAGGCCAGTGATTTTGTCGATTGTTTCGCCGCGGGCAGTTTCGAGGATAATAGGAACATTTGAAACGGCACGAATCCTGCGCAGGACTTCAAATCCGCTGAGTTCAGGCAGCATGACATCAAGGAGGATTAAATCCGGCTTTTCTGTCTCAAACTTTTCGAGCGCCTGACGTCCGTTTTCAGCAAGGCAAACGACAAAGCCTTCGTATTTGAGCTCAGGGATGATGAAATCGGAAATTCCCTTGTCATCTTCTACTACTAAAACCTTGATGCCTGCATTTTTTTCGCTATTCATTTTTGCCCCCGGCCTTCTTGAGATTCTTCACCGTACTCCCCGCATTTATGTTCTTTAACTCAACTGGATTTATTTTTTTACCGCCAAAAGACTCGACATTTTGCACCAGAAGAGAAAAACTTTTATTTTCAAATGGAACGGATATCTTTAAGGTATCGCCCTTTTTATTGAAAACCAGTTTTGCTTCATTACAAATATTTTCACCGTCAAGAATAATAGATTCGTCTTTAAAAGACAATGGATTTACGCTCTGATTGAAGCGAATCTCAAGAGTGAGCATGTCATCATCTGAAAGGTTGCTTTTTATGCTCTGAAGGGAAAAATCTTTTTTATTTGCGGCAGTTCTTGTACCGCGATAGTTCATTATTTCGTAGTCGGGTAAATTTGATGGAGCTGAATGGCCAGGAGTATGCGAATTGGGAGCGGAAGGGGCTGAAGGAGAAATGTGGCCTCCAAAATCACCTGCATGGGCTGAAGCAATGCCTGCTATTGAAGGACCGCCAGAAGGAGCACGGCCGCCGATACCTGGACCTGAAGGACCAGCAGGGCCACCGGAAAAACCGCCTGCAGGGCCGCCAAAGCCGCCAGAATGACCAGGACCTCCGGAAATACCAGAAGGCTCAGCAAAAATATGCGCTGACAGGAAGGGCAACAGCAAAAAAACAATGTAACTTTTCAAAACTCTCATACCTACTTACTTTTATTATACAATTAAGTATAACACACTTTCTCAGCAAATCAATTTGAGAGTATTTTTTCTTAGTGTTTTCTTATAGAACTTCCCGCATTGAATAATCAATATCCTCATCAATCATACGGAGCATGACGTTGGCGATGTCCGGGTCAAAGTAAGTGCCTCGACAGCGCTCGATTTCCGCCCTGACTACTGCCTGGGGTCGGATTTCTGAATAAGCCCGCTTGCTGGTCATGGCATCGTAGACATCGGCCACGGCGATAATTCGGGCAACTTCCGGAATCTGATAGCCTTTGAGGCCGTCCGGGTAACCTGAGCCGTCAAAGTGCTCGTGATGATATTTTGCTCCCAGAGGAAGATTTGGAAGGACTGTAATTGTTTTGAGGATTTCGTAGCCTGCCATGGGGTGTTCCTTGACTTCTTCAAATTCGTCTTCGGTGAGGCGGGCATTTTTGCGGATTATGCTCCCTGCGACTCCGATTTTTCCGATGTCATGAAGGAGTCCCATGTAATAAATTTCCTCCTGCTCTTTGGGTGACTTTCCCATGCGGCGGGCGATTTCTGCCGAATAATTTGCAACCCGCTGTGAATGGCCCCTGGTGTAATGGTCTTTGGCATCGACGGTTTTTGCAAGGGCTTCGGTAATTTCTCGGGTAAGGACTTTGATTTGAAGGGTCTGCCGGTTGACTTCTTCCTGAAGCTTTTTCTGAAGCAGGGTAAGGGCCAGGGTATTTTTGACACGCTGAAGGAGGACTCCGGGAACCAGAGGATTTTTTGAAATGAAATCTATTGCTCCGTCATGCAGGCTTTGTATTTCTGTTTCGTTATGCTCGTCTCCGGTCAAAAAAATTACCGGAATCAAATTTGTCTCCGGATTGCTTTTTAAACGGTGTAGAGTTTCCAGTCCGTCGATTCCCGTCATGTGAAAATCAAGGAGAATCAGATCCGGTATGTGTGACTGCACGAATTCAAGGCATTCTTCGCCAGAAGCAACAGCATGAACGATGTAGGTTTTATCAAGAATCCGGCGCATCAATGAAAGAATCATGCTCGAATCATCAACGACCAGAACTTCAGCCTGACTGCCAAAAACAACTTTTTCCATGGAGTTAAGCCTATCTTAAATAAAAAAACATGTCAATTTGAGAAAGTATTAAAGAAATGTCCGCAATTTGCCATTATTTGTCTTTTCTATCCCGCGGATTTCAAAAAGTTTGGGCACGGTCACAAATTCATAGCCCTGGGACTTCAAAAGAGGGATGGCGCGTTCAACCACCTTGAGGGTCTTGGTGTTGCCGTCGGTTACATGAAGGAGGAAAATCGTTCCGTCCTTAACGCCGTCGAGCAGCATCTTGAGTCTGTCTTCCACGCCAAAATCATCTTCCCAGTCACGGCAGTCTTTTCCGCAGATGAAGGGGGTTTTTATTGAGTCGAAGACAGTCTGATTCACGGAAATGTAGGGCGGACGAAAGAATTCCGGGATTTTACCGGTGACTTTGCTGATTGCCCGGTCAGTTTTTTCGTATTCTTCGATTATCTGGGCGGCCGTCAGCTTTGTCATGTCCGGGTGGGTCCATGAATGATTTTCGATGTCGCAGCCCATTTCGAGGGCCCGCTTTATGACAGGAATATTTTCCTCAGAGATTTTTTCCCCAATCAAAAAAAATGAGGCCGGAACACCCTGCTTTTCAAGAATATCAAGCATGTCGCTCATTGTTGAATCGCCTGCGAGGTTGGGGCCGTCATCAAATGAAAGGGAAAGATATTTTTTCATAATTATTCGAAATACATTTTGGCGAAGTTGTAGAAAAGCACCGGATAAACGTCAAAACCGCGGACATCCTTTCGAAGCAGGACTGTGTTGTTTGGGTCAGCGATGAAGACAGCCGGAGCTGATTTTGCCAGCAATTCCTGACAGTACTTGTAATATTTGATTCGCTTGTTCAAATCTGTCTCAAGCCCTGCCTTTGTGAAGGTCTCGTCGAAAACAGGATTGTTGTAGCGGGTAAAATTGCGCTTGTAAGAAGAAAAATATCTCTGCAAGACTTCGCCCGGCTCAAGTTTTCCGCCAAAGGCAATAATCGTGGCCTGATAATCAAATTTGGTGTAAACCTGATCAAGCCAGTCAGCCCAGTCAACCGGCTTGATGTTGCAGCGGATTCCAATCTGCTCAAGCTGCCTTGCGACAATCTGAGCTGTATCGACGTGAATGCGGTAGTTGATTGGAACAGTGATTTCCAAATCAAAACCGTTGCCGTAGCCTGCAGAAGCGAGAAGACTTTTTGCAGTCGCCGCATCATTTTTGTAGATTTCTGAAAGGCGGTCGTTGTAATATTCGCCCAAAACCGGAGAAAAATTGCTGTAGAGCTTTGTTCCGAAACCGTCCATGGCGCCGTCAATAACTTCGTCCTTGTTTATAGCCATTGTGATTGCCTGGCGGACAAGGGGATTGTCAAAAGGCTTTACTGAATTGTTGAGGCCAAGAACCTGAACCATGTTCTGAGGGGCAGAAAAAAGCCGGAATTTCTTTTCGAGGGATTTTGCGTTTTCAGCTGAAAGCATCTGACCGATGTCCAGTTTTTTTGCCTGCAAGGCCGAAAGAATTGCCTGTTCGTCACTCATGACATAGATTTCTATGCGGTGGATTTTGGGCTCATTTTCAGAATTCCAGTAATTTTCGTTCTTTTCCAGAACGACTTTCTCATGGGGCTGGTATTCCACGAATTTGTAGGCACCTGTTCCGATCGGATTTTCAGCGTGATTCGTGTAGCCAACAGGCAGAATCGGACAGATGTTGAGGGCAAGAAAACCGCCCAAAGGATTTTTGGTCTTGATTACAAAAGTGTATCTGTCAGGGGCTTCGATTGATTCAATCGAACTTGCCATCATGTCAGATTTAACGGCCTTTCCATTTAAGCCTGCAAGATTTTCGTAAGTGTAGAAACAGTCAGTGCTGGTAAAATCAGCACCATTGTGGAATTTAACGCCCTGACGAAGACGGAAAGTGTAAGTCAGCTTGTCGCTTGAAATTTCATAGGATTCGCAAAGGGCCGGATGAATTTTGCCCCTCTCGTCAAAAGAGAAAAGTCCGTCAAAAATATTGTAATAAATTGCAGCCGTATCAGCCGCCGCAGACTCCCAGGGAAAAAAAGAATCTGGCTCGGAAGCAACGTTGATGCGCAAAACATCTTTGGACATTTTTTGCTCACAAGAAGAGAAAATTAGAGAAAAAAGCGTAACAAGAGAAAGAAAAGCAAATTTTTTCATACAAATAAAATACTAGCATGTGGAAGAGATTTTAACAACACGCTAAAATACTCTTAATGAAAATCGTAATTGTTGGCGCAGGATTCACAGGAACTCAACTTGCAAAGCGTCTTATTAATGGAAAGAATGATGTCGTTCTCATCGACAATGACGAAACTACTGTCCGGCACGCATCCAACAGACTTGACTGCAATGTAATTCAGGCCGACGGAAACAACCTCGACACTCTTGAAGAAGCCGGAATCGAAGACGCGGACGCCCTTGTCTGTGTAACTTCAAACGATGAAGTAAACATGATTACCTGCTCTCTCGTTGATTCCGTTTATCCGAATGTTCTCAAAATTGCCCGGGTACGAAATTACGCATATTACATGAACACAAGCACGGCCACCCAAAAGCACGCCACCAAGCTTTCAACCGAAAACCGTCACCTCTACGGAATTGACTTTATGGTTCACCCTGACGTTGAGGCGGCTGAGGCCATTGTTGCGGCAGTTGAGCACGGAGCCATCACGGATTCCCTTCAATTTGACAATTCTTCTTACGAACTGATCCGCGTGACCGTCGAAAAATCAAGCCGGCTGGACGGAATTGCCCTTCAAAACATGCGTAAAATGACTGAAAAGCAGTTTCTGGTCGGCTACGTCGAAAGCAACGGCGAAACAGAGCTTCCAAGCGGCGGCACGATTTTGCACGGCGGAGACTGCCTGGGTCTTCTCATGCGCCGCTCTGACTTGCCGGAAATGCTGGCCCTCTGCGGCTCAAAGCTCAAGGATGTCAAAAAAATCGCTCTTGTGGGCGCAAACCGAATCGGCATGATTGTCGCTGACAGGCTGATTAAAAAAGAAAGCTCAAGCCGAATCAAAAAACTCTTCGGCTTTAAGTCACGCATTTCCCAGGATTTCGTGATTGTCGATACAGATGAAGTCAACGCAAAGGCAGCCAGTGAAAAATTCCCAAACACAAAGGTTTTCTGCGCGGACATCACCGAAGAAGGCTTTGTTGAGGAAGAAGGAATCGACAAATTTGACCTGGTGATTTGTGCCACCCAAAACTACGAAATGAACATGGTCATGGCGGCCTACATCGAGTCACTTGGCGTAGAAAATTCAATCGCCCTGGTAGCAAACTCGGCCTTTGGTGAAGTTGCCCGCAAAATCGGAATCGAAGTCGCAGTCCCAATCCGGGATTCAGTCATCGACAGCATCATGAGTCACCTTCGCGGAGACAGCGTAACCGGAATCCACTCGGTCAACGGCGGCACCCTCGAAATCGCAGAAATCAACATCCCCGAAGAAAGCGAAGTCAAAGGCAAGGCCCTCAAAGACATAGCCGAAAATGGAAAATTTCTGGTCCTTCAGGTTCAAAAGAAGGGAGAAGAATCTTTCTCAATCCCAGGCGGAAATACAGTTCTCGAAGCAGACGACAAAATCATTTTGATCATCAATGCAAACGAAAATGACCACGTAATGCACAAATTCGGAGCGGAACAATAAATGCAGATATTCGTCTTCGCCCGGCTCATCTTTATCATTCTCGCAATCGTCGGTCTTTCACTCCTTTTCCCGATTTTAACGGCCCTTTCCTGCGGCGAGCTCAGCGTGATTCCAAGCTTTGCCATCCCGCTCGGAGCTTCACTCTTAATCGGAATAATTTTTTACTTTGCTGGCAAAAAGACTAAAATCAAATTCTCAATCAGGAGCGTTTTTGCCTTTGTTGCCCTGGCATGGCTTTCAATCAGCGTCTTCGGCTCAGTTCCCCTTTTGCTTTCCGGCGTAATTCCGAATTTTCACGACGCCCTTTTTGAAAGCGTTTCGGGCTTTTCAACGACAGGAGCCACAATCCTTGGCGATGTCGAAGCCCTTCCCCGCTCAATAAATTTCTGGAGATGCCAGATGCACTGGCTGGGCGGCATGGGAATCATCGCCCTCACCGTAGCCCTTCTTCCCCTTCTGGGAGTGGGCAGTTTCCAGCTGATAAAAGCCGAAAGCACAGGCCCGGAAAAGGGTCAGATTACGCCAAAAATGGCAAATACGGCAAAAACCCTCTGGCTTTTGTATGTTGGCTTCACTCTGGCTCACGCAATCGCCCTTAAAATCTGCGGTCTGGACCTAATCGATTCAATTTGTCACGCTTTTTCAACGCTGGGAACAGGCGGATTTTCTTCAAGAAATGCCAGCATTGGAGCCTATAACTCCCTGGCCGTCGAAATAGTCTGCACGGTCTTCATGTTTCTGGCGGGCGTAAACTTCAGCCTTTATTTTTATGTGATTACCGGCAAATTCGATGAAGTCAAAAAGAATTCCGAATTAAAGGCCTATATTTCCCTCTTTTTGATTTGTATCGGAGTCATTACCCTGGTTTTGATTCCACATTACGGCTCTTTTGCAAAGGCACTCAGATATTCAAGCTTTCAGGTCGCTTCCGTCATGACTACCACGGGCTACGCAACCGACGACTTTACGACATGGCCAAGCGCGGCTCAGTTTTTCATCTTTTTGCTCTTCTTTACAGGCGGCTGTTCAGGCTCAACTTCGGGCGGATTTAAAATCATACGCTGGGTCGTGCTCAAAAAGCAGGCCTGGAACGAAATGCTCAGAATGCTGCACCCCCACGGAGTTTTCACGGTCAGCATCAATAAAAAGGCAGGGCGAAAGGATTTGGTCTTCAACGTAGCGGCATTTACTTTTGTCTATTTCATGCTTCTTTTTATCAGCACCATGGTCAGCACATTCTGCGGGCTGGACATTTTCACCAGCTTCACGGCAAGTCTTTCCATGATTGGAAGCATCGGACCGGCTTTCGGCCAGCTCAATCCAAGTCAGAATTTCGGAATAATCTCACCCTTCCTGAAATACTGGTATTGCTTTGTCATGATTGCAGGCCGTCTGGAACTTTACAACCTGATTATCTTCCTCTTCCCTGATTACTGGAAAAAGTAGTCCTAAATCCTGATTCCGCTCAGGTCGTTCTCGCTTTTCGAAAATTCTATGTCGCGGAATAAAGCTGCGTCGGCAGTCATAATGATTCCGTCGGCGTTTACCTTTTTCTGAATCGTGGGGAAAAATTCCTTCAGCTCAAAGACCTTCTGGAAGCCAAGCTTTTCGTAGATTTTAATGGCTGGAGCCCATTCTGAATCGACAAGAATCACTACTTTTTTGATTTGGGAGTCAGCGGAAGACAGGGCGGCGACTGAATTCAAAAAGAATTTTTCGCCGTATCCCTTGCCCCGGTAGTCTTTTAAAAGGGCAAATGACGAGACATACAAAAAGCAGCCGTTGGTCTTGTGGGTAAGAAGAGGATTGTGGCCCAGGGCAAAGCGCTTTTCGATTTTTTTGAGGGAAGATTTCTTCTCTTTTTCGTCCATTCCGCTCAAGGCACTGAAATCAGGCAGAAAATCCCATTTTTCGGCACAGAGATATCCGCATACTAGGGCAACCTTGTTCTTTAAGACAGTCTCCTCGCTGCAATCAGCAAGGGCAAGAAATCCCTGGGGAAAGACCTTGAGCCGCTTTTCAAAAACCCGCTTTTTTTCCTGAATGGCCGGAATGAAAGACTGACGTTCAATATTCATAATCTGAAAAATATCAAAAGGTTGTGCCGGACAAATAATCATGGCTTTATTATAACTTCTGTGCTATAATTTTTAAACACATTTTAAATAAACGGAGCACATTATGCAGCTTTCTGATTCAATCAAATACATCGGTGTCGATGACCACAAAATCGACCTTTTTGAGGGACAGTTCGACGTTCCAGCCGGAATGGCTTACAATTCATACATCATCCTTGACGACAAAATCGCAGTCATGGACACGGTTGACGAAGATTTCGGCGAGGAATGGCTTTCAAACATCAAAAAGGCTCTGGCCGGCAAAAATCCTGACTATCTGGTCGTCCAGCACATGGAAATGGACCACTCATCAAACATTCAGAAATTTGTCGATGTCTATCCAGAGGCAAAAATCGTCTCTTCAAAAATGGCTTTCGTAATGATGAAGAGCATGTTCGGCACTGACTTTGCAGACAAGCAGGTCGTAGTTGCAGAGGGAAGCAAGCTTGAACTGGGCAAGCACACCCTCAATTTCATCGCCGCTCCAAACGTTCACTGGCCGGAAGTCATTTTCACATACGAATCAAACGAAAAAGTCCTTTTCTCAGCTGACGGATTCGGAAAATTCGGCGCAAATGACGTTGAGGATCCGGAAGGCTGGGCTTGTGAGGCTCGCCGCTACTATTTCGGCATCGTCGGCAAATTCGGAGCAAACGTTCAGGCCGTACTCAAAAAGGCTGCTGCCCTTGAAATCAATACAATCGCACCATTACACGGCCCGATTTTGACCGGAGCCGATGCAAAAGAAGCAGTCCGACTCTACGACATCTGGTCAAGCTACGGAGTTGAGAGCGAGGGAGTCTGCGTCCTTTACACGTCAGTTTACGGCCACACAAAGGCAGTCGCAGAAAAGTTCGCCGAAATCCTCAAGGCAAAGGGCTGCCCGAAAGTCGCAATCAGTGACCTGGCCCGCGAAGACACTTACGAGTGCGTAGAAGACGCCTTCCGCTACGGCAAGCTTGTTCTTGCAACCACAACCTACAACGGCGGCATTTTCCCAATCATGAAGGACTTCATCGGCCACCTCACGGAACGAAATTACCAGAACCGAAAGCTGGGCTTGATTGAAAACGGAAGCTGGGCACCAATGGCAAACAAGGCAATGGCAGCCGCTTTCGAACAGAGCAAAGGCATCACAATCTGTGAGGCAAAAGTTAGCGTCAAAATCTCAATGACAGCAGAAACTACAAGTCAGCTCGAAAAACTTGCCGACGAGATTTTGAACTAGAGGCTTTAGAATGAAAAAATTACTCTCTTTTATCGCTCTTTCTTCTATTATATTGCTTTCATCTCTCTTTGCTCAGGAATATCCTGTCAAAGTTGCTTCCCCAAGCGGTGCCCCGGCTCTTGCCCTGGCCTCGCTCGCTGAGCAGAATCCAGAAAATTACACCTACATCGCAGCCGAAACGATTGCCGCAGAATTTGCAGGCAACAAGGCTGACTTTATCATCGCACCGATTAACGCCGGAGCCCGCCTTTTCAAAATGGGCAAGTCCAGCTACAAACTGGCAGCGGTAGTCACCTGGGGAAACCTCTATTTCGCTTCACAAAAAAAGAACTTCAAGCTCAAGGACATCAAAAAATCTGAAGTCACTTTGTTTGGCGAAAATACAATCAACGCTTCGGTTGCACTGGCTACCCTTCAAAACAACAAGCTGACTCCAAAAAGCGTGGCTTATCTTGGAAGTGCGGCGGCAACTCAGGCCCTTCTTCTTTCGGATGCGAATGCAGTCGTTCTTACAGCCGAGCCGATTCTTTCAGCCGCAAAAATGAAGAACAAGAACATCACTTCATACGCCCTCAACGATTTGTACAAAAAATCAAGCGGCTTTGACGGCTTTGCCCAGGCAGGTCTTTTCGTCCGCGCAGAAACAATCGAGCAGCACCCGGCAGAAGTAGAAGCTTTCCTCAAACTCGCAGAAGAATCTTGTGCAAAGTGCGCGAGCAATATTCCGGCAGTCGCAAAGGCAGCGGCCAAGCTTGAAATCATGCCCAACGCAAAAATCGCTGAGTCAGCAATTCCAAACTGTGCCATCCGCTTTATGAGCGCAAAAGAGGCTAAAGCTCAGGTAGAAAGCACGGCAAATCTCGACATCAAGCAGTACGGCGGCGCCCTTCCAGCCCCGGAATTCTATTATGGAGAATAAGGCAAAGAATACTTTTATTTTTTGTCTCGGAATTATCTTAATCGGCCTGCTGATTAAGATTTTAGGGAAGGTCAAAGGCGATTCTTTGGTCTTCCCAAGCATTTTCGTAATCTTAAGGGCATTTTTCCGTCTTCTGGCAAGTGCCCGCACCTATCACCTGATTTTCACAACCCTTTCCCACGTCTTTATTTCGCTGATTATTTCCACAGTTCTGGGAATTTCAATCGGCATGGTCGAAGGACTTTCCTGCTTTTTCAAAAAACTCCTCAAACCGCTGATGACCATGCTCCGTTCCATCCCGATGATTGTGCTTGTCGTGATAATTATGGTGCTCACAAAGTACAAGAACGTTCCCTATATTGCCGCAAGCCTCATTCTAGTTCCCCTGATTAGCGAGGCAACGGCAGAGGGCTGCAAGAGAATCGACGGCGAGCTCATAGACGTTTACCGGCTCAACAGCAGCTTTACGCCAAGAATTTTATTTTCGGTTTACATTCCCTTGATGGCGGGCTATCTCAAGCAGGCCTACATCAACGCGGTGGGAATGGGAATCAAAATCGTAATTACGACCGAATATCTCGTGCAGACAAAAAATTCACTGGGCAAGGCTGTATTTTCGAGCACCTACTTCAACGACTACGACGAAATCTACGCCTGGGCACTGATTATGATTCTTCTGGTCTTGCTTTTGACCGAAGTGCCCATGCTTATAATGAAAAAAATCAGATAATTAAAGAAATTAAAGACTTCGGATAGCCTTCATTTCCTTTTTGCGGGCATACATTGCCTTGTCAGCCCGGCGGAAGACAGTCTGAACGCTTGAATCAAGATTTTTGTCATAGAGGGCATAGCCGAGTGCCGCCGAAACCTGCTCCCAGGGCTGCAAATCTTCGTTTTTGGAAAGGGCGTCTATCTGAATGTTGAAATTCATGCAGAGCATGTCGATGTCCTTATAATCAGTTTGCTCCAGAATTACGACAAATTCGTCGCCGCCAATCCGGAAAACAGGCGAATGCTTGAAAACCTGGCAGACAAGCAGACAGAGCTTTTTGATGGCGGTGTTTCCCTGCTCATGACCGAAAGTATCGTTTATCCTTTTGAGGAAGTTCAAGTCAATCATTGCGATTCCAAAGTCGATGTTTCCTTCGGCAATACGCCATTCCAGCCTGCGAACTTCATTATCATAGGCCGTTTTATTGCGAATTCCGGTGAGGGCGTCACGATTTGCAAGGGCGTCCATCTTTTCAGCCCGGGCCTGAGAGGCCTTGAGTTTTTGGGAAGTGTCCAAAAGGCTCTTGATGTAGTCCTCGATTCTTAAAATGAGGGAGGCAAACTGGCTTGAAAGGGAATCAATCTCGTCGTTGCCCTTGATTTCAGCCTCGATTCTCTGGGCAATAAAGGGATCCTTTTCTTCTGAGTATTCAATCAGATTGGCTTCGAGGCGGACGATTTTCTTGATGTAGTTTCTGTTGATGAAAATCAGGAGGATTATGATACAGATGATAAGAACCACGCCGACACCGAAAGTCTGGACGATGGCGTTCCTTAAGATTTCCCTGTTTACGTCAGCAACCTGGAATTCTGCACCGATGAGGCCGAGTTTCTGCCCCTTGATGATAAGGGGAACGTAAAATGCGTAAGTCTTGCCCCACTCGTTGTCCCAGTCCTGGAATTTCTTCTGCTTTTCGCCGGTGAACCAGGTGTCCCACTGAACAGGACATTTTTCGTAAGGGTCATGATATTCATCACCAAGATAGAGGTAAGGACCTTTGGAACTTTTCTGACCGTTAAGCCCCCTCGGAGTGCGCTCACCGTCAATCATGTAGACCATGTTGTAAATATCTTCTTTGGGAACCAGATAATATGTATATGGAAGATTAAAAGCCTTGCGGGCATTTTCAAAAGTGAGCAGCCAGTATTCATGAATGTAGATGAAGTAGGCCATTTTCGCTTCTTCGGTGAATGAGTCAAAATTGAAGTGGGTGTTTTCGTCTTTTTTGAGGCCCATTTCCGAAAGAAGCTTCTCGTAATTACGCTGAGCCGTGTGATATTCCGTAAAATTGAATGGAATTCTTGCCTCTGAAAAATGCTCCATGTAATACTTTTGATAAATAACGAAATCATCACCCGATTCTTGAATCAGCTGTTCCAGATAGTCACAAATACACCTTAAATTCTCAAGAGCCGCTTTATGATAAGATTTTGTCTGACTGATATAAGTCATTATGCTGCCAAGAAACATAGCGACCATGGCAAAGACGGTGAAAATAAATGCAAATTTAAAAAGTAGTTTTTCTCTGCGTTTTTTCATCTAAACCCTCAGGTTGTTTAACTTACTCTTAAAATTATAACACTCTCGGGGAGATTTTTAAACCTTTTTGAGGGCTTTTAAACTATTTTAGTTGCTTTTTTCGATTAAAGATGTCAGAAGTTCATGAAAGGCCGGATAGTCCTTTTTAATCATGATGATTCTTCCGGCTTCATTTACGAAGCAATGCTCGCTTTCACCGTTGCAGCAGACTTCGCCCTTTTCGTTGGTCATCGTGTATTTGAGGCGGAGTTTGATTCCGCTGTACTCGGCGACCGCAACTTCAATCGTAACAGTGTCGGCAAATGTGGTGGAATGTTTGTATTTACAGCTCACTCCCACGACCGGCGAAATGATTCCCTCGGATTCCAGGCGGGCGTAATCCCAGCCAATCTGCTTCAAAAAGTCAACGCGGGCTTCTTCCATCCAGCGGACATAATTTGAGTGATGGGTGATTCCCATCTTGTCGGTTTCATAATATTGAACGTAATGTTTGTATTTTTTAATTTCCATTTTAAAACCTTCTTAGCGGGCATTCCGATAATTTAATTTTGTCGCAAAGCTCTGACATGCCTGTTGAAGCAAAATAGTCGGCAAGCACGTCCTTTGTAACACGCGCCTGTGGTCCGATGCAGATTTGTGTGAAAAGTTCGTGGTAGGGAATTGAAAGGCTCTCGCAGACTTCGCGTAATTTAAGAATATAGTATTTTTTGATGTTTGTCTCTTCCACAAAAAAATGCGGCTCCCCAAGATATTCGCTCACATTATATGGAAGGGAGACCAGCCTGTATTCCTTTTCGCTGATAAAAGATGGATGCTTGAAAAGCGGTGAGCTTGTGACAAGCCTGTTAAAGACCTCCCTGCACTCTGGCGCATCATTTTTGCAGTCCGAGCGGGCAAGCCTTGCGATTTCCGAAACGATTTCAAGGCCATCGCAATTTTCAGAATAGTTGACCTTGCAGAGGGGAGCGTGACCGGCAAGTCCGATTTTTTCCAAAAGCTCTTTGTTGAAGGCTATGCAGACTCCCATTCCGTTTTTGGCGTAACGTGCCCACTGAGCCGCATCGTCGGAATATTCACTGAAGCAGCTGGCATAGCTTGAAAGCTTGTTGAAATCCTT
The DNA here is from genome assembly GCF_014201975.1 of Treponema ruminis. Taxonomy (NCBI): domain Bacteria; kingdom Pseudomonadati; phylum Spirochaetota; class Spirochaetia; order Treponematales; family Treponemataceae; genus Treponema; species Treponema ruminis. The sequence goes on along the minus strand of NZ_JACHFQ010000007.1, from coordinate 139,477 downwards.
GAGGTTTTCGATGAAAAGACATTCCAGCTTGGCATATTGCTCAGGCTCAAGAGTTTTTTTGACGGCAGCTTTGAGTTCCTTGATGAAGTAATTCATTTCCTGGCTGTCGTTCATGCGCCTCAAATTCCAGAGCCAGATTTCGCCATTTGTAATGATTCCGCGCATGGCGTTAAAGTCAGTGTAGTGATAGAGACTTACCATAATTCATTTTATAGATTAAAATAATTTGTTGTCAAACAATTTTGGAGAGGTTTATGAGTTTTTTTAAGTCGATTATTCTGTCATTCAGTACCTTTTCTGCGATTCCCATGCCCCGGATCGAGTGGAATTCAAAAAACATGCGCTACATGATGTGCACTTTTCCCCTGGTTGGAGCCCTTATTGCCCTTTTCTGTGCCGCATTCGTTATCTTTGCCCAATATCTGACTGGGATTCACAAAAATCTTTCTCCGACTCTGCTTGCCTTAATTTTCACCCTGATTCCGGTCTTCATTTCAGGAGGAATCCATCTGGACGGCTTTATGGACACCTGCGACGCCCTTGCAAGCCATGCCAGCCGCGAAAAAAAGCTTGAAATCCTAAAGGACAGTCATTCGGGTGCCTTTGCCATCCTCGGCTGCGTCCTTTATTTCCTCAGCTATTTCGTGCTTTCACTTGAAGTTTTCAGGCGACCCCTTCATCTGATTAGTCTTCTTCCGCTCTTCAGTATCTTTATGATTTCAAGGATTTTAAGTGCCTTTGCCGTCTCGACTTTTCCAATTGCAAAAGACAGCGGCCTTGTCCACACATTTGCATCTGCCACCATCAAGAATTTTACGGCCCTCTGGTGCAGTTTCTGGCTGATACTGATTTCTATGCTGCTCATCTATTTCTTTAATTTTCTTGGAATTGCTCTGGTTGCAACAAGCCTTTCCATTTTCTGCCTTTATTTTCTTGTGGCGGTCAGGAATTTCGGCGGAATCACCGGAGACACGGCCGGCTGGTTCGTCCAGATTTGTGAGATTTCAGCCCTGGCAGTCTTCGTGGTCATGGTCTGCGTAAAATAAGCATTTCGCCCGCTTGAATCAGCCGGGGTCAGCTTAAAAATTTGATTGAAAACTCCTTTAAATTGTGCTAAAGTCTTTTAAATCTATTCAATCGAGGTAAAAAATGGCGAAAGATTTGGACTGGGCAAACTTGCCTTTCGGTTACATGGAAACAACCAAGAGCTTCGTTGCAAACTACAAAAACGGAGCCTGGGACGAAGGAACTCTCACTAGCAACCACTCAATCACAATTTCTGAGTGTGCTGGAGTCTTGCAGTATGCACAAACTTGTTTTGAAGGTCTCAAGGCATACACAACAGCAGACGGAAAAATCGTCACATTCCGCCCTGATTTAAACGCTGACCGCATGAAGGACAGCTGTGAACGTCTCGAAATGCCTGTCTTCCCAAAAGACCGCTGGATTAAAGCCGTCATCGATACAATCAAAGCAAATATCGAATGGGTACCTCCTTTTGGAAGCGGAGCAACTCTCTACATCCGCCCATACATGTTCGGTTCAAGCGCAGTTATCGGCGTTAAACCGGCAGACGAATATCAGTTCCGCATTCTGGTTACACCGGTCGGTCCATACTTCAAGGGTGGCGTAAAGCCAATCACAGTCCGCCTTTCTGACCTTGACCGAGCCGCTCCACACGGAACAGGCGACATCAAGGCTGGTCTCAACTACGCAATGAGCCTTTACAACATCGTTGACGCTCACAAAAAAGGTTTTGCCGAGAACATGTACACTGACCCGGCAACACACACATATATCGAAGAAACTGGTGGAGCAAACATCCTCTTCGTCACAAAAGACGGCAAACTTGTAACACCAAAATCAAACAGCATTTTGCCATCAATCACACGACGCTCACTCGTTCAGGTTGCACGCGACTATCTCCACATGGAGGTCGAGGAGCGACAGGTCAACAAGAACGAGCTCAAAGACTTCGTTGAGGTAGGCTTGTGCGGTACTGCTGCTGTAATCAGCCCAATCGGCTGCATCGATGACCACGGCACAAAAATCAATGTTCCGAGCGGCATGGATGAAATCGGTCCGGTTCTCAAAAAGCTCCGCGAAACTCTCACAGGAATCCAGATGGGCGAAATCAAAGCGCCAGAAGGCTGGGTCTACGAAATCAAGTAAATTGAAAGTTTAAAACTGAAAGCAAGCCGCCTTCTTCTTTGAGGGCACGGCTTGTTTTTTTTCCTTTAATCCAACCAAAATTTCCCTTAAAATTTTATTGAGAATTGCTGTAAGTAGTTTTATAATATAGGAATGAAAAAGTGTTTTTTTGCGGTGATATTCTTTGTCACCCTGCATTTTGGATTTTCTCAAAAAACTTATCTAGACAACTACGTTTATCAGACATGGACATCCTTTGGCGGACTCACAGGCACAATGGCCACTGACATTCTCCAGACCAAAGACGGCTACATCAACATCGGCACCTACGAAGGCCTGGTCCGTTTTGACGGCGTAGGATTCAATACAATCCGGCGGGCCAGGACAAACGACTATAAGTTTTCTTCCGTGCGGGCAATCCTTGAAGACTCCAACGGCAACCTCTGGCTGGGCTCAAACGACGAGGGTGTCCACAAAATCATGCCGGACGGTTCCAGCAAAAGCATCACCACGCAGAACGGTCTTCCAAACAATTCCGTCCGCGCCCTTTGCGAAGACCGCATGGGCAACATCTGGATTGGAACGGCGGCCGGAGTCGTTTACCTCACTCCAAAAGGCCATTTAATTACGCCGCAATTCCAGGCTGGTACGGTTTCCAAGGGAATCATAGCCGTAGAGCTTTACTGCGACTCAGCCGGCAGGGTCTGGCTCATCACTTCCAACGAAGACGGGCTTTTCCTTTTCTCGGACGGCCTCTTCCACACAATTCCCCAGATTGACAAGCATTTCGACAGCTACTTCGCCACTTCGATTATTCAGGATTTGAGCGGCAATTTCTGGATCGGCATGGGCGACCTCGGCATAGTCTGCCTTGAAGACAACGAGTTCAAAAAAATCAAAACCAACACGATTCTTGATTCCATCCCAACCTGGTCAATGTATGTGGCCCCTGACGGTACCATTCTTTTTGGAACTGAACACGGAGTCGTTTCCTTTTACAAGGGGCGATTTGAAGAATCCCACAACAAAGACCTGTCATCTGCCAAAATCAACAGAATCATCCGCGACCGCGAAGGCAACATCTGGTTTGCCAGCGACCGAAACGGCATCGGAAAGCTCACCCACGGCAAATTCCAGGTCACAAAGCTTGAGACAACGGTCAACGCAATCGCCGAAGACAATGTCGGCCGAATGTGGATTGCCACTGACAGAGGCGTAAGGTGCTTCGTCGGTGAAAAGGAAATCAAAAACAAGCTCACTGAGTTCACAAAAGATTTAAGAATCAGGCATGTAGGAATCACTTTTAAAAGTGAGATTCTTGCAACTTGCTACACAAAGCCGGGCCTTATCCTTTACGATCCGCGGGCAGCCACAATAAAAAACTGGACAACCGATGAAGGTCTTGCAGGCAACAAAGTTCGTCTCGCAATTGAAACAAATCCCCGCGAATATTATGTCGGTACCACGACAGGCTTAAGCATTATTCACAATGACGGAACAATCAAAAATTTCAAGCAGGCTGACGGTCTCGAAAACGAATACGTCATGTGGATTCACAAGGACACAAACAACGTGGTCTGGATTGGAACGGACGGCGGCGGAATCTACCTCATGAAAAACGAGGCAATAATCGCCCACATCACTTCCGACGACGGTTTAATCGGAAACGTAATTTTCAAAATCTCACAGGACAGCGAGGGAGCCTACTGGATTTGTACCGGCAGCGGAATCAGCTACTGCAGGCCCTTTGACTCAGCCCACACAGTCCCATCTGCTTTCGAAAACATGAATTCCGACAACGGACTGGGCACGGATTCAGTCTTCCAGGTAATCCCGGACACTTCAACAGACATGTGGATTACAAGCAACTACGGTGTCGCATCAGTTAATAAGGAAGAATTGCTGCAATCGGCCCACACAGGCGAAAAGGTCTTGTCCCTTCAGTATTATTCCCGCAACGACGGACTTGATTCAGACGGCCCCACTTCCACTTCTCTGAGCATTTGTGACCTGCACGGAAGATTGTGGTTCACCATGATTGACGGATTTGCAGTCTATGACCCGATTAAAATCCGAGAAAATCCGGTTTTGCCGCTCGTTCATATCGAAAGCGTCACGATTGACAACACAAAGTTCGATTTCAATTCAAAAGCTCATGAGTTTATTTTAAAACCTGGCACCAAGCGAGTAGAAATTCAATTCACAGGTCTAAGTTTTGACGCCCCGGAGCGAATCCAGTTCCAGCACCAGCTTACAAATTTTGAAGAAAAACTCAGTCTGCCGAGCAAAAGCCGCACAGTATCATACACGAATATAAGCCCGGGAAGGCACACATTTCTGGTCATGGCCATAAACGGCGAGGGCGTTCCTTCCGAAGAAGCCTGTGCAATGCTCTTTGTGCAAAAACCCTACTTCTATCAGATGCCGATTTTCTGGGTCATCACGATAATTATTTTTATAAATTTAATTATCGCACTCTTCTATTTTAAGCAGCGCAAAATCAAGCTTGAAAATATCCGCCTCGAAGGAATGGTCCAGGTGCGTACTCGGGAACTTGCCGCCGAAAAAGACAAATCCGAGCAGCTCCTGCGTGCAATTCTTCCAGACAAAATCGCAGACGAACTCAAAGACAACGTTCATTCCGTTGCTGAAGCTTTCACGGACGTTACCCTTCTCTTCTCTGACATCGTAAGTTTCACAAAAGTTTCAAGCAATCACTCCGCAAGCGAAATTGTCTCAGCCCTCAACGATCTGTTCACAAGATTTGACGAGAGGGCCAAGGAAATGGGTGTCGAAAAAATCAAGACAATCGGTGATGCCTATATGGCGGCCTGTGGTGTTCCAAGTCCAAACGAAAAACACGCCCGTATTATGGTAGAATTCGCAAAGGGCATGTACAAGGATTTGGAAGATTACAACCGATGTGGTAAGATACAGTTCAATATGCGAATCGGACTAAACAGCGGTCCTGTTACGGCTGGTGTTATCGGAAAAACGAAATTCGTATATGATGTATGGGGAAATACCGTCAACGTCGCCAGCCGAATGGAAACAGCCTGCAGCCCTGGAAATATCCGCGTAAGCCAGACCGTTTTCGAGCATCTTAAAGATTCAGACGTCAAATTTACAGAACCAATCGAATGTGAAATCAAAGGCAAAGGCAAAATGGTCACATACGAAGTAATTCAATAGGAGATGAATATGAAAAAAGTCACAATGGGAATAGCCGGAATTGCACTTTCAGCACTTCTTCTCGCATCATGCAATCAAAAAAAGCCTGAAACTGTCAAAGTAGGCCTTCTGCACTCTCTTTCGGGCACAATGTCTATCTCTGAGACAGCCGTCCGAGACGCAGAATTACTGGCAATTTCAGAAATCAACGAGAACGGCGGAGTTCTTGGCAGGCAGATTGAGGCTATTCAGGCCGACGGTGCCAGTGAGCCGCAGGTTTTCGCTAAAAAAGCCCGGGAGCTTTTGCAGGATGAAAAGGTCGTAACTGTCTTTGGCTGCTGGACAAGTGCTTCCCGCAAGGCAGTCAAACCGATTTTCGAGGAACTTTACGGTCTTTTGTGGTATCCGGTTCAGTACGAAGGTATGGAAGCCAGCCCCAACATCATGTACATGGGCGCTTCTCCAAACCAGCAGATTGTTCCGGCCGTTGATTACTGTGCCAAGAACATAGGCAAAAAAATGTTCCTGGTCGGAAGTGACTACGTTTTCCCCCGCACGGCAAATAAAATCATCAAAGCTCAGATTGCCCAGCTCGACGGAGAATGTGCGGGCGAAGAATATCTTCCGATGGGAGCCACGAATTTCAGCGAAGTGGTTGCCAAAATTCTCGCCACAAAACCAGACGTAATCCTCAACTCCCTCAACGGTGACTCAAACGTCTCTTTCTTTGCGGCCCTGGCAAAAGCAGGCATCACTTCAAGCACAATTCCTGTCATGAGTTTTTCAATCGCCGAGGAAGAAGTCGCCAAAATGGATCTGGATAATCTTGCAGGTCACCTGGTTTCATGGAATTACTACGAAACGACACAGACTCCTCGCAACGAAAAATTCGTCTCTGATTACAAGGAAAAGTACGGTGAAGACCGCATGACCGGAGATCCGATTGAAGCGGCTTACATCGCGGTTTACATGTGGGCTGCGGCCTGCGAAAAAGCCGGCGGTTTCGAGGTTGAGGCTGTCAGAGTGGCCGCAAAAGGACTCAGCTTTACGGCTCCGGAAGGAACGGTAACAATCGATGGCGGCAACCAGCATTTGTACAAACAGGTAAGAATCGGTAAAATTAACAACAAGGGCTTGATTGACGAAGTATGGGCAACACCATCCGCAGTCAAACCAGACCCATATTTAAGCACATATCCGTGGGCAAGAGGGCTGTAGGGGGAGGTCTCCCCCTCGCTGCAAAGCTTCGCTTTTACGCTACCCCCTCTGCGGGAGCTCCCGCAACGCCCCGAATTTTTCTAAGGAAGAATTTATGACACACTTAATGGAAGAACTCCGAAAAAAATCTCTGGAGAACGGCCCGCTCTGCGTTGGTCTGGATACTGATCCGTCTTATCTGCCGGAGTCGGTTTTGAAGGCATTTGATTCACCGGTTGAGGCCATTCTTGCCTACAACAAGGAAATCATCAAGCGCGTGACCAGTGACAAATCTGCCTGCTGCTTTAAGATTCAGATTGCTTACTACGAGGCAATGGGAATCGAGGGCTTAAAGGCTTATATTGAAACGATTAAGGCTGTTCATGAGGCTGGCTTTATCGCAATCAGCGACATCAAGCGCGGCGACATTGCAGATACGGCAAAGGCTTATGCCCGTGCCCACTTTGCTTCTGGCAGCGATTTTGAAACAGACATCATCACAATCAATCCATACATGGGCTTTGACACACTCAAACCATTCACAGAATACTGCAAGCCAAACAGTCAGGCTGGAGGCAAGGGCATTTTCGTACTCTTGCGCACTTCAAATCCGGGCATGGTCGATATTGAGCAGCAGGAACTCAAGGCTGGCGGCCGGGTTCTCGATAAAACAGGCGATGAACTTGAAAAGATTTCCGCTGAGTTCAAGGCTCTTTATCCTGAGCAGAATTGTTCACCGGTTGGAGCTGTAGTTGGCTGCACCGAAGAAAGCGATGCCCGCCTGCTCCGCGACGCATATCCTGATATTTTCTTCCTGATTCCAGGCTACGGAGCTCAGGGCGGAGCTGCCCGAATTGCGGCTACCCTGCTCGACAAGGCTGGTGGCACTGTAAATTCAAGCCGCGGCATTTTGTGCGCATGGAAAAAGGACGAATCCCTTGCTGATTCACGCGAAAAAGGCATTCTCTGCCTCAAAGATATTGCAGACGCAGCAGGCAAAGCTTGCCGCGATTCAACCGCAGACTTGCTTAATGCAAAAAAGGAACTTGGATTGTAATATGAAAGAAGTGACTGATTGTAAAGGCGAACCATTGCCAGTTTTTGGAAAAGGCGTTGTAACTTACTGTGATGTTGAAAAGGGAGCAGTTCCTTTTGACAGTGTATGGAATCTCAAGGTTTTGATGCTGGTCGATTTGTCGAACGGCTCAACCGATGTTCCGGTTCCTGCGGCAGGCCAGTTTTATCTTCTCCGCTCTGCAAAATCAGGCCTTCTTCTCGGTCGCCCAATCAGCATTTATATGTCACGAAAGGCCGGTGAAGCAGCTCATCTCGAATTCCTTATTCTCAAAAAGGGAAAGGGAACTGAAGAACTTTGCTCACTCAGCAAAAATGACGAAATCGAGCTCATCGGCCCTCTCGGAAACACTTTCCCAGCTCCAAAATTCGGCGACAAAGTATGTATCGTTGGCGGCGGAATCGGAATCGCACCGGTTGCAGGCTTTGCCACAACTTTGCCCGAAAAATCTTATGACTTCTTCGCATGTTTCAAAAGCGGCTCTTACGGCTTAGATTACATTGCACCAAATGAGCTCACAATCACAACTGATGACGGTTCTGCAGGCATTAAGGGAATGTTACCGGCAGCCCTCACAGCCAAAATCCTCAAAGAAAAGGGCTACACTAAGGTTTATGCCTGCGGCCCTACTCCGATGCTCGCCTACTTACAGAAAATCTGTAACGGAGCGGGAGTTCAGTCTTACCTGAGCATGGAAAACCGCATGGCTTGTGGCGTTGGAGCCTGCCTTGGCTGTACAATCACAACCACCGAAGGAAACAAGCGCTGCTGCAAGGACGGCCCTATTTTCAAGGGCGAAATCCTGCAATTCGAGCCGCCAAAAAACAAGGCTCTTTTCGGAAGCGCAAAGGCTCAGGACGGTACAATCGCTGAATTCGAGCCTGATTTGAGCGTTGAAGTTGCCGGAGTCAAATTTGAAAACCCGGTAATTGCGGCCAGCGGCACTTTCGGCTATGGCTCAGAATATTCAAGCATTTTCGACGTAAACAAGCTGGGCGGAATCTGTTCCAAAGGCCTCACCCTGCAGGCCCGTCCCGGCAATACAGGCACCCGCCTTGTCGAAACTCCATCGGGCTTAATAAACTCCATCGGTCTTGAAAATCCTGGAATCGAGCACTTTATCGAGCATGAGCTTCCTGGAATGCTCGCTCTCAAGCCGGTCACAATCGCAAACCTTTCAGGCTCTTCTATTGAAACTTATGTTGAGGGAGCAAAACTTCTCGACAAGACAGACGTTCCTATGATTGAGCTTAACATCAGCTGCCCGAACGTAAAGGCTGGCGGCATGGGCTTTGGAATGGCCCCGGAAACAGCCGCAAACGTAACAAAAGCCGTGCGCGAAGTCACTAAAAAGCCCCTCATGGTCAAGCTCACGCCAAACGCTCCTGATTTAATAGGAATCGCAATGGCTGTTCGCGAGGCTGGAGCCGATGCCCTCAGTCTTGTAAACACCTTCCAGGCAATATCAATTGATTTGAACACAGGCCGGCCGGTCTTTGACAACATCCGCGCGGGATTCAGCGGTCCGGCCGTAAAGCCAATCGCCCTCCGCATGGTCTACGATCTGGTTCAGGCCATGAACAAGCTTCCTGAAAATGAGCGAATTCCTGTCGTTGGTCTGGGCGGAATCTCATGCTGGCAGGATGCAGTCGAGTTCCTCATGGCAGGAGCAGAGGCAATCCAGGTTGGAACTGCAACTTTCGCAAATCCAAACACGATGATTGAAATCGTGCAGGGGCTTCGAAGCTACATGAAATCTCGCGGATTCAAGTCAATCGCAGAATTCAGGGGAATTGCCCAGTAAAACAACTATTAAATATTGAAAAAAAAAGCTCCCGATGCAATTTCACTTAGCACCGGGAGCTTTTCTATTTTGGAATCATGAGGCAATATTAGTCGATTGCAGTCATATCGGTGATGTCTTTCTCGTAGTCAACGCCGTCTACTGCAAAACCGTTGATGTTGAGGAAGTCCTTGCGGATTCCTTCGAGGTCGATGTGCTCTTTGAGGTTTTCCTGAGTGATTGCCTCCATGTGCTTGTCGAGCTCTGCCTGAATCTCCGGCTTCATTTCCCAGTCGTCGATTCGGATGCGGCCCTGCTCGTCAACAGGAACTTTTTTGTCAGCAGTATAAAGGCGCTCAGCGAAGAGGCGGTCAATCTGCTCCTTGCAGCCTTCGTGTGTTCCGGCAGCCTTCTGAACCTTGAAGAGACAGCCCAGGTAAAGCATGATTACAGGAATTACCGAGCTTGAGCGTGTAACGAGAGCCTTGTTTACAGAAACGTAAGCTGCACCGCCGATTTTTTTGAGCTGTGCATCGATGTTCTTTGCGCGGGCTTCCAAATCCTTTTTAGCCTCACCGATTGTTCCCTCGCGGTAGATTGGCTGTGAATATTTTGGTCCGATGTAAGAATATGCAACTGTGCGGCAGCCTTCAGCGATGAGGCCTGCGTCTGAAAGATATTTCATCCAGCGCTCCCAGTCTTCGCCACCCATTACTTTGACAGTGTTAGGAATGTCGTCGCCCTCTGCAGGCTGTGCTTCGAGGCGGTTGAGTTTTTCTGTCATCATGTCGATTGCATATCCGCCGTATGGCTTTCCGACCGGCTTGATTACTGACTTGTAAAGGACTTTTGTGTCAGGATCTGTGCGGACAGGTGAAGCAAGTGAGTAAACGATGAGGTCGAATTTGATTCCCCATTTTTTTGCTTCGTCGATTACAGCCTGACGGCATTCATCGCTGTATGCGTCCATGTTGAAAGTTGTTGATTTGAGTCCTGCTTTTGCAGCGGCACGGTCAAATGCCTTGTTGTTGTACCAGCCAGGTGTGCCGCCCTTTGTTACAGTCGGCTCTTTTTCAAAAGAAACACCGATTGTGTCAGCTCCGTATTCAAAAGCTGCTGTGATTCGGCTTGAAAGACCATATCCAGTTGAGCAGCCGAGGACGAGAACGTTCTGTGGAGCGTATCCGCCTTCTTTTGCAGTTTTGATTCCATGTTTTGCCTTCTGGGCAATTGCATATTCAATCTGATTCTCAGTATCGCGGGCACATCCAATCGGGTGAGCGTTGATACAAATGTTTGAGCGAACCATTGGTTTAATTACAGCCATTATTTTCTCCTATAAAAAGCCCAGACAAAAACAGAAGGGCATTATTTATAACTCTATCCTATCTATTTTGACAAAAATAGTCAATTTGTCGAAATAAAATTGTCGGCCAAAAAAATTGCCCCGCTGTCTGCGAGGCTCTTTCAAAAGTGACTACTGATTGTTTACAGTAATTACCAGGTCATTCTTTGCAACATTGACTGTGTATTTGTAGTCTTTCTCTTCACGTGAAATGATTTTTACATATTTGAAGAGGTTGTATTTCTGACCTTTAGCAGTTGTTTTGAAAACTTTTGTGTCCTTTGGCTTTGTAAGGATTGCGATTGTACCAGACTTCTCTTCGTCAGCCTCATCATTGTAAACGAGGATTCGGAAAGAAGCTGCTGAGCGAAGGTTTTCACCGGCTACAACGCGGAGATTGTCTGTGAAAGTCGGGAGCATTGAAAGGTCGAATACCTTGAAGTGAGACTCGTCGATTTCACGGTCATCATAAATCCAGACGTTCAAGTCGTTGTTTCCTTTTGCAACGCTGTAAGTGAAAGGATTGTCAGCAGAAGGTTTGATTGCAAAATATTTGTAGTTTGCAAGCTTCATCATTTTTTTGTTGATTGATTTGATTGTAGCAACATCGCCCAAATCCTTGATGTGACCTTTTCCAAAAATCATCCAGCCCTTTGACTCTTCATCATAAACGAAAATTGTGATGTCGAAATTTGCAGCCAAAGAAGAAACGTTTGTGACAACAACATTATCCTTCATATTGCCTGGAAGAACTGATGCGTCAACAACGTAAGCTGTCTCATCAGTAAACTCAGGTACGTCTGCAAACAAGCTGGCTGTAAAAGCAAGACCTGCGACCAAAATAGCAATAAGTTTTTTCATTTTTTTCCTCCGTATGAAAAACTTGTCTTTACCGGATTTGCCCGATAATCTATTTAATTTTCTTAAAAATAAGACTTGTATTAATTCCACCGAACGCAAAATTATTGTTCATTACGTATTCAGTGTTTATCTCACGGCCGTCACCAGTGATGTAATCCAGAGGCGCGCATTTTGGGTCCACCTCAGAAAGATTCAAATTCGGCAGGAACCAGCCCTCGTTCATCATATTTATTGTAAGCCATGATTCAATTGAACCGCAAGCACCAAGTGTGTGGCCGATATAATTTTTGACCGTTGAAACCGGAACAGCCCGTTTGAAGACGTCGAAGGTTGCCTGGCTTTCCGTGATGTCGCCGGAAGTTGTTCCTGTTCCGTGGGTGTTTATATAGCCAATCTGATCCGGAGAAAGCTTTGCGTCTTCCAGGGCAAGCTCGAGTGCATGTGCGATTGTCGGTCTGTTAGGCGAAGTGATATGGGTTCCGTCTGTAGTTGTTCCAAAGCCGACGATTTCCGCATACATTTTAGCTCCGCGGGCTTTTGCATGCTCGTATTCCTCAAGAATCAAAGTACAGGCTCCCTCACCCAAAACAAGGCCGTCGCGGTGAAGGTCATAGGCGCTTGGTGTAAGCTCAGGAGTGCTGTTCTTGGTTGATGTTGAGAAGAGAGTATCGAATGTGGCAGTGTCCATCGTGCAGAATTCTTCGGCACCTCCTGCAATCATCATGTCCTGCTTGCCTGACTGAATCGTTTCGTAAGCGTAGCCGATTGACTGACTGCCGGAAGTACAGGCAGTGTTCGTGGTGATTATTCGTCCCGTAAGATGATAGTAAACTTCGAGGTTGCAGGCACAGGTCTGAGGCATGGCCTTAATGTAAGTTGTTGAACTGACCTTGCTTGTATCGTTTATTACAAGCATTGAGTACATTTCCATGAGAGGGTCAACGCTACCAATTGAAGAACCGTAAGCGATTCCAGTGCGTCCCTGAGTGATTTCCTCGCTGCCCAACAAACCGGCATCTTCGAGAGCAGCATCTGTTGCGACCAGAGCCATCTGAGAAACCCGGCCCATTCCGCGGATTGCCTTTCGGGGATATTTTTCTTTATCGATTGCAAAATCAACCGGGGCTGCAAGGCGTGTGTTCATGAGGGGATACTTTTCGTCCCAGTCCTTCATGTATTTTACGAAATTCTTTTTGGCTTTGAGGTTGGCGAGAATTGTATTCCAGTCACTTCCAAGAACACTGACAATTCCACCACCAGTAATAACTACACGTCGTTTTTCCATAACAATAAAAACCCTAACTATATAAGATTATTTTATAATTTAAATAAAGATTTCTCAACCGATTACTTTGCGAAAGAAGAGGCAGATTTTATATAAGCCCGCCATTGACAGAAATTACCTGCCGCGTAATGTAACTTGCCCCTTCGCCAAGCAAATACACCGCAAGTGAAGCAACTTCTTCAGGCTTGCCCGCACGCCCCATCGGAATTGTGGAAAGCATTTGCTCAAGAGGCAACTCCTTTACCATGTCAGTTTCGATAAGGCCCGGTGCGATGCAGTTTACGGTGATTTTCCGGCTGGCAAGTTCCGTAGCAAGGGCTTTTGTGGCACCGATGATGCCCGCCTTGCTGGCAGAATAGTTTACCTGGCCGCGGTTTCCGATGATGCCCGAAACGCTGGCAATCGTAATGATACGGCCCCGCTTTTTCCGGCACAAAGGCATTACCAGAGGCTTTAGGACGTTGTAGAATCCGTCAAGATTTGTGTGGACTACCTCGTCCCAGTTTTCATCAGTAAGGGCTGGGAAAACATTGTCGCGGGCAATTCCGGCATTCAAAACGATTCCCCAGAAAGCACCATTTTCCTCGCTCCATTTTTCAAGCTTTTCGGCACAGTCAGCCCGGTCAGAAATATTGAACTGAAGAAGAGAGCATTCCCCGCCCAAAGATTCAATTTCTGCCTTTAGACTTTCGGCCTTTTCTTTTCCGTTATTGTAGTGTGCGACAACTTCATATCCAGCCTGAGCCACAGCCAAAGCAATAGCCCTGCCGATTCCACCAGAACTGCCTGTCACAAGCACCTTTTTACCATTATTTTCGTTCATCATAGTATTTCCATTACAGTGAGTTTTCCTTTGCCACAAGGATTTCCATCAATCCAAAGCTCCGCGCGGAAAGAATAAACGTTATCAAGAACAGATTCGCGCAGGGCCCTTGCCTTTACAGTCTGTCCGGGCTTTATTATATCAAAATCAAAGCTGAGATTCGACACGCTGAGGATAAATCCCATGTTGGGCGGAAGATTATTTTCGCGGGCATAAAGACCTGTGAGGGCTGAAACAGTCTGAGCGATTATCTCAAAGCAGGCGTAATTCGGAACTCCGTCCACGGCTTTTTCGTAGAACATGAAGTCAGGAGTGATTTTTGTCTCGCTTTCGATAATCCAGTCCTTTGCGTTAGCCTCGGTAATCCGGTCAATGATGAACATTTTTCCTTTGTGGGGAACAAGTTCCGCAAGTTCTTCGTGCTCTATCGTCATTTTATTTTCCTTATAATGAGGCTTGCGTTACAGCCGCCGAAAGCAAAAGAATTGCTCATGCAGCAGCGGATTGGCTTTTGGGGAAGAGAAGATTTTTCCGTCACAAGATTCAGGCGGGGGATTTCCGGGTCCTGAACTCCGTCCCAGACATGAACAGGGATTTTCTGGCTTTTTATCGCGTAAAAGCAGGCCGCAAGCTCAAGACTTGCTGCCGCTCCGAGAGTGTGCCCGGTCAAAGGCTTTGTCGATGAGCAGGCAAGATGATTTTCTGAGCCGAAAACAAGATTTACTCCGCGCCCTTCCATGCTGTCATTGAGGTGGGTTCCGGTTCCGTGCAGGTTCACATAATCCACATCTTCCGGTTTGAGACCTGAGTCTTCCAGGGCTGCTTTCATGGCCTTTTCCGCCCCGCTTCCGTCTGCAAGGGGAGCCGTCATGTGGCTGGCATCGCTAGATTCACCGCTTCCCGCAAGAACTATGCCCATTTCGTCCAAATCATCTTTTGAAAGAAGGAATACGCTGGCCCCTTCTCCAAGATTGATTCCGTTTCGATTTTTTGAAAAAGGATTTGTCTTTTCGTGGTCGATTGCCTCAAGGCTGTCAAAACCAAGAAGAACGGTGTCGCTTGCAACGTCAACTCCGCCTGCAATCACGGCATCGCAAATTCCCGCACGAATCAATTCCTTGGCCTTAACAATCGCGCTGGCAGAAGAAGAACAGGCTGTAGAAAAAGCAAGGCAAATCCCCCTTGTACCGAATTTTCTGGCTGTAAAAGTTGCAGGATAGTCCGCTCCCTGAACCTTCAAATCGTAGTCAGCTGGGAAAGCCCCTTCCGTAAAAAAAGCCTTGTGGCCTGCAAAAGAAAGGGCGCTTCCGTTGTCGCAGGAACCCATGCAGACTCCGACCCTCTCAGCCCCGTAAAGAGAAATTGCCTTTTCAACAACGTTTTTAATAGAAGAAAGTGCAAAATCCAGAATCTGAAGGACCCGCATGTCAAAGGCATCGCCAGTCGACTTAAGCTTTGAGTCATCGATTTTACCGACGAAGAAAGATTTTACTCCGCCCTCACCGACAAGTCCGCAGTCAGTTTTTTTGATTCCATCGCGATTGCCAGAAGCAAGATTTTCGACAAAGGATTCGGGATTTTCAGAATCACCCGCCGCGCAGATGAATCCCGGATTTGAGAGAAAAATGTTTTTAAGCTCTACTCTCATTCAGAAACTCCAGTCAGTTCATAAGAATATCCGCGAAGAAAATTCTCGTATTTTATAGATTTTAACTCATCAGCACCAGTTTCCGAGTTTTTTTCGAATTTTTTGGTGACTTTTGAAATGATTTTATATTTTTGACTCAAAATTCTGGTCTCAGTGAAAGTTCCGTCTTTTCCGGCCTCAGAAGAAACTTTTAACTCCAAACCGATTTCTTCCAGCCGGGGCTTTAAAATCTCCTCGTCATAAAGGCAGAACTGAAAATCAGCAACAATGTATTCGGGCTTGAATTTTTTGGGGAAAAGAGTGGACTCAAAATCAAGATTTTCGTCGTCATAAAAAAGACTGGCCACAGTAGTTCCGAATTCGCTCATCAAAATCATCGAAAGCTGGTCTTCGTTTGCAATCACATAAATGTCGGCCTCAATATGATTCTTACCGAAAAAGGCTTCCATCCGCTGAAGTTCCTCAATCGAACCACTCATGGCAGTCGGCGGTAAAAGTTCATATTTTGAGGAATTGGTCACAAAAACAGGCGAAAATTTTGATTCAATCTTTGTAGTCGTGCAGGAGAAAAAAAGCGTAAATACGAAAATCGCGGCCAATAACTTAAATTTCATAATTTCCGACAATTCTAACATTTTTTTTTTATTGTGAAAATCGCCAAATTCTTATACAATTTTAAGATATGAAGAAGTTGTTTGCTGTACTCATGCTTGCCTTCCTTCTCTTCCCCAGCCTTGCACAAGAACAGCTCAAAACAGAAGAAAACTCAGAAACTCTCATCATTTCTAAAATCAATTTTTCAGGACTCAGAAAAACCCGGGATTCTTACGTTCAGTCAAAAGTCAAAAAATTTCTGGGAAATCCCCTCACCGACGAAGAACTGCATGAACTTGAAACCACAATCCAGCTGGAAGGAATTTTCAACGAAATCAAAATCGAAAGCGAGCAAATTTCCGGCACAGAAGCGCAAATCAACGTCTCGGTCAAAGAAAAAATCACCTTCATTCCCCTTCCTTTCGCAATGTATTCAAATTCGGGCTATCTTGCAGGCGGAATCGTCCTCGACACAAACGCTTTCGGCCGCAAAGACATGTTCATGCTGGGCGGATTTTTGACAAACACGGCAAAAACCGGCATGGCTTCATTTTCAAAACAGGCAAAAGGCCACGGAATTCCCGGTTTCTCACTCTTCTTCTCTGGTTCCAAGCGTGCCCCGGAATATCAGAACCTCGACAAAAAAGTCGTACTCAAATACAATGACGTTCTTTTCAACTTTGTCTTTGCCTTAACCGAAAAAATCGGCGAGCACTTTTCATTCACCAACGATTTCAAATTCGTCTCAAGCACAACCGACGACCACTCGGATTTCCCGGGAGCAAACCCGGAATCAATAAAGCTGGGCGCAACTTCACTTTCATTCGGCTACTCAAATTCTGACTGGAACGGCATTTTCATGTCCACAAATTCAGCCTCAATAAGTACGGAATTCAGCCTGACGAACTCAGATTTTTCAGAATTCCGCCACCCAATCAGTTTTTCATTCTCAATCGGCGAGCAGCACACAATTTTTACGGACAGACTCCGCTTCTATCAAAAATATTCAGGATTTTACGCAAAAGACTACAATATCGCCATGTTCAAGGAACAGAACGCGGGCTCAGTCAACATTCTGCCGGGCGATTTCTCAACTGACAGAATCATCGGCGGCAACATGGGCTTGGAAGTTGCCCTCAAAAAATTCAGCTGGGGCATGCTTTCACTTTACGGAGACTATCAGCTGGTCTACACAAGGGACACCGACCAGGAATACAAATTCGAGCACGGTCCCAACGCAGGAACAAGAGTCTACCTGGCAAAAATCGCCTTCCCGGCCCTTGCAATGGGACTGGCCTACAACGTTCCCCACACCCGCTGGCAGTTCAGTGCCGCAATGGGCATGAATTTTTAAGAAATTTCCAAAAGTTGATTGAAATCTAAATCACCCGCCAGTCGGCGCCGTTCTGACCGACGAAGACCTTAACCTTACATTTCTGTTTTCCGCAGTTTTCCGTAAAGAATTCGATGTCTGTTCCGTACTCGCTCATAACGTCGTCCGGATGATAGTGTGTCGTAAAAGTTGATTCCGAGCCATCGAAAGTACAGCGACCGAGGGCGGCGTGCATTCTGATTAAGTCTTCTGCAGCCGGGAAATAGCGGTCGAGTTTTTTCTCGTGGAAGCGCTTCTGGATAAATGAAAGCTGGAGTTCCTCGATTTGAGAGGCGTTTTCTTCGGCAGACCAGTCGCGGACGGAGCCAGTCGAAGCCTTTGCAGTGAGCCCCCTTGCGCTCAGTTCCTCAGCAAACTTTTTAAGGAATACGCTGGGCTTTTCTCGAAGCACGTAAAGCACGGAATTGAACCAGGCGACGGCCCGCCCCTTTGTGTAAAAGAGGTTGGTTGCAAGCGAGATTTTTTCGGCTTTTTCAAGATCTTTTTCGCTGAACTGGGGAGTGCGCAAAACGTGATAGGGCGGCTTGCTTTCCCATTCAAGGCCGAAACCCTTTGCAGAATCGTGCAAATCCGTTCCCGGAAGTACGCTCAGGCAGAAAAGCTCAAGATTGTTGGGATAAAGAGCCAGGGCAAAGTCGATGCTCTCGCAGAAGCCATTGTAATTGTCGCCCGGAAGACCATAAATCAGGTCGAAGCCGAAAGTGACTCCTTCCTCGTTCAAAAATCCTATGTTCTTGGTGAATTTCTTTTTGTCCAGAGTGCGGTGGACGTTTTTTAAAACCTCCGTGTTTGCACTCTGTAAGCCGATTTGAAGGCAGCAGGGAATGCGGGCAAAGGCACGGGCCAGCTCTCGGTCGATGAATTCAGCGCGGGCTTCAAAATAGAAGAACATTCCCGGAGCCTTTTTTTCGATGATTTTGAGCATTTTGATTGCCCGTTCTTTGCTTGCGTTGTAGGTCGGGTCAAGAACGAAGACCTGGGAAATGTTTTTCTTCGCAAAAAGCTCGATTTCCTTTTCAAGCCGCTCCATCGGAAAGTAGGCGATTTTCTTTTCGCCCTTTGACTCGTAGCAGTATGAGCATTTGAAGGGGCAGCCGCGGGCAAGTTCCCAGAGGGCACCGCCGTATTTTGCAACATCGAGGGTGCCGTCAAGATAAGGAGAAGCCGTCATGTCAGGAGGAAGCGGACAGGCCCGGATTATCGGTAAGTCGCGCTGGCTGGCAGACGAAGAGTTTCCGTCAGTCTGATTTGCATATACACCCTGCACGCCGAAAGCAAAGCCGGCTTCATTGGAATCCGTGTCAATTTGCGCATCTTGGGCCAGTTTGTCTAAAAGCTCCACCATTGCCTTTTCGCCCTGACCTGCAATCATGTAGTCAAAACTTTCAAAGGAAAGGGGATCAGCCGTAACCTCCGGGCCACCCGCAATGCAGATGCAGGAAGGAAGAAGTTTTTTAAGCTCAAGGCAGGCTTTTTCAAGAATCACGCGGTTCCAGACGTAAACGCTGAAAGCAAGAAAATCCGGCTTTTTGGAAGCAAGTCGCCTTGCAATCAGGCCAGCAAGGCCAGAATCCCCGGATTTTTTGCGCTCAGCGACGATTTCAGGCTCTTCAAGTGAAAAATCCAGAAGAGAGACTGAAAATTGTCCGCTCGTGCGTGAATCAGCCTTAACGCTCGAAGCAATACAGGCCGCCCCGAGAGGCAGCCCTTGTGGAGAAGTTTCAACTAAAAGTGTGGTACAGATTAAGTTTTTCAACTATTTGTTTTTATTAATAATCCGCTCTTCGTATTTGCCGCTTGCGATGTCGATGAAGCGTACGAAAAGTGAAACCTTGTTTTCTTCGTTGAGGCTAGACCAGATTTTGTCTGCGAATTCGTCGATTGTACCTTTGATTTCAACTTTTTCAGGCTCACCTTCAAAGCTTGGGAGTGGATTTCCGTTTCCCATGTATGTGTGTATGAAGTGACCTTCGCCCTTCTGAGGATTATCGTAAGTGTATGTGAAGCGCAGGCAGTTGTCGCCGTTGCCGTTATCGCTCTTCAAGATTGAAATTGCGTAGTCGTATTTTCCGCCCTCGACGTTGAGCAGGGAAGAAATGCGCGGAGTGAAGTTCGGGGCATCGTGCTCGTATTTGCGTACTCGAAGTGACTGCTCGAAAGTCTCGCCTTTTTTGAGGCCCTCGAAGATTGTGTCAGTCTGGTCGCCGTTTGTAACGATTGTTTTGGCACCCAGCTGGCGGACAGCAGCGTAAATAATGAGGCTTGGGTCACCTGCAATCAAAGACTCGTCAAATGCCTTTGTGCGGACAACTTCTGTTCCGTCTTCTGTTTCTGTTACGAAAACACGGTTGCGGCTTCCTGCGCTTCGGCCCATTGTCCAGTAAGCAGAAACGGCATATTTTCCGTCGCTAGACAAGCCGGCAACGATTCCGCGTCCAGGATACTCGTTAGCCTTCAAAATTTCTTCAAGTTTCTTGATTTTCATTTTATTCTCCATGTATAACAGTTTTTAGTTTTCAGACTCACCCTCTTCCGCATCTTCTACAGAATCAGGAATAATTACTTCCGGCCGGCTCTTCCACTGAATTATAACCAGGCCAAGACCAATCACGAGAAGGATAATTCCGAAAAGCCTGATTAAAAAGTGACCGGCAACCTGGGCAGGAATGATGAAAAGCACGAGGGCAAGAACAAGGGATGAAGCAGCCTCAATCATCGACTGGCGGATCATGATTCCGTTACGATGAAGTTTGGTGATTGTGTAGACCTGCATTCCAACAGAAAGAAGCAGATAAACGGCCAGGGTGTAAGCCATTGCCTTCCAAACGACAGCCGCAACTGCAATCGGAAGGACCACAGCCAGAAGGCCGACCACAAGGCTCAAGATTCCGCGAACCGTGACAATCAGCTTGTACTGGGGGTCGATAATCAAATCGCGGGTGGCCGTAAGAATGAAGATTCCGTCGATAATAGCCGCCAGACCAAGCAAAATCACAAAGAATGAAATGAAGGTATCCGGCGAAATGAGCAAAAATAAGCCTAGGGCAGCCGTCATGAATCCAAGAAAAAGCTTATTCTTATCCATATTGTTCTCCTGACTTGATTAAATTATCTGTTAAAATAACCGCTGTCAACAAAATTTGCAATCATGTATTCACTCTGCAAATTCTGAATGCTGACCAGGAAGGTAATCGTGTCCTGAAGGGCGTCAATATCCTCGTTGCTGACACTGACCGTAAAATCGTATTTCTGGGAAATCGGAAGGATCTGCTCTTCCTTGATGCTCAGGGCCTTTGAAAGTTTTGAAAGCATCTGCGGGTCGAGGTTTGGAATTTTTTTGACTGCAAGGGCATACTGATTTAAGATTTCGGAAATTACGTCACCGTTGTCAGCGATGTATTCGTCACGAACGACAAAGCCATTTGTACCGCGAAGATTTGTCTGGTCTCCCTGGGCAACGATTTTTGCAAGCCCCTTATCCAAAAGACGGGTGATGTTTGGTTCCCAGATTGCAACGGCATCGGCAGTTGAATTGGAAAGAATCAGTTCTGCACTCGAAGCCTGAATGTTTACGAATTCGATGTCATCAAAAGTTAGTCCGGCCTTTTCAAGAAGCTTTTTGATAAAATTGTGGCCGGTTGAACCAAAGACAGTGGCAATTTTCTTGCCTTTTAAATCCTTGTATGAATTAAAATCAGTATTATCTGCCCGGGCAAGAAGGGCGTAGGCGTTTGGGCCGCTTGCAGGAACACCGACCAGTCGCATTTTTGTGGCACCGCCAAGCGCACGGACTGTAGGAACGTCACCAATTACACCGATATCAGTTAAATCAGCAGCAAGGGACTCGTTCATCGGCGGACCTGACTCAAAATCCTGCCAGACGACAGTAACGTTTTTGGGAGCAAGTGCATTCTCAATCTGATTTGAAAAACGGGCTATATAAAGTGGAATAAAAGCCGCAGACGGCTGAATTGCGATTCGTACAGTACGGGCAGGTTCCTTTTTTCCTTTGCAAGAAAAAGCAGAAATCACTGCAAGAGAAAGAAAAATGAGAAAGACGATCTTATTAGATTTTTTTTCCATACAGTTGCTAATTATATGATAAAACGAAAAGTATTTAAAGAAATTCTTTGTGCAATTTTAAATTCGGTAGTAAAATTCAAGCTATGGGAATAAAACTGTCATCTCGTAACACAAAGATAATTCTTCTGGTTTTTGTTCTTGTCGCCCTTGTAACGGCTTCTCTTTTCGTCTTCCGTTTAAAGACCCTGAATATTATGTCCAACACTTCCCTGCAGAATATTTCTGAAATCCAGGCCATGTACGCCCAGACCCTGCAGACAAAATTTGCCGACCAGATGAGCATGCTCGAAGCCCAGGCCCGCTATTTCGAAAACATTGATTTGAACAACGACGAGGCCCTCAAAAAGACAATCGTCCGCACCAAAGGTATCGGTGACTTCAAAAAAATCGGCATCGTAAACAAATCCGGCGCAACGACAAGCACAGAGGGAAAAAACCTTTCAAACATCTACAACAAGCCCTATTTTTTCGACGCGATAAAGTCCGGCAAGCCTCAAATTTCAAACCGAATCGAAGTTGACGAAAATCTTGACCCCATCCTCACCTTAATCTATCCAATCAAGCAGGAAAATTCGGTAAAAGCCGCAATCAAAGGCACCCTTTCCTACGACGTCCTCAAAAATCTTTTTGCGGTCTCGCTCTTTTCCGGCGAAAGCTACATGTACATCATTTCAGCGGACGGAAACGTAATCCTCTGCAACCGTGACAAAAAACGAAATCTTTACAATATCAACATTTACGACTTAATCAAAAATGCCGCAAAAGGTGAAAGCGAATATGTCAGCAGCAAGATGAGGGCCGACATCCTCAAAAGCCACTCGAATTTCATGACCTTTAGCGCCAAGGATTCCTACAAACTTTTCGCTTATTCTCCGCTGGGAATCAACAACTGGTACATAATTTCAGTCATTCCATATTCTTACATCGTTCAAAAGCAGGCCGCCATTGTATTCTGGGTTTACGTCCTTCTTGGAGTAATCGCCTTTACAATCTCAATGTTCATTTTCCTTCTCTACGGGCTTTTCAAAAAGAACACTTCAATCGAAAAAGACAACGAAAGGCTCACGATTGCAAACGCCCAGGCCCAGACCCTGATTTTCGAATACGACGTTCCCCGCCACCAAATCACTTTCTCAGGCGACACACAGTTCATCCTGGGAACCGAGCAAAAAGTATATCCGATTGATTTCATCCGGGCAGAGTATTACAAGAGGATTCACAATGACGACAAAAAAGTCATGACCGAGCTCAAAAGGACAATCGAAAACGCCCTTTCAGAGTTCACCGGCGAATTCCGCTATAAAAATTTCACTGACAATGAATATATCTGGCTGAGGATTTCAGGCAGCCTGATCGACAAAGAAGACGGAAGCGGCAAAAAATTCATCGGCACCATCACAAACGTAAATTCCCAGGTTCTCCACGAGCAGGAATTAAAATCAATCGCAGAAAGGGACAAGCTCACCGGTCTTTTAAACAAAGCCGCAATGGAGCAGCACTCGCGCAACATCCTCACAGGCGACAACAAACAGCGGTCTGTTCTTTTCATCATCGACCTGGACAACTTCAAGAAAGTCAACGACACTCTGGGCCACCTTATCGGCGACATGGCAATCGTTGACGCGGGCAAAAAGCTTTCCCTCATCTTCTCCGAAAAAGACTTTATCAGCCGCTTCGGTGGCGACGAATTCTGCATTCTCATGAGATTCAGCAAAAACCTCAGCGACGAAGAAATCAGCAGAATCATCATCGAAAAAGCCCAGAACCTATGTATCTTCCTGCGCGAAGATTATTTCGACGAAAAGACCGTCATCAGCGTAAGCGCCAGCGTAGGAATCGCCTTCTACCCGGAAAACGGCAGCAATTACGAGGAACTTTTCGCCGCCGCAGATTCGGCCCTCTACAAGGTCAAGGAAAGCGGCAAAAACGGCTACAGATTTTTTGGAAAAAATGAATAAATTTTCAAAAAAATTTTCTAAAATCTGTTGACACAAAATTGGAAATGGCGTATATTATTTAAGCATCAATTATCTGGAGCGATGGCAGAGAGGCTGAATGCACCGGTCTTGAAAACCGGCATACCGCAAGGTATCGGGGGTTCAAATCCCTCTCGCTCCGCTTTTTTTTTGATTGCAGCCTGGAGGTGTGGTAGAGCGGTAATACAACGGATTGCTAATCCGTCAGTTCCTTATCGGGCTGGGCAGGTTCAACTCCTGTCGCCTCCGTAAAGAACAAGCATTCTCCAAGTCTTGTTATGAGATTGTAGCTCAGTTGGATTAGAGCGCCACCCTGCGGAGGTGGAGGTCGCACGTTCGAATCGTGTCAGTCTCAAAGTTAGGTTCATCAAGGGATGAACCTTTTTTTATTTTAAATCCCCTCTTTTAAAAAACTGCGAAATGTTGTAAAATACGGCAAAGGATGGAATTATGAATATCAAAACATTTGTTTTTCTGCTGCTGATTACAACACCACTTTTCGCACAAAAAAATATCGCTTTTCCTGCTGCAAACCTTCCTGAAACTTACTTAATCGAAAACCCGGCTTACACAGTTGCTTTTGCAGGAAATTACGGAATCCCAATCTGGGAAATGCACACTCTTGCAACAAAAGTCGCTCCCGCAACCTCAAACGACAATGAAGTATGGAAGACTGACAACCGCGTAAAGGGCTACCGCCTCACTCCAAAAGATTTCGAAGGCTCAAAGCTTGAGGTAGTTCAGCTTTTCCCAAAAGAGCACGCCGGTGATAATCAGGAATACAGGGAATCATCTTTGCTCACGTCAAATTTAGTCTTCATGAACAAGCTCAGCAAGGAAATGGTCTGGGACAAAATCACCAATTCCTTTCAGATTATCGCATCACGAATGAAAAGCGCCTATCTCTACGCCGGCCCGATTTTCGACAAAAACCAGATGAAAATCAAATACGCCATGAACAATAAGGTCGCCGTTCCTTCATATTTCTTCCGCCTTGCCCTTTATTACGAGGACGGAAAGCCAGCCTACAAGTGCTACCGAATCCCAAACCGCGTTCCAACAGATTACGAGCGCAGCTGCAACATCGATGAATACGAATACAATCTTTATCAGCTTGAAGCAGACACAGGAATAGATTTTTTTGAAAGGGAAATCGACGCAAACTTCCGCCAGGACAAGCTCAAGTTCCTTGAAAGACAGGTACACTAAGGGCAATAAAAAAGGTCAGGGAGACCATGCACAACTCTAATCTTCATAGTGCTGCTGCTTCCGCCCTGACACGGTTTTGAAGAAAGAATTTGCTGGCGCCTGACCAACGAAGTTAATTTAGCATAAATCGCAATTAGAATCAACTATCGCAAAGCCGCGATGCGCTCCAGGAGAGGCGGGTGATTGTAATTGAAGACGCTGTAAATCTTCGGAACCTGGATTTCGCTCAGATTTTCCTTGTTAAGTTTGATTAGTGCAGTGCAGAGAGGCTCCCCGCTTCCACAGATTTTCTTTGCAAAGGCATCAGCCTGGAACTCGTCGCGGCGGCTCAAGAAATTAAAAATCGGGCGGAACAAGTCCATCCATTCGCCAAAAACAAGGCTAATCAAAAAGACTCCGATAAACATCATCTGATAAGGGATAAAATCTCCGACATCAAAGCCAAATCCAATGTAAAGGTCAGGCAGCTTTATGAGCAGGCTGGCAGCGAAAAGGGCTGCAAAAACGCCCGGAATCATAAAAAGCATCTTTTTGAGGATGTGGTGATGCTTGTAGTGGCCGAGCTCATGGCCCAAAACCGCCTCAATTTCGTCTGTCGTAAGCTGATTAATCAAAGTGTCATAAAGAACGACCCTCTTTGACTTGCCGAAACCTGTAAAATATGCGTTTGAGTGGCCGGAACGTTTTGAAGCGTCCATGACGAAAAGACCGCTTGCCTTGAAACCGCATTTTTTGAGCAACTCCTCAAGCCTTGTCTTAAGCTCGCCATCTTCGAGCGGAGTAAATTTGTTGAAAATCGGTGCGATAAAAATCGGATAGATGATTGATATTCCGAGACTGAAAGCAAGGTAAACGCAGCCCAGCAGAATCCACCACCAGTTCGATGCGTACTTGAAAAGGCCGATCATTGCCAGAAGAAGTGGCGCCATGATGACAAGATTAATCAAAAATCCCTTTATTTCATCGCCGATCCACATGCCCAAAGTCATATTGCTGAAGCCGAAGTGTTTTTCGATTCCGAATTCTGAATAGAGGGCAAAAGGAACTGAAAGGATTGCACCAGGGATTCCGCCCAGAACTATAAAGAGAACGGCAACGAAGAAAGAGTTTTCCGTCCAGCTGCATATTCTCTCCAAAAGAGCCGGGTAAAAGAAGCAGTAAACAAGATAAAGGGAAAGCACCAGCTCAAGAATGCTGCTAGGAATCCAGATTTTGTATTTTGCGTCCTCGTAAAGACATGTTTTTTCCAAAGTCTGGGCATCGACATGGTCCTTCAGGATTTCCGGGATTTCGCGTCCGTGCTTTTTGCGGAAAGAAAAATCAACCCGCTCAAGAATCATGTTGAAAAGGAAACTGAATAGATTTCCACCGATAAAAATTAAAACAAAAATGTCTGAAAGATTCATAAAGTAAATTTAACATTTTTTTCAAATAAAAAAAAGGCATGTGGAAAACATCGGAAATTTGAAAATATCTGTATGTTTTTTAACGGATTGAGGAACTATACTTAAAGTGCATTATAAATGGAGGATTTCTTTTTATGAAAAAGATTATTGCTGTTCTTGCAGCGGCTTTTATGTTCGGAACTTTTGCTTTTGCAGAAGGATATATCTGTGCAAACGACCTTGAAAAGGGGCCGATTAATGCTGAGAGAAACGAAGAGGACGGATTCGTTCTTTACGCTTCAGCAGAAAAACCAATGGAAGTTAAGAAAAATGATGCCAAGACTTACGGCGAAGACACTTTCACACAGGTAATCTCAACAAAAGGTTCTGGAAGCGTCAAAAAAATGGAGCGCATCATTACTTTCCCAGTTAAAGCCGGCGAAAAAATCACAATCTGTTGCAATAATTCAGGAAAGAACGGCTCTCGCCCGCTTCACCTTGTAAACGTAGATACACAGGCTGAAATTAAATTAATTCCGGCAACTTCTATGTACGAAGACGGTGTTTATGCTGATACTACAAAAGTCACTGAGTCTGGAACATACGGTGTTTACAGCACTTCAGGCGGTATTTACATCTACAAGATTGAAATCACTAAATAATTATTAAATTTTGATTAACTGAAAGTTATAAAAAAACGGCTTCCCGTCGGAAACCTGACAAAAATGTCGCGGTGAACAAGTTCAAGCGGCTTTTTGTCAGAACCCCGACTCCAGCCGTTTTTTTTGCAATATGTGCTATAATTAAATTTAATATTTCTTCCTTGCTTTTCTACAAACAGGATAAGAGGAGATTCAAATTATGAAGAAAATTATTTTGGCTTGTGCTGTCGCTTTGCTTGCGGTGGCTGGTTCTTTTGCGGATAAAAAGCCGTGGAATGAGGTGGCAGCTCCGGAAATTACTAAAATCGAGCAGACCGGACCTAACGAAATCAAGGTCTCTTTTAAGAGCAACACATCAAAAGATGCAGCAGACAAGGGCTATGTAAGCTATAAGTCAGATTCTGGTGCCTCTGGAAAAGAAGCTTACGGACGAACCCGAAAAGAGGCAAAAACAGCAACTTTCAACCTTCAGAAAACTGGAACATACACATTCATCGCATACGCAGAACGCAACGGCGAAAGCGAAAAACACGCTTCCGCACCGGTGACATTCAAATATTCACTTCCTCTGGGAAAAGCCCTGCTTATGGCAAGAAACCTGGGCAGCGGAAAGGTCCTGGTCTCATGGAGCCAGGTTCCTGAGGCAGAGGGCTACATTCTTTCTTACACAGACGAAAACGGTAAGAAAGTTTCACTTCCAAAGACAAAGGAACTTCAGGCAGAAGTTTCAATTCCGGCTGGAACTGTATCAAGCTTTACTGTAAGCGCTGTCCGCGGAAACGAATCATTCCCTTCTGACACAATCAAAAAGACTGTCCGAGAGCAGGCAGAACGGGTCTGGAATTTCACTGAATTCGGAACTTCTACAAATCCAGGCAGAAACAATTTCCAGCTTCTTGATTCCGACAACCTCAAGGTTAAGCTCAATTCATGTACATTCGATCCTGCGACCGGAACAATCATCGACAAGGGCGGAAAATTCGAAACATTCTTCGACGGTATTTCCTTCTATTACACAGAATTGGATCCGTTCAAGGAAAACTTCGAGCTTACTGCAACCGTAACAGTTGACTACCACAACCCGACTGCTGACGGTCAGGAAGGATTCGGTCTTCTTGCAATCGACCGTCTGGGAATTGACGGAGAATCAATGGTCATCGCCTACAACAACTCGGCAGGCGTAATTTCACGAAAATTCACAACTCATGTAAACGGCGTCAAAAAGGAAATCAAGGACGGACTCGGTTCACGCTTCGTTTCCGGAATCACTGATTCAATCATTGAGGAAGGTGACGCTGCAATCAAAAACAAATGTTCAAGCGTAAGCAAGGCATTCAGCTACGACCAGGCTTCTGACGCAATCAAAACTGGCGACGTATACCGAATCACCCTCAAAAAAGACAACACCGGCTACCATGCAATCTACAAGAGGGCAATCGCATCTGAGGATTCAGTCGAAGAATTCCTCATGTACGACACAGAGAACAAAAAGCTTACCCAGCTCGACCCTGAGCACATCTACGTTGGTTTTGCCGTAGCGCGAGGATGTAACGCAACATTCAGCGACGTAGAATTCAAGGTAACTGACCCGAAAAATGATCCTCCGGCCCTTGAAGAGCCGCCTGAGCTTGTTCCTCTTACAACCCTCATCGACTGCCCTGTAACATGGTACAATCAGGAATATCCTTTCGTATTCAATGCAAACTCAAACGGAACAATTCACGTCGAGGACACAAAAGGCCGCGTCCTCATCGCTTCTGGAAAAGTTGAGGCTAAAAAAGACTTCAAGAAAGTCATCAAAATCAACAAGGGCAACAACGACCTCATCGTAACCTTTGACCCGGAAGACGGATTTAAGCCGGAGCCAAAACAGGTCATCGCCCAGTTCAACAAAAATCTCGACGTAAACGCCTACGAAGAAAACTACAATCCTGTTACTTACTCTCACACAGTAATTTCAATGACTTTCTCAGGCAAATATCTTTACGTTTCAAAAGAAGGCTCGGTCTTCGGCAAGGGAACAAAAGATGATCCTCTCGATTTGCTTTCTGCAATTCAGTACGTTAAACCGGGTCAGACAATCCTCCTTGCTCCTGGAAAATACTATCCTTCTTCAAGCCTCTGGATTGAACGCGGAAACAACGGTAGTGAAACAGAACGCAAGGTCCTCATGTCAGAAGATCCGGCAAAGCGCGCAATCATCGACTTCTCAAGCGCAAAAACCGGAACAACTGCCTTCAACCTTTTCGGAAACTACTGGACAATCCAGAACATCGACATCACTGGAACTCCGGACGACTGCAAGGCCCTTCAGATTGCCGGAAACTACAACAGAATTATCATGGTTGACACATATCTGAACGGTGACACCGGAATCCAGATTTCAGGACGGGCTTCAGAACCAGCAGAAAAATGGCCTAGCTACAACCTCGTTTACGGCTGTGAATCATTCGGAAACTGCGACCCTGCCCAGAACAATGCAGACGGCTTTGCATCAAAACTTACTTCAGGCGAAGGAAACGTATTCCGAAACTGCGTGGCTCACCACAACGTTGACGACGGCTGGGACTTGTACGCAAAGATTGAGACAGGCCCGATCGGAGCCGTAATCATCGACAACTGTATCGCATACAACAACGGACGCAAGATTGACAACACAGGCAAGGGCGACGGAAACGGATTCAAGCTCGGCGGCGACGGAATTGCCGTAAAGCACATCATCCGCAACTCAATTTCATTCAACAACGACTTGAACGGAATCACGACTAACTCAAACCCGGCCCTGATTGTCGAAAACTGTACGGCTTACGGAAACAAAGTGTCAAACCTCAACCTTTACGGAAAGGGAAACGCTGACCAGTATCCGAGAACAGTTCAGGTAAAGGGCATGCTTTCTGCAGCCGGACTTGGACGTGACCGCTTCGACGAAAGCAAGGACCCTGAAATGAAGGGCCGCCTCGACAGCGATGACAACTACTTCTTCGACGGAGCAGAAGCCGTAAACAAGAGCGGCGTAAAACTCGGCAAGGAAGCCTTTGTAAACGCAGATTTTGAAAGCATCGCAAGCGGCCTCAATGGGGACAAGTCTTTCAACCGCCTTGCACGCGATGAAAACGGCATATTCCTGCTCGGAGACCTCTTCGCACTTTCGGACAGCGTTCCTGAAGGAGTCGGAGCAAGATACAACAGCAGCAAGTTCAAGATTGAATCAGGCTCAGCTTCAGACGGAGCTTCAATGCTCGTTGCATTGCTGATTATCCTTGCAGCCCTCGGACTGACGCTTGTGATTGAAAAGAAAATGTAAACCCTTTACAATCAGCCCATGCGTACAATTTGTTACAAATGCCTTAGACCTGTTGAAACTTGCCTTTGCAAGTATGTTCCGCCGTTTGAGCCGGGGATTAAGTTTGTTTTCCTTATGCACCCCAAAGAGGCCAAAAGGAACCGCACGGGAACAGGCCGAGTAGCTCATGCAGGGCTGATTGATTCTGAAATTCTTGTCGGGATAGACTTTACCAAGCACCAGCGTCTCTGCGAGCTTCTGGCAGACGAACGCTATTATCCGGTGCTTCTCTACCCCGGTGAAGACGCCTGGAACGCCCAAAAAGAAGGCTTTAAGGCCCAGATTGGCAATAAAAAGCTGCTGGCAATCATCATCGACTCAACATGGTTCTGCTCAAAAAAGATGATTAAGCTGAGCACCAACATCATGGCTCTTCCAAAACTCTCTTTCGCAAAATCATACCGCTCAATCTACACTTTCAAAAAAGAACCAAGCGAAGAATGTGTCTCAACGATTGAAACCTGTTACTATCTGATAAAGGAAATGCAGGAAGCCGAAATCGTGGATAAATCAGTAAATCCAGAGTGCCTGATGACGGCCTTCAAAGAGCTGATAAAACTCCAGCTCCAGAAAGAAAATGACCGTATTGACGGCAAGCTCCCAAACTCCCACGCCACGGATTTTAAATATACTACGAAGAAGGTGATTCCTGACTTTTAGGGGCGTTGCGGGGACGTCCCCGCAGAAGGGGTAGCGACCAACGAAGTGGGCGCGCAGGGGAAGGCTTTCCCCTCTTAGTTCAAAGGCAGCGTACCTTTCGGCTCAAACTCTCCTGCAAGGGCAGCGAACAACGCCTGGTAAGTGAAATTTGAATAGCTGTAGCCCAGCAAAATCGTATCCGCAAAGTCAAAGCCGCTCATTACCGGGATTGGAGCCAGAGCCGAGAGGATAATCACCCGCTTACCGCAATTCTTGAGCCTTTTCGCAATTGCAGCTCCCTCTTCATTTGGGACGTAAAAAATTATCGTATCGTAATTGCCAGCCATGTACTCCAGCTGATTTCCGTTCCAGTCTATGCCAATGGGTCCAAGACCGTCGTAGTTGATTTTATAGCTGTCAGCTCCCTCATAGCGTTTTTTTGCCTCGATAAAGAAGGGAGACTCCACGCCCTGAGCAATGTCACTCGGTCCGACAATCAGAATTTTGCCGCCATTGTTTTGAAGGGGGAAAGTCCCTTTTTTATAGAGAGTAATCGAGCGGCAGGCCTGAGAAAGGAAGAATTTCTGCCCTTCCCTGTCCGGAATCTGCTCCTTTAAACGGGCAATTTCCGGATAAAGTGGAGCCGCGTTTCCGCCCTTAAAGTAATTGAGCTTTGAAAGAACTACCCTTCTCGCTGCCGTTGTGACAATCTCGCGGAAGTTTGGATTAGAGCGGATGTTCGAAAGATTCATCGTCCAGAGGCGCTCGTCAAGCTCAGCCGTGCGGGAACTCAAAATAATGTCGTTTCCGGCCTCGATTGCCCGCTTGAAAGCCTCCGAGCTGCTGCCCGCATAGCCCCAGGCACCTGTCATCATCATGTCGTCAGTAATGACCAAGCCCTTGAAGCCCAGTTTTTCGCGGAGAATGTCATGGAGCCAGCCGCGTGAAAGTGAAACCGGATCCTGCTCAATCCGCGGATAAAGAAGATGACCGCTCATGATGGCAGGAATATTCTGGGCAATCAGATATTTGTAGGGAACGAGCTCTCGCTTTTCGGCCTGCTCCCAGTCAATGTAAACGCCCGGAAGCTTAACGTGCGAGTCTGAACTTGTGTCGCCGTGGCCTGGAAAATGCTTGGCCGTAGGAATTACGCCAGCCGCAATCGAGCCTGCGACAAAGGCAGAGCCCAGCTGACCAACAAATTCCGCGTCCTCGCCAAAAGAACGAACGTTGATTACAGATGAATCCCGGTTGGTGTACAAATCGACCGTGGGAGCAAAATTCATGTTGATTCCCAGGGCTTTAATCTCGCGGGAAATGTAATATGCGCTGTAATAGGCGTCAATCGGGTACTGGGAAGCGCCAATCGCCATGTTGCCCGGAGTTTCAGTCGTGTCGCCCTTAACGTGACGGATCCATCCGCCCTCCTGGTCAGTCGCAACAAAAAGCGGAATCTGCAAATGACGGCTCTGAGCCTCCTGCTGGAGCATGGAAATCGACTTTGCAACCTTTTCGGTGTTGTCCGTGTTCCAGCCAAAGACTTTTACGCTGCCCAGGCCCCGGTCAAGGACCCACTGATTCAAAAGGGCACTGGGTTCTTCGCCAGCCCAGCCGAACATAAAAATCTGGGCAAGAAGTTCCTCGTCGCTCATTTTGGAAATTAAAAAATCAGCGAGCTCTTCGTTGGGATAATCGCTCCAGAAATTTGACTCAGAAGGAATTGAATTATTTGAGGCACCCTTTGATTTTTGGGCGGAAATCGTAAAAAAAATCAAAAAAAAGAAAACAAAGGAAAATATTTTTTTCATAAAACGTGCTTCATTCTATCAAATTTCAAATAATCTTTCTATTGGACTAGACAAAGTTCATGCTTTTGTGTATATTATTATCACTTTGGCGTCTTACCCAAGCGGTAAGGGAGCGGTCTGCAAAACCGTTATGCAGCAGTTCGATTCTGCTAGACGCCTTGCAAAGTATGAGTCGCTTTAGGGCGACTCATTTTTTTGCCTTCCGGGCCTTTCAAGCAAAGCTGGGGTCCGATTAAATATATTGAGGGGGAAGTCTCCCCCTCGCTTCAAACGCTCCGCGTTTTCCGCTACCCCTTCTACGGGGACACCCCGTAACGCCCCGCATTCCTAGGGCTTCAAGTTCGGAGCAAGTTTTAAAATCTCTTCTACAGCCTGTCTTCGCTCTTCTTCGCTTTCAAAAAGAATCTGATTTTCCTGACCGTTATTCAAAATCACACGCAAAGTCTTAAAGTCTACCTGAGTGGTTTCCGGGTCATTTTCGTAGGCAAGAGTCGGAAGGGCAAGAATGTCTGTCCACAAAACGGCGTTTGTACCTGAAATGAGCATGTTCTCGTAGATGCCGGCCTTTCCACAGCCGCTGGCCTCACGCGCTGCAATTTCTGCGGCAATCAAAGCCGTGCCGAGCAGGACAATGTTCACGAACCAGGAATAATTTCTGAGCGGAACAACGAGAATCAAAATAAAGCCCGCGACCGCAATCGCCATCCACTTTTTTGAGGAAGCAACTTTGAGCGGCTTAACGCAGACTCCGGCCTGGGCAAAAATCTTTTTGCGGCGATGGGGAATCGAACACAAAATTCCAATATAGCCCAAAAGAGCTATTCCAAGCATTCCAAAATAAGCAATTTGTATTACAGTCATAAAGCCTCTGGATAATTTCAAAAATTATTTGTTATTGAGCCACAATTTTAGCGTTTTTCTCGCACTTTCAAAAGCCAGGGGAATATCTTTTAAATCTTCTTCGCTTTGAATCAAAACTTCCTCAAAGCCAAGGACTTCTCCTTCCTGGGCGTGAAGTTCTGCATTTTTGGGCAGAATGGCCTCAAAAAAGATGTCGCAGGTCTTGTAAAGGACATTCTTGTACTCGTAAGTGTTCGGGAAAGTGGCTATGTATTTTACCGAAAGGGGTTCAACGCCGATTTCTTCCCTGCACTCCCGGAAGCAGGCTTCTTCGGCACTTTCGTTGGGGTCAACAAATCCGCCAGGCAGAGCGAGAAAGCCCTTGCGGGGCTCCTTGGCCCTCTTTTCAAAAAGGACTTTTCCCTGCTCATTCTGAATGACAAGGCCCACGGCAGCCGCGACATTGTTGTAAAGGGTGAATCCGCAGTCGTCGCACTTCCACTTGCGCATGTTCACGTTCTTGATATTCTTTCCGCCGCAATTTGGGCAGAAATTGAAATCATTCTGCATAAATTCCTCGATTTTAAATGCTAATTTTTAATAATACATGATTTTATAGTCAGCGAAACTTGCAAATCCGCAGTTCTGATAAACGGCAATAGCGGTGGCATTCACTTTTTTGACGAAAAGGACGATTGTCTTTCCTTCTTTTCGGAAACGCTGAGTTAAAGTTTTTACGAGATATGTGGCTATTCCCTTGTTGCGGAAATTGGTGTCGGTGAAAATGCCGCCAAGCTGAATGCAGTTTTGGCCCTTTGCGTTGATTGCGGCCTTTGCGATTACCCGGCCATTGTAGCGCACGCCAAAGACTTCGCCAGCCTGCAATGAACGCCTGAGCAAAATCCTGCAGTTCTTTTCGTTGAAATCTTCTTTTTTGATGAGGACTTCTTCGATTTCGTATTCGCGCTGAATGGGGAAAAGGTCGTCAAAATCAGATTCCTTGCAGTCAAAAATCTGGCAGCCTGAAAGGAAGGTCTTTTTGCGGGAATCGACTTTTTCTTTTAAGGCAGCCTCTTCTGCCGCCGCCTGATTATATTCCATTAAAGCGTATTCGTTTTTGAGTTTGGGAACGGTGCCATAAAGCTGGAGAAAAATTTTGGCAATTTCATCGGTGTACTTTTGCTCGCCGATAATGCTGAAGATTTTGGCCGGACGGACAGCTGCGAAATATTCCTGAAGCATGGGAAGAACGATGTCGCTTTCAAGACAGTGAAGAATCTGACCGCCAGCTGAAATTGAAATTACGCCCCAGATTGTATTGCGCTGATCGAGAATGTAGAGAATTTTCGTGTCTTTTTTTAAAAAGTGATCGACCAAGGAAACACTTTTGTGTTCATTGACAGTGAGAAAATCTAAAACCTGACTGCGGACTTGAAGGAATCCTGGTCCGTCTCCGTCTAGTAATTCGAAAATCAGCATAAATACATAAGAATTATATCATATTATTGAAGAATTTGTAGAATTTGTTTGAATAAAAGCCGAATTTTCTTTATTTTTATAGAAAGTAATTCAGCTATATTATTATTTTAGGAGCATTTATGGAAATCTCAAATCAGAAGATGGTAAAAATCCATTATACCCTTAAAGACGTCGAAGGAAATCAGCTCGACTCATCTGTTGGTGGCGAGCCACTTGAATACATGCACGGAATCGGCTCCCTCATTCCAGGTTTGGAGCAGGAACTTACAGGCAAAAATCCGGGAGACAAATTCCACTCAGAAATCGAGCCTGCTATGGGCTACGGTGAATACGATGAAAAACTGGTTGCAGAAGTACCAAGAAGCCAGTTCGACGCAAATTTCCCGATTGAAGTCGGCCAGCAGTTCCAGGCAGACACAGCCACAGGTCCGATGATTGTAAAAGTCACAAAAGTCACAGAAGACAAAATCACTGTTGACGGAAACCACGAGCTTGCAGGCAAAAAACTCTGCTTCGATGTCGAGGTAGTTGACGTCCGCGAGCCAACCGAAGAAGAACTTGAGCCATTCGTAGGCGGCGGCTGCGGTGGTGGATGCGGAAGTTGTGGCGGCGGCTGTGACAGCTGTGGTGGCGGCTGCGGTGGATGTGGTGAGTAATTTGCCACACGGAAGTCTATACATCATGCGGCATGGCCGCACGGACTGGAATAATCTCAAAAAATTGCAGGGACGCACGGACATTCCTTTAAACGACGAGGGCCGCCAGATGGCAGAAAAGGCCCGGCTCGAATACAGGGACGTGCACTTCGATGTCTGCTACTGTTCTCCGCTGGTGCGTGCCAAAGAAACCGCCCAAATCTTTTTAGAGGGGCGGGATCTTCCAATCATAATTGACGACCGCCTGATTGAAATGAGCTTCGGAGTTCTTGAAGGAATCGAAAACGCCTACAAAAATCCAGAAACTCAGGCCTACACTTTCTTTAAGGAGCCGGAAAAATACCTTCCGGCAGAGGGCGGCGAGTCTTTTGAAGAGCTTTTTGCGCGCACAGGCGACTTCCTTAAAAACGTCGTGGAGCCGGATTTGAAAGCCGGAAAAGACGTACTTATCGTCGGCCACGGAGCCATGAATTCCAGCATAATCTGCCAGGTAAAAAAAATCCCGCTGGCCCATTTCTGGGACGCGGGAATTGAAAACTGTAAGCTTAAGCAGCTGCTTTAATGAGGCGCCGCTTATACTTTGAACTGATCGATTTCGCTGCCAATCTTCTGGATTGAGCGGTTCATCTCGACAGAAATATCTGTGAGGGCGCTTCCAGTCTCGCTGATTTTGCGGGCGCTTGAATTGATTTCAGCAACAGAGCTGTTCAAAGAACCAGAACTGTCTTTGAGCCGTGAGACTTCCTGCAAAATCTGCTGGCTGCCAGCACTCATTTCCTCAGCAGCGGCACGAACGTTTCCTGTGCTGTCGCTCATAACGTGAAGGGCTTCGAGAACCTGCTTTGAACCTTCCGACTGCTCTTCCATTGCGGCGCGAATCTGGCGGACAAGCTGGTCTGTTTCGCGGATGCTTGAAGAAACGGCCGTAAATGCCGCACTTGATTCTGAAGAAGAAGAAACGACACCTTCGATTGAAGAACGGATTTTCTGCAGCTGGTCGCCGATTGTCTTTGACTGGGCAGAAGATGTTTCTGAAAGCTTACGGATTTCGTCTGCAACGACCGCAAAGCCCTTTCCTGCCTCACCGGCGTGAGCAGCCTCAATTGCGGCGTTCATAGCGAGAAGGTTTGTCTGGCTTGCGATTGAGGCGATTGCAACGTTTGCTTCCTGGAGCATTGCCGACTGAGTTTCAATTTCACCAATCTGATCGTTAACATTTGCCTGTTTTGAAGCACCGAGATTTGCCTTTTCCTGCAATGAAGCGAATTCTCCGGCCATTTTTTCGATTGAAGCGTTGATTGCGCTGATGTTTCCAATCATCTCTTCGGTAGCCGCGCTGGCCTGTGTTACGCCGGAAGACTGATTGTGAATCATGTTGTCGAGAGACTGAATGTTTGAAGTGATTTCTGTGACAGCACTTGCCGTGCCGTTTACGCTTTCGGTCTGCTCGGCGAGAACCTGCCTGAATGAATTGAGGTTATTGTTGATGTCAGAAATTGCCGATTCAGTCTCGGAAATGCTTGACTGAAGGCTTGCATCAACATCAGAAAGAGATTCCTTGGAATTTTTGACCTCGGCGATGATTTCCTGAAGTTTCTCAATGAACTGGTTGAATCCCAAACCGACCGAACCGATTTCGTCGTTATTTTTGACTTCGATTCGTTTTGTAAGGTCAGCATTGCCGCTTGCGATGCCGATGATGCTTTCAACAACGACTTTGAGCGGCTTGAAGCAAACGATCATGAAGAGAATGATTACAAGAAGGACTATGACTGCGATTGTGACGTTGCTGACAATCAAAACGTTGCGGATTCGGATTGCAGACTCAGCGAGCTGACTTTCCGGAACTGCGATTGCGATCGACCATTTTGTTTTTTCAACCGGATGATAGAAGATAAAGTCCTTTTCGCCCGGAATTACAAAACTTTTAATAGTTGCGCTTGAAGTACTTCCGTTTATCATTGATGAAGCGATGGCAGAAACATCTTCATGACCGTCAATTGAATCACTTGCAAAATTCTTCTGCATCTGGATTTCTGAATTTGGATGACACATTGCCATGCCGGTGCCGGAAAGCATGAAAGCGTAACCGTGCTTACCAAGTGAGAAACTGCTGATTTTCTGCTGGATTTTGTCGATTGTCTTTACACCGACGAACATTCCAACCCTGCGGCCGCTCATGTCAAAAGCCGGGCGGACAAGCATGATTGAAACTTTGCCGGTAGCCTTTGCGACTGTCGGGTCAGTGATGTAGTAATCGGCTCCACCCATGACAGCCTTGTAGTAGGCACGGTCTGAGTTGTTACCCCGCTTGCCCGAATCGTAGTAAGTATTTCCTTCTGCCGTGATGAAAAGAACATAGTCAATTTCCGGAGAACGGCGGCTCGGGGTGGATGCAAGCCATTCACCGATTTCATCATAGCTACCGAAATTATGAACGACATCGGCCTTTGTATAGAAATCAAGGAGATTTAAATTTTCGTCAAGCCAGGATGCGACATAGTTTGAATAAGACTCAGCCATGACCGAAACGTCACTTTCTGCCATGTCTACCGTAGAATTGTTGACGAAGGTTGTAGTCAGTTCAATCAATACAAAGAATAGAACTGCAATGATGATACCTGTTATGGCAACAATCCTCCGGATAACGCTTTTTTTCTTCATTTTAGACTCCATAAAAATTACACTCCATAGAAAAGATGTTTTAAAATCATATTTTGATATATCTTCTATTATTAATCTAAATTTAAAACTTTGCAAATTTTATTTTAAGTTTTTGCAAAAGGGATTTGAGAATTTTCCGACATTCATATCAGCCTGTTACTGTCACTAAATTACAAATTCATAGCATAATCTTTAATTGTGGAAGCACTTACTCTGTCATATACTTTCTATAAAATCGAATTTTAGTAGGAGACTTTTATGGCAAAGGTAGTTACTTTTGGTGAATTGATGCTTCGCATCCAGCCTGCAGATTATTATCGCTTCGTACAGGTTGATTCAATGACAACAACTTTCGGTGGCGGTGAGGCTAACGTTTCTGTTTCTCTCGCAAACTACGGAAACGAATCATATTTCGTTACAAAGCTCCCGACACACGAAATCGGCCAGGCAGCAGTCAACTCACTCCGCAAATACGGCGTCCACACAGAGTACATCGTTCGTGGCGGTCCACGCGTTGGTATCTACTACAATGAAAAAGGCGCTTCTCAGCGTGGCTCAAAATGTATCTATGACCGTGCAGGATCTTCAATCCAGCTCGCAAAACCAGAAGAATTCAACTGGAAAGAAATCCTTAAAGACGCAAAATGGTTCCACATCACAGGAATCACACCGGCTTTGGGACCAAACATGGTAACAGCTTGTATCGAAGCTTGTAAAACAGCCCGCGAAATGGGAATCACAACATCTTGTGACCTTAACTACCGCGGAAAGCTCTGGACAAAAGACGAAGCTCGTGCAGCTATGACAGAAATCTGTAAGTACGTTGATGTTTGTATCTCTAACGAGGATGACGCAAACGACGTATTCGGAATCAAATCTGAAGGAACAGACACAACTAAGGGCGAGCTCAACAACGACGGTTACGTTTCAGTTGCACGCCAGCTCAAAGAGAAATTCGGCTTCAAAAAAGTTGCAATCACTCTCCGCTCTTCAATCAACGCTAACCGCAACGACTGGCAGGCTCTTCTCTACGTTGATGACAAAGACTACGCATTCTCAAAGAAATACGAGATGTGGATCGTTGACCGCGTAGGCGGCGGCGACTCATTCGGTGGCGGTCTCATCCACTCACAGCTCAAAGGAATGAGCACACAGGACTCAATCAACTGGGCAGTTGCAGCTTCATGCTTGAAACACTCAATCATCGGAGACTACAACATGGTTTCTGAAGACGAAGTAAACAAGCTCGCAGGCGGCGACGGATCAGGACGTATCCAAAGATAAAAAATTACCTCCTGTAATTTTTTATCTAACGAGAAAATTCTGTTCACCTAAAGGCAAACAGAATTTTCTCTCTCTGCTTTTACCCCGCATCCGTGCGGGATTTTTTTTGTTCGAATTATTCCTGGCTTGTGACTTCCATAAAGAAGTCGCTGAAGTTCTTGCGCTTATCTTTTGTGAACTGAATAGCGCTTCTCGGATGCTGGTTGAAGACGCCTGTCAAAAGATACTGTAAATCGTAGCCCCAGACAACGCCGGCTTCTTTCATCGGATTCATATATTCCTCAACGAATTTGATTACCGGGTGAAGCTTGAACTTAGGATTCTTCAAGAAGCCCATGAGAAGCTCCATGGCACAGTTACCGGCACCACGGCCCATTGCGGCATAAGTTGCATCGAGATAGTCAACACCGTCACCGGCAGCTTCGATTGTGTTTGCGAAAGCAAGCTTCTGGTTGTCGTGAGCATGCATACCCAGCTTTTTGCCGTATTTTGCAGCGAACTCACCGTAAAGGTCAGCGATTCGGGCAATCTGCTCCGGGTAAAGGGAGCCGTAGCTGTCAACGATGTAAATGATGTCAACAGGAGATTTTCCGAGCAAATCAAGAGCGACCTTCAAATCACCTTCCTGGGCATTGGAAATAGCCATGATGTTACAGCTGACTTCGTAGCCCTTGTTTTTAGCGTCTTCAATCATGTCGAGGGCGCCCGGCATCTGGTGGGTGTAAGTTGCAACCCGAATCAAATCAACAGGGCTGTTTGCCTTTTCCTGAATGTCCTGCTTGTAGTTACAGCGGCCAACGTCCGTCATGATTGCAATCTTCAAATCTGTATCATTTTCACCGACGATAGAGCGGATAAAATCATCGCTTGAGAATTTGCATGGACCGAATTTATTTACGTCGAACATTTCTTTGTCAGCACGATAGCCGAATTCCATATAATCAACGCCGGCCTTGAGATTTGCCTCATAAAGAGCCTTTTCAAATCCTTCCGGGAAGTAAAAATCATTAACCAAACCACCATCACGCAAAGTGGCATCAACGACCTTAATGCTAGGTCTGAAATCCATCAATTTAGAAAGTTCTTTCATTGTAAGCTCCTTGTTACTGTAAATAGTAACACAAAACAAAACTTTATGCAAATGGTGGACGCTCCCTTTCAGGTCAGGCTTTTTTGGTTTCGCTATTCGCTTCACGCAACTGGTTGCAAACAATTTTCTTTCTATATATTATCTTCTTCATGACAAAACACACGACCTTCCTGCTTTCTTCCGCAGGGCTTTTGCTTGCCGCCGCAATCTGGGGATTTGCATTCGTAATCGTAAAGGACAGCCTGGACTACATCGGCGCGGTATGGATGATTGCGTTCCGTTTCACAATCGCCGCCCTAGCCCTCGCAATCATTTACTGTAAAAAATTAAAATTTCTCACAAAAAAAGCATGGATACATGGCGGAATACTGGGATTCTATCTTTTCACAGCCTATCTCGTTCAGACAATCGGCTGCAACTACACCACCGCTGGCAAAAATGCCTTTCTCACAACAAGCTACGTTTTCTTGATTCCGGTCTTTTTGTGGATAATTGAAAAACGTCGCCCGGCATTTTATATCTTTTTATGCGCAATAATGTCCATAACAGGAATCGGAATGCTTGCGCTCGGAACAAGCGACACAGGAACCGTCAATATCGGAGACATACTCACACTTATTTGCGGAATTTTCTACGCGATTCATATAATTTTCACCTCAAAGTACAATGAGCATCATGACCCGATTTTGCTCACAGTCCTTCAGTTTTTATTCGCGTCGATTTTTGCATGGATTTGCGCCCCTATTTTCGACGGAGCTTTTCCTATTGAGCAGATTCAAAATCCGAGGGTAATAATTTCCATGCTCTATCTGGGACTTCTTTCAACGATGATTTGCTTTGTGCTTCAGAATGTTGGGTTAAAATATCTTCCTTCGGCATGGGCTTCACTTTTGCTGTCGTTTGAGAGTGTTTTCGGCGTGATTTTCAGCACTATCGTTCTCGGTGAAAAAATTACGCTCCGTATGGGATTCGGATGCGCACTGATTTTCGCGGCAGTCGTTCTTGCACAGGTACTGCCGGAAGTTTTAAAGGAAAAGAGGAAATAGATTTTTAGGGGGCCGGGAGTGCGGCTGGGAGGGAGATTAGTTGGCGCTTTCGAGAGTTATCATGCCAAAATTATAATCCCGTCTGGCAAGAGGAAGACGCTCCTTCCACTGCTTAAAGGAACCGTTTTCAGCTCCATCTGTATCAGTAAATCTTAGGGTGTAATCACCTTCTTTTACATCCCTGAATTCAAACCAGCCATGCGAATCGGTGTATGTCAGAGATTTATATGAACCACCGTTTTCAATAATTTCAACAACTATTCCCGGAATTGGCTGAGTTCTATCATCGTATTTTCCCTGAACTGTTCCATAAACAGTGTACTCTGTATCCCCGTCAATAGTCACCTTGCATGAAGAAAAAAGGGAAAGAGCAAAAAAGAGAAAAAGAACAGCGGCTGCTTTTAAAGTTGAATGTTTACGATTTTTCATTTTAACCTCACAAAAAATATACAGGCGAAAGGCGATTGTGTAAAGCAAAAGAATGAATTTTCGGGCAAAGTCTAGAAATCCGATTTCAAAAGTGCTATCGTATCAAATTGAAAAATAGAAAATCTCGAAAAGTGAGGTAAAACATGAGTTTCAAGGATTCAAAAGTCGTAATCGTCGGAGTCGGAAACGTCGGCGCAACAACAGCATACAGCATCCTCAATCAGGGCATCTGCGAAGAAGTCGTTCTGATTGACGTAAACAAGGAAAAAGCAGTCGCCGAAGCACTGGACATGCAGCATTCAATCTACTTCATGAACAGAAACATGTCGATTAAGGCAGGTGACTACTCAGACTGCCGTGATGCAGACGTCGTAGTAATCACAGCAAGCGCGCCAATGCCAAAAGACTCACACAACAGACTGGAAATGCTGGCCCCGAGCATGAAAATCATCAAAAACATCGTTGAAAGCGTAATGTCAAACGGATTCGACGGAGTATTCGTCGTAATTTCAAACCCGGTCGACATCATGTCATACTACACATGGAAACTTTCACGCCTGCCAAAAAACAGAATCATCGGAACCGGAACCACACTCGACACAGCCCGCCTCTGCTGCGAACTTTCAAAAATGTACAACCTTGATGCAAAAAGCGTAGAAGCATTCGTCATGGCAGAACACGGAGACAGCGAAATGGTCTCATGGGCAAGTGCAACAATCGGAGGCAAAAACCTGACTGATGTCTTCGCCGACAACGCCGACCGCACAAAGGACATCACCAAAGACGAACTCTTAAA
This sequence comes from Treponema ruminis, assembly GCF_014201975.1. NCBI lineage: Bacteria > Pseudomonadati > Spirochaetota > Spirochaetia > Treponematales > Treponemataceae > Treponema > Treponema ruminis. Next base: position 96,762 of record NZ_JACHFQ010000007.1, on the reverse strand, counting down.
ACGCACAAAAGAAGCCGGCTGGGACATCTTCACCCGCAAAGGAAACACCTGCTACGGAATCGCCTCAAGCGCAACCGCAATCATCAAGTCCATCCTCTTCAACGAAAATAAAATCCTGCCAGTTAGCGTAGGCTTGAACGGAGAATACGGCCTGAACAACATCTTCCTCAGCGTCCCGACAATCATCAACAAAAACGGAGCCAAGGAAATCGTAGAAATCAAACTTGCCGAAGAAGAGCGAGAGCTACTGCAAAAATCCGCCGAAGTCGTCCAAGGCGTGTACGCGGAGCTGAAGATTTAGATGGGAGCCGGAGCGTCCGAAACAGGGCGTTCCCCGCCTGCGGCGGGTCAGGCTTTCCGCACTTACGCTATCGCTTCATACCGCAAGCGGTACGCCTACGGCGGTGCTCCAATCCTTAACGCGGAAAATCAACCTAATTTCTGTAGCTCTTTAAATACTTCGCGGACATTTTCATATTCTTCCCACGGAACATTTTTAAGAATATCCTGTCGCATACGGAATTGTTTTGCAGGAGTCCTTATAGAAAAATAGACATCAAATTTTGCTTTTGTTTTCAAACCACGATGTATCAGATATTTTGAATCCGGATCTGCAGATTCCACAAAAGCATTTCCTTTTTTGATAATCTCCGCATCGTAAACATCTTGTTTCGACACAGAATTCAACAGGAACGTTTCAAGAGCACCATTTTCCTCAAAAGGAATAACAAGCAAAAGCACATCTGTAGAAAATGCAAATTTACTTGATGTTTCATCAATATATGAAAGTTTTGTCCAGTTTTTATTTCGAATTTTACCGTTATTTTCTATAACCTTATTTAAATCAGAAAGTATCTTCGCTTCTGTTCCTTCCTCATCATTATCCGTAACAATAACAATTTTTGAATATCTCTCAGAATCAAAAACCGCATTCTGGTTATAGCGTATAACCGATGCAAAAACGGACTTGATATTTGCACAGCCACCCGCAGAAACAATTGTAAGAGAGTTTGATGATTTAGAAAAATCCCTGCTTATTGAATCTGAAATGTCAGGTTTGAAAGTGGTTTTTCGAGCATCTTCCCAGCTGTTTGCCTTAATCATAAAATATTGGAGTAAAGTAAAATCTGTGTCACCTTCACAAATAATAATTGATTTCATTATCTCAGCTCCTGCCCGAAATTTTCATCGGCTTCAATAGCTCTCTCGGCAGACAACCTTCTGGCGACATTCTTACCATCAATTTTGTAAAGCGTATACAGAGTAATTTCGTCTTTAAAGTCTTGGTCGGAATTTAATGCAAGGACTTTCTGCAATGCTTCCTTACTGTGCGTGGTGAGGAAGAGCTGAACATTATATTTTTTACATGCCCTAAAAATCCATGTAAAAAGCTTATTCATAACCGATGTGTGAATAGCTGTTTCAAATTCATCAATAAGAAGAACCCCATCCTTTGTTGCAAGAACTGATGTTACAAGCCACAATGCTTTTTTTAGGCCGTCACCATAAACACTAAGCGGCATAAGTTTTCCGTATTTTTTTGAACGAATCTGATAGCTATCTTTCATGGGGAAAGGAATTGCATATTCACGCACGGTCGGCACAATGTCTAGAATATCATCATCAAACAGTCTTAATACCTCTATAAGTTCTTTGTGCCCCTCATTGTCGCTGAAAATTTCGGTTATCACAGGACATTCTTTATCATAGACACTTGGTGAGATATAGTGAACTATGTATTTTTCGTAAGGTTTCTCAGTATTTTCTGGAAAGATTTCAAAACGAGTTACATTGTAAACATCAACAGAGTCCTCGATTTTTCCATTGTAAAAAAAATCAATATGCAGCTTTATCACTTCGGCTTCTGAAAACTCTTCGCCTTTCTCACATTCAATATGAGCAATCTTACAATAGTCTTTTTTGATTGTTTTTTCTTTTGAGATGCTACCTTTTAGTTCTATAAATACATTTCCATTTTTATCATCTTCCTTAGAATAAGCAATTCTCAAATCATTTTCAGAAACAGAATATAAATCTTTTACCATTTCAAAAATAGTTCGGGTTGGGTTCGGGAACTTTTCATTTCTACCAAGCAGAGTCCACATTATCGGTGAATGTGGATTTCCAGAAGTTTGAAGCACTTCCAAAACACTTGTTTTTCCGGAATTATTGTCACCCGTAAAGATGTTTATTCCAGAGAAGCCTTCGAGCTTTAGATTTTGGATACCTCGAAAGGTCTCAATATTTAGTGACCTGATGTGAATGTTTGACATATCTGTATGCTCCATTTTGTATTATACCATAAATTCGAATGTTCTGTTATTAACTCGCCATAATTTGTTACACTGTATTTTCAAGAATTGTTGAAAAATAAGTTTTAATGTCAAACCAAGACATTTCTTCATACAACTTCGGAGAATCATCAATAAAGTCTGCAAGTTCATTTTGTTTTCGAAGAGCCACACATGTATTTCTTGGGAAACGAGCAAGAGATGATGTGTAAAAAGTTTCTTCAAAGTTCGAATGAAAAGAATAAAAAAAGTCTTTCCATGAAGATTGCAATTCTCCTAAAGGATTTTTTGCTTTTATATCAATTACTTCAAATTGCTTTAAAGGCTTTTCCTTTGCATTCCAGGCTGCTTTTAATAATTCAACAGCTTCAACATCAGATTTAGGAGCACTATAGCCAAAAACAGTAAATATATAAGCCTCGGAAAGCATTTCACTAAACTGCCTCCAGAAACTTGCTAATATAGGTTTGTTATTATACTTTTTATTTTTTATTGGATACAGTAGTGGCATCGGAGAAAAAGTATGCTGACAAATCGGACATTTACCATTGAAAAATCCAAACTGATTATGATTTTTGCAAAAACTAATGTCTACGTTACCATGCAAGAAAAATATTTTAGGCAAATCTTTTGTTATTTTTTTTACTCTGCGATATGCTTGAGTAAGTAACGGATCCCAATTAAAAGTTGCAATACAATCATTTGGTGTCAGAGACAATAACAACAAATCATAAACAGTTGGCTCGTCAGGAATTCGCATATTGAAGAAATATTCTTCAATTTCATATTCAAGTTTTTGACATAATTCAAAGAATTCTTTTTTTTCATATACGTCGGAATATACTTCCTCAAGATTGCCTAAATTTCCAGAATAATTATATTCCTTAAAAATAGTATTTAATCCAAGATTCTTTATGAAACCATCCATTGCAGATATTTTTTTGCCATTCTTATCACATCTGTTTGGCAACGCTGCACAAGATGCACCTGCACCAAGAAGAACAACATGACGAAAAGATTTATTGTTTTCAAAACTGTTCATTTACCCCTCTTCATCCAACGGAGATAAAATTATCATTAACAATCTAACTATTGGGATTTTTCGTATTTCAACTGTTACTATTTCTATTTTTGAAAGTTTTGCTATTACCATGAATTATTGATACGATCTAGTTTATTTGAACAACTCACAGAAATCCGTTTTTGGCTAAAGAACTTGTCATTCTATGATTAAATATCTTAATGACTACCATAAGTTCTAGTCTTCTTATGACAATCTAAACATAAAATCATACAATTTGACAGATAATCTTTTCCTCCAGCCGATACCGAAGTTTTATGATGCGCTTGCCATGCTCCACGTTCACCTTCGTTATGATTTGTCCAAACTAATTGTTTTCCACATTTTTCACATTTGTCTTTAGCCCTTGAAAAAGCCTCTTTTTTAATAGTGTCTGTAAATGCCATTATAAAAAACTTCCTAAACAATTATTTTTATAAAAAAGATGGGGAGTACTCAAGTATCTTATTTCTTCTGATTCTTAGCCCAGCCTTAAATCAAAACAGCCAAAACTTGATTTCGTATTATCCTTTCGGGCAATCTTCCTTCCCATCAGTCTCTTTGATTTTCAAGAAAATTGTAATCGCTTTGAGATTTTTTACTATCCCCTTGTACCCTAATTTGGCAACCTAGAAGAAGAGACCTCCTAGATAAGATTCGGGTGATTCAAAAAGTTGGCCATAAGTGACCTCCCTTAATTTTAAATATAACCATACAGAATATATAACGTCAACAAAAAATAAGATAAAAAATGAATTTATAAGCATTTGCGCAATATATAATTTATTCAGCAAAAGTTGGCCATCCGTCTGAACCTACAACCCATTCTTTATAAGAATTGTCCGTATCATTGTCTATTCTATATGCATTTAAAACTTCACATAGTGTTCCATTATAAAGTAAAGTTGAATTATTAACAGGGAAAACAGAGTCTGTAGCAGATGTGACAGCACCGATACTTGTTTCATAAGAAGAACCTGTTGCTCGTGTGGCTCCTATACCTGCGACATAGAAACAATTGAGTAATCCACTTCCTCCAATTCCATTAAGTGAAATATTAACTGTGGAAGTCATTTTCATCCTTGCATAACAATTTTTTATTGCACTCGAAATTTTTCTAGAACCTACTATTCCTCCAATCGTATTATGCGAAGATGAATTTTCTATTATTCCAGCTGCAAAACTATTTAATATTTCAATTCCATACATATTTCCACAAATTCCACCCAAATAAGAATTTATGTCAGAGTCAGAAAATCGAATAGATGCATCATATACGCAGTTCTTTATTATATTGTTTCGTGTTTTATGACCTATTAGATTAATATATCCACAAATTCCACCAATACTTGTTCCATTTTGAGTTTCGATGTCTCCTGTAGAAGTAATATTTGAAATAATTATATTACTTACTGTCCTATTATATTTATCAGAACCAGTAACTTCTGAAGATACATATGAAATAATACCTCCAATATATTTTAATCCAGTAATTTTTCCAAAATTACTAGAATTTGTTATGATAATAGAAATATTCCTATTATCATAACTATTCCCTACGGAAAAATCATAGCTGAAATAACCAAAAAGTCCTCCAGCATAATCCCCTTGAGATGAAAGATTTGTAGTATTTACGCAATCTTTTATTTCTAATGATGTGGAACCAGAACTACGATTAGATGCTATACCTCCACAAGTTTTTCCCGTCGCACTAATTTCTCCCTTATTAATACACTTATCAAAAACACTCCCCTGTCCCGCTATACCTGCAACATTTAATCCAGATAATACACCTGTGTTTTCACAATTCTTAAAAGTACTTCCATAACCAGCAATACCACCAAGATAGCTGTCAACTTTGCTGTTATTCATAGCAACTTTGTTAATACAATTTTCAATTGCAGACTTCGAATACCCAATCACGCCACCAGCATAAGTGGCATTTGCAGTTACATATCCACTGTCAATCGTCAAATTATTAGGAGCTTTTCCAATTCCAAATAATCCGACATTTTCCAATGAATTATCATTAATATACAATCCTTTAATCTTCTTTCCATTTCCATCAAAGTTTCCAGCAAAATTAGAAGTTGTATTTCCAATCGGTATCCAGTTATTTAATGTATCATCAACACCAGTTACTGTTTTTCCATAATTCAATTCAATATCTGTGCCTAGTACAAAATATGTTCCAGAATAAGTTGTAAAATTATTGACCATGTAAGCAAGGTCTGCCAATTCCTGGGCATTCATAATGATATATGGTTCAGCCTGAGTTCCTTTTCCTTCCCAAGTCAATGTAGGTGTACTTGTCGGATAAGTCCAAGACCAGTAAGATGGCAAATCTACCCATTTTGCATATAAAACTTTGTTTGCAGTCAGAACAGAATTAAAATTATATTTTTGTGTAAGAGCTTCATCAGTAAACCAGCCCTTAAAGAACATTGTATTACTTTCAGGCTTAGTTGGCTCCGAAGGCTTTGATCCATACAGAACTGTCTGACTTTCAATCTGAGTTCCATAATTATTCATATTGAAAGCAACGATTGCAGTATTCTTTGCATAAAGATTTACATCTGCCGTTTTTGAATCATAAGTCCAGTTGGTAATTCTATCTCCAGAAAAATCCGCAGTTTCATACCATCCTGTAAAGGAAAGATTTGTTTGATCCATATTCTCAGCAGTAGGAAGAGTTATGCTCTGACTCTTATTAAAGCTTGCAGGAACTACATAAGAAGATTTAAAAGAAATTCCATTTAAATGGTAATTGATAAAATATAGCTCATTGAATTCTGTAACGGTCGATTCTCCGCTGCTTAAGCATCCATTTGCAACACAAACAAGGTCACGCCATATTCCTATACTATCTTCAATATTATTCTGATAAAACTTAAAAATCAAATAATAAGAACCTGAAGAAACTGCATCTTTTGTATAATTTACAATATAATTTCTTGTTGCATTGTCAGTTGTGAATGTCGTGTATGTTGTAGATGTGTTTGAAATAGGAGTTGTCAGATTTTCTGTTGTATAAAGAGCAGCTGTGACAGATGAAACTTTTTTATCTATCGGAAAACTAACTGAAACAGAAATATTTCCTGAACCTGCTGAATAGTTTAATTCACTTACCTTGTACTCAAAAGTCAAAGTGTTTGTTGTATCAGAAATTGTTCTGGAAATTGTATCAGAAGCAATTAATTTGCTGTTTGCATAAGCTTCAAGAGTAAAAGACCATTCTCCATAATTCAAATAGAGAGTTGCACTATGGAGCTTTGAAAGAGAATCATAAGTCCATACGGTTTCTTTTGAATTAAATGTTCCTCTGAGATTATATTCAGCTACCAAATAATTTGACGGCATTATCTGTCTGCTGCTACCAAAATTCAGACAAATTTTCACACCCCTAGATTCACTGTTTGTTTCTGACTCCTGCAAATTTTCTCCAAGAAAATTACAACTGGAAAAAGTAAATAAAGAAATTAAAAGAATTGATAAAAAGTATTTCCAGGTAGTTCTGTTCATAGTTTTATCTCCTATTCTGTTTTCCTTATTTTTATGTAGCTCGATACAGTTTTTCCGTCATTATCTTGTACAGTAACTGTAATTAAATGATAGCCAGCTGACAGATTGGTCAAGGTGATGCAATTAGAATCGTTTGACAATACGGTATCATCACAAATCCATTTGTATGACTCAAATCCTTCTGAAGCACTTATTTTTAGTTGTCTTTCTTCTTTATCATCAATGCTAATTTTGATTTTCTTAGTATCATCATAAAAAATGACAGTAACTTCTGTTTTCTTTATCCATTTCGCATACAAAGTAATATTCTGTGTTATAGGAAATGGATAGCTGATAGCAGTTCCCTTAAAATCAGGATTTATATACCATCCATCAAAAATATAATTATCACGAGAAGTTATTGGTGCAGATTCTATTCGTGAAGTCGTATAAGCAGAAATCTCGGAGCCGCCATTTGTCTCAAAATTTACCAAGAAAGCCGCTTCTTTCCATTTTGCATAAAGTGTTGTGTTTTTAGTCACAGAATAAGGAAAAGTTATTGCTTTACCTGAGAAATTTTGTGTGGTATACCAGCCAACAATTTCATAACCTTTTCGCTCTATAATCGGTGCACTTGTAATTGAGTCAGTTTTGTATGGAGCAATCTCAACATCACAATTGGTCACAAATTTTACGGTAAATACTGATTGAGCCCATTTAGCATAAAGCGTTGTATCTGAAGTTAAAGAATATGGAAAAGAAATGGGGGTACCGTTGAAATCTGAAGAAGTATACCAGCCTACAAGCACATAATCTTCTTTGCTTATATCCGCTACAGCTTCTATTATGTCAGTCTTGTATGCCGCAATCTCAGCATCACAATTCGTCTCAAAAGTTACTGTAAATACCGATTGTGCCCATTTTGCATATAATTTTGTATCGGCACTTAAGGTATATGGGAAAGAAACGGGAGTTCCCTTAAAATCTGACGAAGTAAACCAACCAACAAGAATATAATCCGCTTTACTCACAACTGGTGAAGTTTTTACACAATTAGCTTTATAAGGTGCCAGTTCCGTTTCGCAATTTGTCTCAAAACTTACAGTAAAGACGATTTTTTTCCATTTTGCATAAAGTGTGGTATCATTTTCAGTTTCAAACGGAAAAGACACAGGAGATCCTGAAAAAGATGCATTATCATACCAACCTTCAAGTATACAATCTTCTTTTTCTGACACAGGAAGTTCTTTTATGCAAGTAGTACGAATAGTTTCAAGCTCAGTTCCGCCATTTGTTACGAATGAGACTTCATACAATCCCGATGCCTTTATATAAAATGGATTCGTACATGATATAAATAAACTCACAAGGTATAAAATAGAAACAAGGCATATATAGAAATTTTTATTTTTCATCAGCAGTCTCCTAGAATCTCAAGCCGAACTGCAATCCCGCACCAAACAAATACGGATAACCAACACGTAAATATGGTTCAATGAATGTTGCACCAAACGGCTGTCGAATTCCCAGAGAAATCCCCGCACTCGGTACAGTTTTTGTTTCATCATTTATAAATAAAACTGCTCCGCCGAACAAGCCTTCAATAAACATGCCGGAACTAGAATCCCCGATTGGTGAAGTCGTGTACACTCGAAAAGAACCTAACGGCTCAAAAGTCACAGCCGTATTATCATCGCTATTTTTTCCATTTATATCGTAGCTTAAGAATGCTTTTACCCCTATCGAAAACTTGCGAGACAAGCTGTAATCGAAGCTTATTCCACCAGCAGGAGCAATCATCTCTATACAGTTCTTGTTTGTTTCTGCAATAATACCAAAAGCAGACTTACGATAAGTTGCGGCTCTTCCTAGAAGTTGTTCGGTTTTAGGTGAACGTGCAATTTTATAGAACTTGAAAAGATTATAAGCCGCAGTCTCAACATCAAGTACTTTAACTTGTAAAGTATATTGATTTTCAAGTTCTTCAAATTGTCCAAAGATAATGGCTTTTGCACCAAGTCTTTCACAAATTGAAAGAGCTGTAGAATCACTGACATAGCCACTCATTTGAAAATCAAGTTCTTTTTCTATTTTATCCATGTGCTGTCTAGTCACAACACGAACTTTCCCATTTTGAGAAAGATTTGACGCAAGAGAATTAGAAAGATAATTACTCATATCAACTGTTTCTGCATTAAAATCTAATACTGCAATTATTTCATTTTGAGAGCAAACAGAACAAATATCAGAACTGACATCAACAAGCGTTTCGTCTATACCATTTTCAGAGAAACATGGAAGAGCAATTGCAAGCAGGAATAACATGAATCCTGTAAAAGATTTCTTTTTGATAGACATACTTCAATATTTTCTCAAATGTCACCATGCCACTTATAAATAATTCACGGCAAAATGATAATATTTATAACAACATCTAATAATATGTTATAGCTCATTCTATCTGATGTTTGTTTACCCGTCAATCTTTTAGATAAAATCAATTATCTAAAAGGATTAGTAATGGCTGGCGATTCAATAAGAGAAACTCTCGCAAAAAATATCAAACGATTCCGGGATATAAAGAATATGTCTCAAGCTGATCTAGCCTTTGATGCGGGAATTTCTATCCCTTTTTTGAGTGATATCGAACGCGGAAATAAATGGCCCTCTCCAGAGACTATTTCCAAGATTGCCGATGCATTACGCATAGAATCATATCTATTGTTTCTGCCAGATTTTTACGAGAAAGAAGAAAATAAAATTCTCATACAAAAACTAATAAATGAATTTTCTATTTCACAAACAGAAATAATAAAAACGTTGAGCAATAAATATCTTTAATAATTTTTTCATAACTAAACAGGGAATTCTCTTTCACGAAAGGAGTTTTTCCGCATTTACTTCCCCCACTGGGGTAACAACCTCAATGAAAAATCAACTTGCTTACTTATAATTCCACGTCTCTCTGACTGACAACTCCGCGTCTTTCTGACTGCCAACTCCACGTCATGCTGACTGCCAACTCTGCGTCTCTCTGACTGACAACTCCGCGTCTCTCTGACTGACAACTCCGCGTCTCTCTGACTGCCAACTCCACGTCTCTCTGACTGCCAACTCCACGTCTCTCTGACTGACAGTGTGCACTTTTGTAGACTAACTAAACTACTAGTTTTATCAGCGTTTTTTTGCTGTACCTTTATTCTATCAGCATGGATAAAAGCTTTTGTAGACAAACTTCTACAAATCACAGGATTTTTTTCTGTTATCTTTACTGATACAGGGTCGTTGACCTTAAAAAACTTTGGCAAGCCTGTAAGTCAGGCAAGGACAGTAATATGGCTGAAAAGCTTACTACAAAATTTTTGGATTCCGACGGAAGCGGAAAAATCACTCTTTATGCAAACAAGCTTTCCAACGGGCGCAATTTCTACGGAAAGTTTGAGCGTAACACAATCGATACAAACACGCTCATCGCCCGGATTCAGAAGCGCAAGGCAGGAACAAACGAGCTTTCATTGCAGCAGACCGCAGGATTCCTCAAGGAAGAAATTCTTGAGGCCCTTTCCCGCGGTGAGTCAGTGAACGTGCTCGACCTGGGAACGATGTATCCTTCCATCCAGGGCAGGTACAACGGCAAGACCTTTGACCCCGGCGAAAAGCAGCTTTTCACGGCAAAGTTCACGCCGAGCCAGATTGCCAATTCTGCACTCTCAAAGGTCAGCATAAAGGAAATCTCCGTTGCAGACACTTCACCACTAATAACGTCGGTCATCAACCTTTTAACCGGCAAGGCGGACGGAATTCTCAGCAAGGGAAAATCCGTACACCTTGATGGCGAAAGGCTGAAAATCGACGGAGAAAAAGGCGGAGTCTTCCTGTGTCCTCTGAACGAAAACAAGGAGCCTGTTCAGGACGAAAGCACATGGATTCCGTGTCCGATTATTACAAGGAATGCTGGTAAAAATCTCGAATTCTTCCTTCCCGATGAATTGGAGAGCGGAGCAGAATTCAGGATTCTTGTAAGGACATATTACCTTAAGAAGGATGAACTCACAAAAACTGCAAGGGAGGGCTTATCTGAAACCGTAACGATAGCATAGAAGAGCTGTCTTTCGGCAAAAAAACACGCCCCTCGCAAGGAAATCGGAGAAGCAAGCTTCTCTAACTAGCAAGGGGCGTTTTCGCATTTTACTTCCCACTGGGGCAACTACCCCAATGAAAACTCGACTGGCTTATTTATAAAGTTCAACCAGCTTCTGCAAATGCTCGAACTTAGCTTTAGCTGCCTGCTCGTTGCGGTCGAACAAGACCTTAGCTCTCTCTGGGAACTTGCGGGTAAGTGCTGAGTAGCGGGTCTCGTTGTTCAAGAAGCTCTGGTAAGAACCGTCTCCTGCCTTTGATGTGAGGGTGAACGGATTCTTGCCTTCTGCCTTGAGGGCTGGGTTGAAGCTGAAGAGGTTCCAGTAGCCGGCTTTTACGGCTGCCTTCATCTCGTCCTGACAGTGGTTCATGCCGCCCTTAACGCCGTGCAATTCACATGGAGCGTATCCGATGATGAGTGACGGACCGTTGTAAGCTTCGGCTTCCTGGATGACTTTGAGAGCCTGGGCCGGGTTAGCACCAAGAGCAATCTGTCCAACGTATACGTAGCCGTAGCTCATAGCGATTTCAGAGAGTGACTTTTTGCCCATCTCTTTACCAGCTGCTGCGAACTGACATACTTCACCGATGTTAGAAGCCTTTGATGCCTGTCCACCTGTATTTGAGTACATCTCTGTATCGAATACCATGACGTTGACATTTTCGCCTGAAGCGAGAACGTGGTCGAGACCGCCGAATCCGATGTCGTAAGCCCATCCGTCGCCACCGAAAATCCATACAGATTTTTTAGCGAGGTAAGCTTTCTTTTCGAGGATTGGTTTTACGCAGTCGCACTGAACTTTCTCAAGTTCTGCGATGAGTGCGTCAGCTGCAGGAGCATTCTCGATTGTCTTGTCTTTTGTTTCGATGAACTTAGCGAATGCGTCTTTCAAGCCCTGAGTAGCTTTGTCTCCGTCAACAACTGCCTGAATTTCTTCGATGAGGTTGTCGCGGATATATTTCTGGCCTGAGTACATACCCAAACCGTGCTCAGCGTTGTCCTCAAAGAGTGAGTTAGCCCAAGCCGGACCTTTCTTTGAGTCTTTGTTGATTGTGTAAGGAGCTGTAGCAGCAGGACCACCCCAGATTGAAGAACAACCTGTAGCGTTAGAAATGTACATGTGCTCGCCGAAGAGCTGAGTGATCAAGCGGGCATAAGAAGTTTCTGCACAGCCTGCGCATGAGCCTGAGAACTCAAGAAGCGGCTGGTTGAACTGGCTTCCCTTGACTGTGTTGTCGCCGAATCCAGAATCTGCCTTCTTTGATACATTTGCAACGAGATAGTTCCAAGCTGGCTGCTCGCTCAAGCGGCTTTCCTGTGGAACCATTGTGAGTGCCTGAACCGGACAAACTGTTGTACATTCGCCACAACCCATACAGTCGAGCGGTGAAACAGAAAGTGTGAACTTGTATTTTCCAGCCTTTGGCTTGAGGTCAACTGCTTTTCCACCGTTCTTCTCGACTTCAGCTGCTTCTGCGTCTGTGAGGAGATATGGGCGGATTGTTGCGTGTGAACAAACGAATGCACAGTTGTTACACTGAATACATTTTGTTGAATCCCACTCTGGAACATTGACTGCAGTACCGCGTTTCTCGTAAGCGCTAGCTCCGAGCTGGAACTGACCGTCTGCGATGTCCTTGAATGCTGAAACTGGGAGGTTGTCGCCGTCCATGAGGGCGATTGGGTTCATGAGTTTTTCTACCATATCAACGGTAGCTTTTTCACCCTTGAGGGCTGGTTTAGCTGCGTCCGGAGCCGGGTTCTTCCATGAATCAGGAATCTTAACTTCGTGGAGGGCACCTGCACCCTGATCGATAGCCTGGCAGTTCATGTCAACGATGTCCTGGCCCTTCTTAGAGAATTTAGCAACAACCTTTTCCTTCATGTAGCTGATTGCTTCTTCTGCAGGAAGAACATTTGCGAGCTTGAAGAATGCTGACTGAAGAACTGTAGAAGTTCGTTTTCCAAGACCGATTTTTGTAGCGATGTCAACAGCGTCTACAGTGTAAACCTTGATCTTGTGGTCATAGATGTATTTCTTTGACTCAGCAGGAAGGTGTTTGTCGAGTTCTTCATCAGACCACTGACAGTTGATGAGGAATGTACCGCCGTCTTTAACATCCTGAACCATCTTGTAGCCCTTGATGATGTAAGACTGGTTGTGACAGGCAACGAGGTCAGCCTGGTTGATGTAGTACGGGCTGCGGATTGGTTTGTCACCGAAGCGGAGGTGAGAAATTGTGATACCACCAGTCTTTTTAGAATCGTACTGGAAGTATGCCTGAATATATTTGTCAGTGTGATCACCGATGATTTTTGTAGAGTCTTTGTTTGCACCGACTGTACCGTCACCACCGATACCCCAGAATTTACACTCAACAGTTCCTTCTGCAGAAGTGATTGGAGCTGGTTTAACCTCTGGCAATGAGAGATTTGTAACATCGTCTGTAATACCGATTGTGAAGCGGGCTTTTGGCTCTGCTTTTGCAAGTTCTGTGTAAACAGCGAATACTGAGCTTGGCGGTGTGTCTTTTGAACCCAAGCCGTAGCGTCCGCCAGTGAGAACAACGTCGTTCAAGCCAGCTTCGCGGAGAGTTGCTGCAACATCGAGATAGAGTGGTTCACCGAGTGAGCCTGGTTCCTTTGTGCGGTCAAGAACAGCGACTTTCTTTGCTGTTTTTGGCAATTTCTCGAGGAATTTCTTTGGCATCCATGGTCGGTAAAGATGTACTTTGATGAGACCGACTTTCTCGCCCTTCTTTGTGAGGTAGTCGATTACTTCTTCTGCAACGTCACAGATTGAGCCCATTGCAACGATTACGCGGTCAGCATCTGGTGCGCCGTAGTAGTCGAAGAGGCCGTATTTTGTGCCGAGTTTTGCATTGATTTTGTCGATGTATTTTTCAACGATTGCCGGGAGTGCGTCGTATGTTGAGTTACAAGCCTCGCGGTGCTGGAAGAATACGTCGCCGTTTTCGTGTGAACCGCGCATAGCAGGATGCTCCGGGTTCAAGGCATGGTCACGGAATGCCTTTACAGCGTCCATGTTTACCATTTCCTTGAGGTCAGCATAGTCCCAGGTTTCGATTTTCTGGATTTCGTGTGAAGTGCGGAAACCGTCGAAGAAGTTGATGAATGCAACTTTTCCTTCGAGGGCAGCAAGGTGAGCTACAGGAGCCAGATCCATGACTTCCTGTGGGTTTGATTCTGCGAACATTGCAGCACCTGTCTGACGACAAGCGTAAACGTCTGAATGATCACCGAAAATGTTCAAAGACTGTGTAGCAACACAACGTGCAGCAACATGGAATACACAAGGAAGCTGTTCAGCAGCAATCTTGTACATATTAGGAATCATCAAGAGCAAGCCCTGTGAGGCAGTGAATGTAGTAGTGAGCGCACCTGATGCCAAAGAACCGTGAACTGTACCTGCAGCACCGGCTTCTGATTCCATTTCGATAACCTTTACTTTGTTACCGAAAATGTTCTTCTGACCATTTGCAGACCAGTTATCAACCCAGTCAGCCATTGGCGATGAAGGAGTGATTGGATAGATACCAGCGACTTCTGTGTAAGCGTAGGCAACATGAGCAGCAGCCTGGTTTCCGTCCATTGACATTTTCTTTCTGGACATTTTGATCTCCTCTAAAAATAAAAAAAATTTATACCAATTTATATTATAGGATAAACCTAAATTAAGATTCTTACAAGGAAAAAAAAATGCTTCTTTTTTGTATAAAGACGACAACCCAATAATCCGATATTTAAACAAAATAATAAATCGGTAAAAATATTTTTGGGGGAAATAAATGAAAAAAACATTGTTGATTCTTGCAGCAGCCGCACTTTCTGCACAGGTTTTTGCTTTTGATTCAGAAGCTTCACTTAAACCTGAAGGTGGCTTTGGTCAGTACACAAAAATTGAATATCAGATTACAGAAAAATTCGGAGACTACTACCGCTCACCACGCGCTAAATTCGTTCACGTCTTTGACGTAACAGGCCAGGAAACAGAGGCTTCGGAACTCACAAGCAAGGATTCTCTCGTAGACAAAATCACTTATAAATATGAAGGAAACAATCTCGTAGAGCGAATCTGCACAGACAACGACGGAAAAATCACCTGGAAAATCACTACAGCCTACGACGAAAACGGAAACAAAACTGAGGAATCAGAATTCAACGCTGCAAACACTCTCATCAACAAGACAATCTGGAAAATCAACGGAAATCAGATTGATGAGTCTTACTACAATGCCGACGGTGCCCTGCTCTCAAAAATCATCACAAAAAATGATGACCAGGGACGAACTGCCGAAGTCGCTCAGTATGCCGCAGCCGGAAACCTTGAGCAGAAAGCCGTTTACACTTACAACGACGCCGGAAAACTTTCTGAAATCTCATATTCAACAGCAAGCGAGCCACAGACTAAAAAAGTTGTATTCCGCTTTGACGCAACTTACCAGATTACAGAAGAGCAGACTTACAATTCAGAAAACAAACTTACAGTCCGCGTAATCTACAAATACGACTCAAACGGAAACATCATCAAGACAACAACTTACAATGTTGCAGAAAAATTCGGAACAACAGTAAACGAACTCGCTGGAATTTCCGAATATAATTATGGGGCAACTGCTAACTAAGATTTAGAACCGCGATTTTAAGGGGATAGATATGAAAACAATCGGAATCAAACTTGCTGACGGAACATTTTATCCAGTACTCGAAGAAGGAACTCCAAAAAAGAGAATGCTGGACTTGACCACAGCAAAGGACAACCAGACCAAAGTTCAGATTGACTTGTACCGCTCGGAAAATGGTACCATGGAAGATGCTGAATATGTCGACACCCTTGAAGTCACAAAACTCAATCCGCATCCGAACGGAGAGCCGGAACTTCATCTTTCTGTGGGCCTGGACGAAGACAACAAGCTCACGGCAGAAGTTGTTGACCCTGAAACCGGCAAAAAAAGCGAAACTGAAGTAAACCTCATTTCAAGAACTGAAGAAGAGCGGGCAGAACCGGCAGACTTTGCAATCGCAGGAAACGATGATGCAGCCGCTGATGATTTTGCAATTCCGGAAGCCGAGGAAACAGTAGCAGCCGATGCAGACGCAATCGCAGCAGACGAGCCTGCAATCGAAAACAGCGACGACGCAACATTCACACCGGAAGACCTTCCGGAAATGGATACAAGCTCACTCGACAACATGCCTTTCAGCTTTGACCACACAGAACCGAACGCAGCAGGAAATCCAGAGTCAAGTTTGAATCAGGAAAAATTCGATGGCAAACTCCCTGATTTCTCTGATTTGGACGACATTCCAGTTGAAGACTCAACCCTTGAATCAGTAGACTTTGCTGCAAATCCTGTTGCTGAAAATACAGGCGACGAGACAGTTCAGACAGACACGACCGCAATCGAAGAGCCAGCCGCTGACGAGACAGTCGCAGCCGACACAGCAGAAAACTTCTCAACAGAAGATTTCGAGCTTCCTGATTTTGGCGATGATTTCGGTTCAGGCTCAGATTCATCTGACCTTCCTGATACTTTTGCAGACACTGACACAACAGAGCCGGAAGGATTCGACCTTCCTGACTTTGATACACCGGTAACAAATACAGAAACAAGCGCAACAGGCCTTGATTTCGATGACTTGAACGACCCGGCATTCAATACACCGTCAGACGATGATTTGTTCGGAAGTGACACTTCAAGCTCAGGAAGCACTGGCTCAGCAATGGATTTCTCTGACCTTTACGACAAGGAAACAATTGCCGGAGAACATGCTTCACTCTACGACGAGGAAGAAGAGGGCAAAAAGACCCACACTCCGATGATTATCTGCATCATCTGTGCGATTATCTGTGTGATTGCGACAATCCTCCTTCTTTTCGTTGTTCCGTCAAAATACAATCTCCTTGCTTCTCGCAACACAAACGGCGTTTCACTTCTCGACAAATTCTTCCATAAATCAGAGCCGATTGAAATTACGGCCGAAGAACCAAAAGAAGAGACAAAATTCGTTGACGTTGTTGTTGAAGAGCCAAAGAACGAAGCAGCACCTGAAGCTGTTGAGGACAAAATCGTCATCGCTCCAGAGCCAGAAAAAGTCGTTCCAAAGCCAGTTCCAGTTGAAGAGAAAAAGCCGGAAGTCAAAAAGACTGCTGACGTTAAATATCATATCCGCTGGGGTGACACACTCTGGGATATTTCTGAATCTTACTACAAGACACCTTGGAAATATCCGAAAATTGCTGACTACAACAAAATCAAGAACCCGGATTTGATTATCTCCGGAACAGACATCATGATTCCAGCAGAGTAAGCAGAACAAAAAATCCCCCGCATTCTTGCGGGGACTTCTTTTTTAAATTAAAATCATCTTTATGAAAAAAGTCCTGCCATTTTTTATTTTATTGTTCTTTTTTTCAGCCTGCGCCAGAGTGGGCACTTCAAATTCCAAAACTTCACCTCAAAAAAAATTCGGCCACGACTCAAATTATTTTCTTGCCCTTCAGGCTTCGGACAATGGCAACGAGGAGCAGGCACTCCGTCTTTTTAAAATCGCCCGCAAAAAAGGCAGCAAGGTCATTGCAAAACGCAGTGCGGAATCCCTCACAATTCTTGGAAGCGTAAAGGACAGGCTCGATGCCGCCACATATCTTGCGGACAAGTACGACGACGAATCATCACTCATCATCGCCTGCCGGACATTTTTCCAGAACAACGAATTCGCAACCATCATCAAAAGAACCGAGGGAATCTCACTCGAAAAGGCAAAAAACGAGCTGATAAAACTCAGGCTTCTCTCGCTGGCACAAAAAAAGGACAGCCGCTTCGACGCAGAATTCTTCAAGTGGTTTGTCTCACGCCAGATTTCAAGCGAGCACCTGGAAACTTACGGAGCCTACATAGCCCGCCTCAACGAAAAAAATCAGAACATTCAAAAGGAAACCGAAAATTTCCAGAAAAACCTCAACAAGCGAAGTCTTCTTGAAAGCCAGTTGCTGCCGGAAGATTCTCAGGACAAGGCTGATGACACCGAGACTGCTCTGAACAACGGAGAAACCGCGCTGAGCAATGACAAGTCCGGAAACGCTGAGCCAGACGCCGGACTTTCAATCGAGCCGGAAGAAGGCTTTGAGCCGCTCTTTGAAGCCCTGAAGGAAGCCGAAAATCCTGAAAAAACGATAATCGACTACAGAATCGCGGTTTTCCACCGAAGCTACTCGCTCACCTTCCCCCAGGTCGATAAAATCCTTAAAATTTACGAAAATCGCAGCGAAGAAATTGATTCCCAGCTTCTTTCGGATATCGGAAAATCAACACTCTACGGAACAAACGATTATTTTGCCTCGGCAAGAAAATTCGACCGTCTGGCAAAAAATCTTTCCCCGGAAAAAGCATATTTCGCTCATTTTTATGCAGCCCGCCTCTACGACAAGGCCGGCCGCTATCCTCATCAGACAGTCTCACGATTCCGCAGCGCCCTTGAATCAACAAAAGACGAGCTTCAGTTCGACAACTGCCTCTGGTATCTCTTGAATTTCCAGCTCCGCACTTCAACCGACGACATCATTTCAACGCTGGCGGAATACGGCTCACGAATCCACGATTCAGAATACTTCGACGACTTTTTTGAGTCACTTTCGATTCTGCTCCTTTCAAGCCACCGCTGGCAGGATTTTTTCAGGGTCTGGAAGCAGACTGACTCAAATTTTTCTCCGCTGACCCAGGGAAAATATGCCTACATTTCAGGCCGCCTGCTCGAAGAAGGCTTGGCCCGAGGCGAAGAAGGACTCAAAACCCGGCAGGCAGTCGAAGCCTTTACGAAAGTGCTGAATTCGCCATCTTCCTTCTATTATAAAGTGTGTGCTCTGGAACGCCTGAACGTGACAGCCCCGGAACTGGTCGAGTCCTATATTTTGAATCAGAATGAAGCGGCAAAGGAAAACGCAGACGAGGGAGAAGGAATTCTCCTGCAGGGCTACGCAGAATTCGGATTCCCGCAAAGGCTTTACTCGGAATGGGTTGCCAACCGCAAAAACATTTCGATAGAAGACTCAATCGCAATCAGCAAGGTTTTAAGTCAGTGTGCTGAGCGCAGCAAGGACAATCTTTACAACGTCCAGAGCCTCAGAATCGCAAACCGCTGCCTGGAAAGTTCCACCGGGAAAATCCCCAAAGAGCTTTTGGAACTGGCTTTCCCCCGCTTTTTCAAGGAAATCATCGACAATTCATGCCATGAATTCGGTCTCCCGGACTACCTCATGTATGCCCTGGTCCGAAGCGAAAGTTTCTTTGACCCAAGTGTAACCAGCAAGGCGGGAGCAAACGGTCTCACCCAGCTCATGGAAGCCACAGCCGATGACGAGGCAAAAAAACTCAAACTCGGCGAAAAATACGACATCTTCGATCCGGAAACAAACGTCCGCATGGGAGCCCATTACCTTGCCAGCCTGATTTCCCGAACCGACGACAACAACGTACTTCTTGCCCTCTACGCCTACAACGCTGGCCTGACAAACGTGCGCAACTGGGGAAAATCTTTCCGAAACGACTGGGCGACAACAGGCCGTCCAGCAAACAAACCGGTCGGAATCTGCGTGGACCTCTTTTTGGAGTCCCTGCCCTTCACCGAAACGCGCGAGTACGGAAGAAAAGTAATTTCCGCCGCCGCAATGTACGCCTACCTCTACAATGAAAAGCTGCCGGGCGAAACTGTACGCGAGATAATGTATTAGCTACTCCCACAAGTTCTCACAAAGTAGTATACTTTTAGCCCTATGGAAAACCCTTTGTCATCACTTTTGCCGTCAGCTTGTCATTTTCTTTCGCTGAACGGCTCTGAGCTCATGCTTTTGGTCGGAATCATGATGTTCTTCGGCTCTTTTGGTGGCCGAATCTTCCAGAAATTAAAGATTCCCCAGGTCGTCGGCTATATCGTAATCGGAATCATCATCGGCGTGTCGGGATTTGCAATTCTTGGCAAAAACACAGTCGCAGCCCTCAACCCGATTTCAACCGCTTCCCTCACACTGATCGGCTTTCTGGTCGGTGCAGAACTTAAAATCGAAGTCATCAAAAAATACGGAAAACAGTTCATCGGAATCCTCATCGGCGAGTCTATCACACCATTTTTCGTCGTCGGAATTCTGACAGGCACTGTGACCTATCTTTTCACAAAATCTCTTGCACAGTCGCTTTCTTTCGGACTTTTGCTCGGCGCAATCTGTGCCGCAACAGCTCCTGCCGCAACAACCGACGTCCTCAAGGAATACCGCACGAAAGGCCCGCTCACCACGACAATTTTGGGAATCGTCGCAATGGATGACGCCGTCGCCCTCATTCTCTACGCAATCGCAGCCACAATTTCAGCTCCCCTTCTCGGCGGACACACAGTTTCATTCCTTTCACAGCTGGGAGCAATCGCCTACGACATTTTTGGTTCGGTCGCACTCGGACTTGCATTCGGCTTCATCTTAAATCAGATTCTCAAAAACATCATGAACAACGACGGCCGCGTTCTGGGCTTCTCCCTCGGAACCCTCTTCCTCTGCACGGGAGTCTGTAACGCGCTCGGCTTGGACAACATCCTTTCTGCAATGTTCATCGGCTTTTTCATGACCAACTTTGCCGCCAAAAAAACAAACGCCATGTTCAAGCTGGTCGAAAAGTTCACGCCGCCAATCTACGTTCTTTTCTTCGTAACAGTCGGCGCAAAACTCAACATCTGGATTGTAACACCATTCATCGCAATCATCGCAATTCTTTATGTTTCAGGAAGAACTATTGGAAAGACAATCGGAAGCCGTCTCGGAGCAAGACTTACAGGTGCCCCGGAAAGCGTACGCAAATATCTTCCATACTGTCTTTTGAGCCAGGCTGGAGTTGCAATTGGTCTTTCAATTGCAGCCGGTAACGACTTCCCGGATTCAGTCGGTCCGCAAATCATGCTCATCATCACGGCGACAACATTCATCGTGCAAATTCTCGGCCCGATCTGCGTAAAATACGGAGTAACAAAGGCTGGTGAAGTGGGACTCAACGTAACCGCCGAAGATTTGATGAAAAACGCAAAAGTCAGTGACATCGCAATCAAAGGCCACATCATCTGCCGCCCGGAATCCTACACAATCGTGGGGGACACGGACACAGTCGGCAATATCATCAAAAGCTTTACCCACCACGAAAACACAAACTACGAAGTACGCGGAAGTGAGGGAGAGCACAAGGGAAAACTCGTCGGCCAAATTTCAATCGACCATCTTAAGGAAGCCATGCAAATCGGCGAAATGGGAGAAACTTTACTCGCAATGGATTTAATGGAAAAGCCGAAAGTCACCTGCCGCATCGACACGCCGCTTCCAGAAGCATACCAGCTCTTCACTGACTACGACACAGAGGCAATCTGCGTGACAAATGAAGAAAACGAAACGCTTGGAATGCTCGAAAAATTCGCGGTAGACCATTACATCCACTCGCGAATCGTCGAACTTGAGCACAAACTGGCTAAAATGGAAGGCTAAGGATTAAACCTTAAACAAATTGATTTGCGAAGAAATTTCTTCGATTGCATCACGAACTTCGCTGGAATTCTTCGCAAGTACATCACCGCTTTCACCGATTCTATGGGCACCGCCGGAAATTTCCTCGACACCCCGGCTCATGGATTCAGTTGAATTTCGAAGCTTGCGCATTTCCTCAAGAATAAGCTCGTTTCTGCCCGCAATATCTTTTGAAGCCTGTCTTACTTCACCGGTACTGTCATTCATGCCGCGCAGAGCATTGTTAATCTGGATTGAACCTTCATTCTGCTCTTCCATTGCATTCTTAATGTGAGTGACAAGCTGTTCCGTCTCACCGATTTTATTTGATACGATTGCGAATGCCTCACCCGCATGGGCAGCCTCAATTGCCGCGTTCATAGCAAGAAGATTTGTCTGGGAAGCAATGCTCGCGATTGCAAGATTGGCGTCATGAAGCATCTTACTCTGTTCCTCAATCTGCTGGATTCGCTCGTTAACATCCTTCTGTTTGTTTACGCCAGTGTCTGTGTTCTGGGCGAGGATTGTAAATGAAGCCGCCATTTTGTCTACGGAAGAGTTGACCGAAGCAATGTTGCCGATCATCTCTTCTACAGCGCTTGAAGCATCCGAAACGCTGGAAGACTGTCTTTCAATCATGCCGTCAAGCTGGGAAATATTCGATGCAATTGTATCGACGACATCTGCCGCCTGATGCACGCCCCGGCTCTGATCTGCAATCTGGACATTTATGCCGTCAATATTTGAGACAATCTGACTGATTGCATTGGCCGTGTTGGAAACATTACCGGCGAGAGAATCGCCAAGAGACTGCATGTTGCCCGCATTTGTCTTGATGTGAGCGATTGCTGTCCGAAGTTTTTCGATCGTGCGGTTAAAATATTCACTGAGCCGGGCAATTTCATCATTTCCGGAAACAGGAAGTTTTGCCGTCAAATCACCTTCACCCTCAGAAATATCCTTGAAATTTTCCGTGATTCGCGCAATCGGATGAACGAAAATATGCACGATAACCAAAACGAAGATAATACATGCGATAATAACAACGATAAATCCAATCAGAACCTGCTGGGTCAGAATCTTTCGGAACAAAGAAAGCTGCTCGTTCTCTTCTTTTGCAACTGCAATGTCAATGTCATCGATATAATTTCCAGTGCCGACAACCCAGGAATAAGGCCGGTAGGGAGCCGTGAAAGACCTCTTCGGCTCAGGCTTGTCACTTCCCAGCTTAGGGAATTTAAAATCACAGAAACCGCCCGCATCAGATTTTCCGATTTCGATAAAATCCCTGACCATATGCTTTCCGTCCTGGTCAGTCCAGTCAAGACGGTTTGTTCCTTCGGTCTCAGGCTTGGGCGGAAGCAAAACATTGTCGCCATCAAAAGTATCAATCCAAAAATATCCGTCACTTCCATAGCGGATTCCGCGGACCAGTTCCTTTATGCAGGATTTTCTTTCTTCAAATGACAGCCACAACAACCAGAATACAGACAGAAAATCCGCCAACCTTCACTTTTAAACTATTAAAAAGACCTTTTCCCTTTGACTCGCTCATACGAAATCTCGCCTCCTTTAGTTCAATTAAGGAAAAAATTATTTAATTAGGTTTAAAATTATAGCAAAAATTTTCTAACTGTCCATAAAGAAAGAATTTATTTGTTAATTTTCTGCAGTTCGGTCTCCGTCATTAAGTTTGCTCAAAATTCTTTCCATATTGTTATGTTTGCTGGCAGAATGTTCCATTTTGACTTCGATATCGCACAGGTCCTTGTAAATTTTCTGGCGCTCCATATAAAAGTCGTGAAAGATTGCACGGACTTCCTTTACATTGGCAGGATTTTTGTTCGCTATGTAGGCCGGGAGATTCATCATCTTGCCGTCTGAGTCGTATTTGATTTCCCAGACAATACGGTTGGCCGCAGTTTTTTCATCAGCATTGAGGAAGACAAAAGTTCCGAGCTTGTGCAGGACTTCAAGGGCAGCCGGATTGTTGCAGATACCTCCGCCGGTCGCAATAACAGCCTTATTAATAGAAGAAAGTTTATCAGCAAGCTTTTCGCAGGCAAGTTTTTCGGCCTCAAGAAATGCTTCCTTGCCCTGCTCGCTATAAATTTGCCGCGGATTTTTGCCAGTCAGCTCGGTGACTTCATCATCAGTATCAAAAAACGGGCAGTCAAAATACTTTGCCAGCATCTTCCCCTGCGTAGACTTTCCGCAGTGTTTGATTCCCAAAAGAATAATCGAACTCATGGAAAAGATTATAGTTCTTCTTTCGAAAAAATGATAGAATAATGCCCATGAATTTGTACGCACTTTTAGGAATTTCATTCATTCCGGCGGCACTCTTTTTCGTGCTCGCAGTGATTCTCAATAAAGAACTCAAAATCAGATATTGCCTGATTGCCGGCCTTCTCGCGCTGGTCACCGTGATTCCGACATCAATGATTCAGTTTTACGTCCTCAGCCTTCCGGTTTTCACAGGCTACACATTCGCCTCAGTCATGATTACCGCGATTCTATTCAACGGCCTCATCGAGGAAACCATGAAAATGCTCTTTTTGTGCCTGCTACCCCAGAAAAAACAGATTTTAAGCACATTTTTCTGCTGCGTAGTCCTTTACGGCCTCACAGTCGGCGGCTTTGAATCAGTGATTTACATCATCAAGAAATTTCAGGAAATTCAGGGACAGGGCGGCAAAGAAATCGTCGTCCGGCTTTTAATCGACCGCATCTTCACGGCCCAGGCGATTCACGTTTTCTGCGCAGGCTTGAGCGGCCTCTACATCTGGAACTTTCGCCGCCACAAAAAGAACATCATGCCATTTATCTACGCAGTCCTTCTCCACGGAATCTACAACTTCTTCGCAAGCTTCAACTCGATTTACCACTGGCTTGCAATCGTAGCAATCCTTTTCGCCGCCGTAGAATGTAGAATTTTTTATCTCGCAGCACTTGACAAAAATAAAACTACAGAGTAGAATACACGAACATTGCGACGCTGGGTAGAGCAGTTGGCAGCTCGTCGGGCTCATAACCCGGAGGCCGTAGGTTCGAGTCCTACCCCAGCTATACAAGTAAGTTCTTATGGTATAAGGATTTACACTACTACTAAACCTAATCAAAGTAAGGCTTAGCGTAGAAATCACACCTAATTTAAACTGAGGTTTAAACCAAAGTTTTTGTTGCAAAGTGAGGTTCTATGGCTAAGCCTTATTTTTTATTTAAAATGCCTTCTGGTATTTGGTATGCCAGAATACAGCTCCCTGATGGCACTTATTCCAACAACAGATCTACCGGCAGCAGAGACCGAAACTCAGCTGAACGCGTTGTAATGGAATGGGTCGTCAATAACAAACTTCCAAGCAGAATTAATTCGGTTGATGACAAGCGAATCGGATTAGACAAAATCTCTGTTCTCAATTCTCTTAGAATTATTGATCTGGAACGTGAAGACATCCAGAACATTATCAAAATTCTAAAAGAAAGAAATTTGATTCATTCTGCAGTTATGATGGCAAGTCCAGAAAGTAAGCCTATTGATGAATATATCAAAGAATTCTGGGCTTTTGAATCTTCTCCGTACGTCAAAGAAAAGAAACTCAAAGGCGGCTCTATTCACCGCGACTACTGTGAAGCTATGCTCTTGAGAGCAACAAAATACTGGCTTCCTTCAGTTGCAGGGAAACCTGTGGGTTGTATCACGCATGATGATGTCACTGCCCTTTTTGAAGATGAAGAAGTTCTGAAACTTGCTCCAAAGACTATCAACTCTGTTGTAAGCTCCGTAACAATTCCTCTTAAATGGGCGTTCTTCCACAATCTTACAGAAATAAATTGCTTTGACGGAATCATGAAATGCTCCCAGAAATCAAAGAAGCGAGAAATCCTTACACTTGAACAGGCCGCCGCAGTTTTTGCCGCAGACTGGGATAATGATGTAGCAAAACTTGCTAACGCAGTTGCCTTTTATACCGGAATGCGTGCAGGTGAAGTTGCAGCACTTCGTTTTGAAGACATTGGAGTAGACCGCTTGTATGTAAGACATTCTTGGAGACTAAGTGAAGGGCTTAAAGAATGTAAAAACGGTGAAGAGCGTGAAGTTCTTATTCCTCCACAGCTTCGAGACCTATTAATTGCACAGGCTCAGGCTAATCCCTGGAGACAGAAAATGAAAGGTTTTGTTTTTTGGGGACTGACTCCTGACCATCCTACAGATCCAAAGAACTGGCTTAAGTTTCTTAGACGAGTTCTGAAAAACATTGGTTATTCTGAACCGGATAAAATCACTTTCCATGCATGGCGCCACTTATGGTGTAGCCGTATGAGTGATGAGGTTGCTGATAAACGCGTTTTGATGACAAGTTCAGGACATAAAACAGAAGTAATGCTTGATCACTATGCAGCACACATGGAACAAGAAAAAGCGCTTGAAAAACTTCGCTCTGTAGAAGAAAAGCTACTTCTTCCAATCCTTGGATTTGATGAAACTGAATCAGAGATAAAGAACGTAGAAGTAAAAATGCTTCCTGAAGAAAAAAAAGACGAAAAAAAGGATTATGAATAAATCGTAATCAAACTTAAATTTATGCAACGAAAACTTTGGAGAATTGAATTATGAGTATTTTTGGAAATAAGAATAAAAAGGCTAATGATAAAGACAATGCAAAAATCAAACTGGTTGAAGTTTCTCAGCTTCGTTTTGACAGAGATTTTAAGAACGTGTTCCAGCAGGAAAACGACAAGGTTGCTGAAATTGCAAATGATATGAGGGTAAACGGATTTGATAAGTCGCGCCCTATTATCGTAACTGAGGCTTATATCATTGTTGATGGACATTCTCGCTTTATGGCAGCGAAGAAGGCTGGGCTTGAGAAGGTTCCTGTCATTATCAAAAAGTTTGATTCACGTGATGAAACGATTGAATATGAGTACAAGATGCAGCTTAATTCCCGCCGGCTAACGGATGGTGAGTATTTTGCTGCATTCTTGAAGCTGGATGAAATCAGACGTTCTAATCCTAATGCACAGGGTTCATCTGATGAAGCAATCGGGCGACAGCTTAATAAATCGGCTCGTCAGGTATGCAAAATGCGAGAAATTGCCAAGAAAGCGGATGCAGCACTGCTGGAAAAGATTCAGAATGGGAGTGTTTCGATAAACAAAGCTTATGAGATAATTAAGGCTGCTGAAGCTAAGAAAAAGGCATCACCAGAGGAAGCCTCGGTAACACAAAGTGGAAATACCGGGAAAGGCATTAATCAAGATTCATTCAAACTGGGAGTTTTGTTCGTTTTGTCAGAACTAGAAAGAGGCCGAAAGAAAGGACAGATTCTAAAGGATAAGAGAATCGCTAAGCTGGATCTTGGAGAACTAAATCTTTCTGAGGAAGATACAGCTCGTATTTCACAAAGGTTTGGAATTGCGTAGATTATGGTAAACATACACACGATTATATGTTCGTGTGTATGTTTACTTGAATACTTTATAACTTGATTTTAATTCAATTCTAACTCGGTTTAACTCGGTAAATCGAGTTAGAAATTATTTTAATTCGGTTTACCGAGTTAAAATGTTTGAAATACGTAAAAAGGACAAAAACATGAAAACAATTGAAACTATTAAACTTTCAAATAAAGACATAGATCTTATTATGGCAGAACTGGAGAATACATCTGAACCAAATGAAGCATTAAAGAAATTATTTGATTCTTCAAAGAACTCAAAACTTGAAGATGATAACAAGGATGCAAATTCAATAGAAGTTTAATCCTTTTCAAGAGGCTTTCAGTTTGTTTGATACAGGCTAGAAGCCTTTTTCTTTTAACTTCAAAGACCTTTCGAAAATCATCAAAAAACAGGACTTCAGAAAATCTCAAAAACGCAACTTTGCGTTCGAGCTAATTGCAAAAAATTTCCCGATGTCATGCAAATTTTAGCCCTCCCCTAGTGAAAAATTCTGCACAAATAATATTACAAGTAGTTAAATTACTATGTTAATTTTAAATATTTCCCACGTAAAATATGACTTTTTTACAATTTTTCCCAGCATAAAATTACTGAAGCAAATCTCCTCTAAAATTTCGTCAAAAATTCGATTTGGCGTTTTTTCTCAAAATTTGGCGAAAAATCTTTATATTGGGCGAAAAAACTTTATTTTGGTATATCTTTATTTTTCGGCCAACTGTATCATTTTGAATGTAATTGAGTTTTACAAGTTTCCATTGCAATGAGAAAAAAAAACAGGGAGGACGAATATATGAAAAATGAAAAATCTATGATTGTGGAGTTTCCAGAAAAAACTTTATTCACACGTGCAGAAGCTGCAGCACTTCTTTCAATCGGATTGAGCACTTTAGACAGCCTCATCAGTGATGAAGAATTGCCAAGAATCAGACTTTCAAAACGAGTCTTGTTTGCCCGAGGAGATCTGGAAGCTTACATTCTTTCACACCGTTCTACAGGTGGAAGAAAAATTCCATATCCAGAATCAGCAAAAGTTGAGGTGGAACTTCCAGGAGGTGCTGCATGAACGAAAACGCTTTTGTAGCCGCTCTGCAGGATATAAACAATCATCCTGTACGATTCGGAGAATGCACAATCACATTTACATTTCATGATGGCCGTCTGCAATATTACACGCTCACAACATCAGAGCGAAAAAATATTGCAGAAATAAACACCGGTTTCAAAAAAATGGAGAACATGCCGAATGGAAAAACTGCATGAAGAAACTAAAGCTTCATCGCACTTTTACATTCTGATTCCATCTGAGGTTATAACCAATCCAGAACTGACAGATGGAGCAAAGCTGTTATACGGAGAGATTTTATTTCTCTCTTCAAAAAAGGATTATTGTTTTGCTACCAACGATTATTTTGCAAAACTGAATTCCGTAAGCAAGCGGACCGTAAATAACTGGCTGCTTGAATTACGAAAAGCCGGGCTGGTCAGCTCGGAAATAGTCAGAAATGCATTTAATCGTCAGGTAGAAGACCGTAAGCTTTTCATTAAAAGGGATTATTCCATTCAAACGCAGGTTTGCATGGAAAACACTTCACCATATAAAAATGACGAACCAAGAAAACTGATTTTTGGGAAACATAAAAATGTCTTCCTGACTGAATCTGAAAAATCTGAACTGCTGCAAAATTGTACTGAGACAATTTTAAATCAGGAGATGGATTCTTATTCAGTCTGGAAAAAAGAAAACAATGCAAAACCAAAATCAGATTTTGAAACATTACGAAAATGGCTTAATCAAAAAAGACAAAAAGGGGCTTACAAAGCAAATATAACGGCAGTAAAAGAGACAGGCGTTGATGAAGTAAGCCAGGAAACTCTGGACAATTTACCATTTTAGATTTGCACAAAGGGAGGAGCAGCAGAAATGGAAAATATTAAAACAATGAATGATTTTATAATTCCGCAGTTTACATGGATTTCAACTCCGGAGCTGGAAGAATTAGTTCGCCAGAAAGAAGCGGAAGCTGAACGTGAACGTATGCTTGAATTACTGGCTAAAAAGAAACAGGAGTTTGAAAACAGCGGAGTACCAAAACGCTACTGGAATGAATCGTTCGATACCTGGAAGACTAGAAATAAAGATGATGAAGTTCGTCTTCAAACCGTCATCGATTTTTCACGCCAGGAAAGTAATGATTCAGTCCTTCTGCTTCTTGGTCCAAAAGGTGTTGGAAAAACACATCTTGGAGCTTCAATTATTCGAGAGGCTGGCGGCGCTTTTATTTCGGTTGAAGAAATGATTTTCAAATATGAATGTTCGATGGATTTTCATTCAGAAACAAATCGTGTAAATCTGATGAACTTTTATTCGACAACGCCAATGCTTGTGATTGATGAGATTGGCCGTTCAATGCAGCAGGCAAAGGAAGATGCAATTTTGAATTACGTTCTTCGCCGCCGATACGAAAACATGCTTCCTACCGTTTTGATTTCAAATCTGAAGAAAGAAGATTTGTTAAAGAAGCTTGGAGATGCGGTTGTAGATCGACTGACTGAAACCTGCAAGTCTGTTGAGTTTGTCGGTGAAAGCTACCGCCTTGGAAAAAGAAAGATTGCTTAAAGGAGGAAATCCGCCGTCTGGCGGAAATCAGCTTAATCTGCCGGCCGGCGGTAATCCGCCAGACGGCGGATAAAGGTCTCGAAGAGACACACACGTGACTGAATAACCCCGTATGTGTTGACGCAAAGCATCAACACTCGGGGCCCCAAAAGTCACACAGTTTTATCAATTCAGTCACACGCGAACAAATCCGCCAATCGGCGGAAACAACACAAAGTCAAATTTTACAACAAGAGGAACACTATGACTTATACAACTTACAAAACAACAACGCAAACAGCGCCGGCCGGCGGTTCTGAACCAGGCTGGAAGAATCCTGTAAACGGACATGATTATAAAAACGATCCTGAAAGAGACCCTCATCTTTTTGATTCTCGCAGAGCCTTTCATGCAAAAGATGATGTCCAGTGGCTAAATCAGATTTTGAAAAATTTGAAAGACATGGGCGGAGACTATGACTTTAATCCTGATTTCAAAAATAACCCCAAAGGTAAAATGCGCTGCACTCATCATTCCCAAAGAACACAGAAAAGTGGTAAAGCATTTTCTTCAAAGCATAACGACAGAAACTTTGAATCTAATCCTGAGCATATTGTAAAAGATAGAACAGAGAATAACATCACCTGGAACTGGTGCGGAGACGGCCTTACTTTTGATGAAGGTGAAAAGAAGTTCTACGAAGAAAACTTTGAAGAACAGCT
Source organism: Treponema ruminis (assembly GCF_014201975.1). Lineage (NCBI taxonomy): Bacteria > Pseudomonadati > Spirochaetota > Spirochaetia > Treponematales > Treponemataceae > Treponema > Treponema ruminis. Next base: position 66,430 of record NZ_JACHFQ010000007.1, on the reverse strand, counting down.
TATTGCAACAAATCAGTCTTATATAAAGAACAGACACAAGGAACGCTGCAAGACAATGGACCAATGGAGAAAATCAAAACAGCATTGTCCGGAAGATACAATCATCCAAATTGGCTGCATCAACAATCATCCTGAAGTTGGTAAGTCTATGGAGTGTTTTGAAGAATACTTAAAATGGCTTGATAACTGGAATGAGAAACACGGACAGCCGATGCAGATTCTGAACTGGGCATTGCATCAGGATGAACAGGGTGCACCTCATTTTCATATGCGCCGAGTCTGGATGTATCGCGATGAAGATACCAATCTTCTTACAACTGGGCAGGAAGCTGCTCTTAAGATTGCTGGAGTTGAACTTCCTAATCCTGAACAAAAAGAAGACCGCTGGAATAACCGTAAAAAGACTTTTGATAAAATGTGCCGCGAAAAATGGATTCAGATTTCCAGGCAGCATGGCCTAGAAATTGAAGATACTCCAAAACCAAAGGAACAGACCGGTCTTACACTTGAAGAGTTTCAAAAACTGAAAGATGAAAAACGAAACAAAATCTATCAGGAGCTTGTGGAACTGGCAAATGAAAATATGGCAGCTCTGGAAAAAATTTCTGAATGGGAGTTCCTTGGTCCAAAGGTAGAGCGTTTTGAAAAATGGCTCGAAAATGAGTTCTTCTATTATGATACTGGAAATGCCGAAGAAAAGAGATTGATAAAAAAGCAGATTGTTTCTGCCTTTGCAAATTCCACTAAAGCTATTCAGGATAAGTTTACAGAACAAATTGCTGACTATCAAAGACAGCTGGAAGAAAAGGAGCCGAAGCAGCAGATTAAGAGAAAGGATATAGATTGGGAGAGATAACTTCTGATTATTTCTTTTCAAAATGCTCGGCGAGAAGGTCAAAATCTACCGGTTTTGGTACATATTCACCGTCGCCGAGAATTATCACCCCTCTTGAAGTCTGCTATTTTACTTAAAGAAGGATAGGCTAAGACCGTGTTATGGTAACCTGCGGGGAACAAAATCTTTGCCTGCTCCAAATATGTAAAAAATCTAAAACTCGAAATTCAGGCTAATTAACTCTTCTTAAAACAAAAACCAGATCAGAAATTTGTTTGGTCTTAAAAACAGCAGGCTCGCCACTCCCATACAATTTCCTTATATTAAACTTCTCTTTCAAAGCTTTTACTTCATTTGAAAAGTCTTGCATGGAAATATCTTCTGTATTTGTGAAAATATATGCATCAAATTCTTGTCCCTTGGGAATGGAATCTTTGCTGCAATTTACAAAATTGAATTCCTGTCCTATCTTTTTATACAAGATAATGCAGTCTTCAATCTTGCTGAAAAAATCTTTATATTGCTCTAAACATCCCGCTTGAATACTCATAGGCGAAAAATGTCTGAAGTTTTGAATAAAACTCCAGAATTCTTCTGTATTGTTTATATCAACAATTTTCGGTAATGGTGCTGTCGTAGGTTCAGCTTCTATTGTCTCGAATTTCATTTTGCTTCCTCATATAAATATACTATAACAATTTTGCAAAAACAAACATTATGATTGCGGCAATCAGAAATCCGACGGCCACCCCTGCCGTCTTTTTATAAAAAAAATCCTTTTCTTTTACAACAGCAAGTTTTTTCTTTTCACTCTCTTTTTCAGAAATCCACAGCGTAAAATAATCAGAATGTTCTATTCGTTTTCCGTCAACGACAGGAAGCCCGTGCTTTAATTTATATTTGAATTTTCTGTCTGGCGAAGTGAAAAAACGTTCCGTCATCGAACCTTTTTCCAAATATATTACGGCATCGTAAAAAACGTGATGTAAACTAAGATTTGCAATCGTGGCGATATTTGGCGGCATACAAACAAAATCAACTGACGTAAAACCTGACAAACATACAACCAAATCGTCAGAAAGCTGCTTCACAGAATTCGGGATGTACGCCCCCCTGAAGATTTCCGACATAAGCATATAGGTTTCCCTTCGCCATTTATCAACATATTCAGGACATTCTTTTTCCATCCGCTTGATGACAGTTCCGATATTTATTTTTTCAACCGGCTCATAAAAAACGATTTTTCGCATTTAATCACTTCCTCAATTTAACTGATTATTTTCTTTTCAAAATGCCCGGCGAGAAGGTCAAAATCTACCGGCCTTGGTACATATTCATCGTCAGCTAGAATTATCACCCCCTTGAAGTCTGCTATTTTACTTAAAGCAGGATAGGCAAAGACCATGTTATGATAATCTTTAGTCCGGTGCGCTTCGTCGGGGAATAAAATCTCTGCCTGCTCCAAAATCGGAACAAGATTACCCACTTCACCCCTCGGAATAATACAGGTGCGTTCAAACCAGGAAAGACATGGCTCGCTTTTGGAGATTAAGAGAACGTTCTTGTCAAAAAGAGATTTCGGAAGTCTGCTGTCATCCGGGTATGAAAAAGCAAGCTCGAACTCAAGTTCGGAAGGATCATCCAGAAAAACGGGATTTACACTTTGAAGATTTATCCGTTTGGCAAAAGAATCGCAGGCATTTTTGAGAGCCGTTTTTTCTTCTTCCGAAACAGACTTTTCTACAAGGACATAAAGAAGATCGTTTTCTATATAGTCGCGTAAAGCGAAAGCCCGGCGGGGATGCCTTCTTCTGCGCAAAACATTTGCAATGATCTGCCGTTTTCGCTCAGGAGTCAATATTTCTTCTACTATGGTTGATTCCCCTTCTGTTGTTTTTGCAATCTCTGAGAATATTTTTTCAACCAGGGATTTTTCTTCTTCTGTCAGTTCTACAACTTCCACTTACCAAACCTCTATAACACTTTTGTAAAATTTTTTGCGGGGGATCAACCTTAAACAAGATGTATATGGTTCAGATTTCCGCCATTTTTTATATAAAAATCTTTAATACATTGCATATCATCTTTTGGAAAACCATTAAATGATGTTAACAAGCGGTCCTCTTTAATTGCTTCAAGAAGGCCTTGTTCAAGAGGAAATGTTACTTCTTTGATAACAGGATCGGAAAAATCACTTTTGCCATTTAAGTCAATACCAAATATAGTATCCCACTTACCATTCCCCAGTTTATATCCATGAACTACGTATTTCTTTTCAAGTTTTTTAATATTAAAAGTCATAGTCTCCTCAAAATATGCTGAATATCAGATATTATTGGTATATATTTATCCTCTTCTTCTAATAGATACCAAGCGAAATTGGCGCAGCTTCTCTCGCCTATCTCGCCTTCACGTCTCACCGAAGAGCTTTTAAAAATCATCAATTATTAGGAGCGAGAAGGTACTATTCGCTTTCCATAATGAATCTGCGCGTTACTGAAATCATAAATGTGATGTGCTTGCCGAAATCTTCCGCAAAATTTTCTGTTAGGTGCATAAAGTCTTCGGCGTGGTAGCAGAAGGCATCGTAACTGCTGTGACTGTTTCCCCATAGTTCTTTAGTGGAATGGCACACGCTGATTTTCCCGTTCTCACACTCTAACTCGTATTGAGGAGAATCTTCAAAAAAGTCTTCTAGATTTTCCCCTGCGTTAAGTCGGACTGAAAGCAACTCCGGTGAATATGACAGTCCCCACCCAGCTTCTTCGGCGACAAGGCTTTCTGTTGTGCCGTCATTACTTGAAAAACGCATGTTTCCGCTTATGAACTGAATCGGGATTTTCTGCTCTTTGGGCGGGCAAAAATTATCATCATCGGAAAGGAGCTTTGTCATTTCATGCTTAAGCTGAATCTCTTTTTTGCGTAGAATCGAATCAACTTTAAGAAGGCGTTCTTTTATTTCATCCGTAATAACGGCGACAATCTCATGCTCTTTCTTGTATCTTGCGTTATAGATGTCATCGCTCATTTTTCGAAGCCGTCTTTCACATTCCCCGGCAAAGTCAGTTCCAAACAGGGATGCGATTCTTACAATGTAATCCGTTTTTGGTAAAGCACTTTGAATAGCAAGAATGGAATTTATGCCGACAATGAGAGCAAATTTTTCTAAGTCGGACGGGCATGATTTTTTTAGGAAAAGCTCTGCCCTCTCAATAATTTTATCGCTTTCAATGCATTCCGTGACACATCTTACAATCGGTGTGAATATATGGTTTTCATGAGGGCGTAAAACAGGAGTTTTTGACGCATCATCCTTCTCGATCAGATAAAGCTGTTCCTCATTTTTCCAAGTGTCACCCGAAAAATAATCTTCGAGGGCAAGAATACCTTCACGTCGGGCTGTAATGCTCAATCGGAAAAAATATTCCGCAACCTCAAAAAGATAATCAACATCGCAGCCTTTTATAGCTGGCAAATTCTCCGTAAAAATAAGATGGTCTATCATTCTTGCTCCTTAGTGAGTGATTTTTTTCGCAGCAAAACTTAAGTTTGTTTACAACAAAATTGCAAACAAAAGCACGATAAAAGCCGAAATCAGAATCCCGTACAAAGTTTCTTTTCTTCGTTTTTGCGGAATCATTTCATAAATCGTTAGGAATTCTTGTTTTATTTTTAATTTCTTCGTTTCTGCCGGTGTTATGATTTTCTCTGTTTGCTCAGGAACAGGACAAGGTTCATACGGAGTTTTTGTTGCAGGCACTTCTGTCTTTTCAAGGAACTTTCGCTTTTCCTCATCATCAGTTTCTTCTATCCAGATTGCAAAATTTTGGGAATGTTCTATCTGCTTTCCATCAATTTCTGGAAGTCCATGCTTTATGGTATACGGATAATTCCGGTTTTTTAAAAGCTTTTCGGTCGGGCTGTCCTTTTCCACATAAAGAATTGTGTGAAGAAGATCATACATCCAGCCCCAGATTTTAGTATCACTAATATTTAACGGAAGACAGATAAAATCCAGCTCTTCCCAGATGTAGCGGAGCTTTTCAGATAGTTTTGGCAAATTTTGCGGAAAATACAAGCCTTTTATTTTGATGTAATTCTCCATTACGCCAAAACCGTTCGTTTTCATCCCCTGATACAAAAGCGGATATTCATTTTGAATTATCTTATAGAGCGTACCGCTGTCAATTTCCGTAACAGGCTCTGTGTATTCAAGTCTTTTCAACAGCATCTCCTGATTTTTTTTCAAAATGTCCGGCGAGAAGGTCAAAATCTACCGGCCTTGGTACATATTCATCGTCAGCTAGAATTATCACCCCCTTGAACTTTGCTATTTTACTGAAAGAAGGATAGGCAAAGACCGTGTTATGGTAATCTGGAGTCCAGTGCGCTTCGTCCGGAAACAAACTCTTTGGCTGAACTGAAATATAGCGGGGAACAGGCTTCCCGTCTTCGCGAAGAGGTATAATGCAGGTGCGCTCAAACCAGGAAAGGCATGGCTCGCTTTTGGAAATTAAAAGAACATTTTTGTTAAAAAAACCGCTCGGAAGCCCGTAATCATCTGGGTATGAAAACTCAAGCTCGGAAGGAGAGTCCAGAAAAAAGAGATCTACATATTGAAGATTTATCCGCTTTGCAAAAGATTCGCAGGCATTTTGGAGAGTCGCCTTTTGTTCTTCCGAAACAGTGTCTTCAACAATGACATAAAGATGATCGTTTTCTATGTAATCCCTTAAATTGGAAGCACGGCGGGGATGTCTAAGCCTTCGTAATGCCCATGCCTCAGTTTGACGGATTATTGCGCGTGTTAATTCAAAACGAAGATCATCATCGTCATCGCAAGGTGCCTTATCATCAAGGTTAAAAGCCTTTATAAAAACAAAATCGAATACACCTATCTTACCAATTGTATTCTTAATCGCTTTTCGCAGCAGTTCATAGCGATCCTTATCCGTTTTTTCAAGCTCCACTATTTCCTTACAATAATCTTCAAATACTGCTTTTTCTTTTTCTGTCAGTGTCATAGTAACCCCTCCAAAAATTTCTGTTTATATTATGTAACGCAGAGCCGTTTGTGTATAAAAATCAGTTTGATTTTATGATGATTTTAAAATCGCCGTCCATTTTGCTTACAGCTATGTTTTTAAAGACAAAATTTGCAGTTTTAAAATCACTTTTGATGTCATAATCAATGTAGTGAGAAAAAACGTTTTGTAAAGCAATGTCGCCCTCGCCGTGGATTGTTCTGATTGTGTCGCTGGCAATAGAACGGCCGTTTTTGTCCTGCAAGGCTGCGGTCAGTGTAAGGGCTGAATCCAAGCGGGGATAAGGCCGCCTGCCAAAAAAGGTAATTTCCTGAAATAGTTCTTCCCTGAAGGCCTTTACCTGCGAAGGGTCTCCGTAACCTGGGGTGGTGGAGTAGAAACGACATTCAGAATCATAATAGCCGCTGTCAATCAGCGTTCTCACCTCAGCTTTTGTGAGTTCACGCCAGAAGCTAGTATCAAGCCCCCAGTCGCCAAGTTTTGTGGTTGAGTTATAAGCCGAAAGCACTTCGTTATAAAGGCGAACGCAATCTGGGTTGATTTTATATTTGACAGGAAGTATATAATCTGCCGTACCACGGTTGTAGTCTATGCTGTGAATTTTAAGGTCTGCAGGATTATAGACGGTGTAGGCCCAGTTTTCCAGATTGTACTGTCTTACGGTTTGCCAGATTGCCTGCCACCGTTTTCGCTTTTGGATGTCTGCCTGGGCGGTTGACCCGAGGTTTGAGCCGTAAAGCCATTCACCATAACTTTTTAAGCGGGAACTTGCTTCTGTATTTCTATTGCATGCTTCTATCGCTTTTTTGTAATAGTTCAAAACTGCAATAAAATTGCCGTCATCTTTTTCTTCCTGAATAATACCCTTTGCCGTGTAATAGTTTGATTCAACTTCAGAAGTTTGACTTTCTGCACCAGATTGCTTTAGTGCTGCAAGTTTTTTTTCTTTTATTCCAAGTCCACGCAAAATCTCATAGCTTGCAGAATGAATAGCAGAGCCGTTTCTCAATGCACTTTCGCTAACCGAAGCTGCGCTATGGCTCTTTCCGATTACAGTTGCCTTTTTTACATCATGTGCGGTACAGGTAAATGAATAGCTGTTTCCCTTTTTTACAAGATTTGTCACAACTACATAATCTGCATTCACAAGAGAAGCGTATTCAAAATCAGCTTTTGTGTTGTTAAGATAGGCTTTCTGTTCAGCCCGTTTCTGCTCACCCATAATTGCGTCTGCCGCCATGCGGTCAATCACCGTGAAATCAGAAAAATTCTGAATGTCGCTTGTGAGCTGAGCCTGAACAAAAATCGGAATCCAACCGTCTTCCGCACCAGCGTTCAGAAAGCTGACCGGAGCGACTGTGATTTTTGGCACAGGCTTTTTTGCAGCGATAAATGCACATAAATTCAGAGAAAGAAGCAGCAGTAATAATTTCTTTTTCAAAAAAAGCCCCCTTTATAGCCTGTAATTTATTTTTATATTTCAAGTGATTTTTTAATGTCAGCAGTTAATTTTTGATTTATCAAAGAGACAAGTTCCTCTTCTGCCTTTGTTTTGGTTAGTTTTGAATCAATTCCAGAAACCCGCTCGCCAGAAGCAGAAAAACTGTAGATTGTGCCTGATTTTCCCAAAAGCTCAATTGTCAAAAGAGGATTAGAAACCGTGACGCCGCTCAAATCCAAAAGACCATAATCAATAGTTATAATTGCTGTATAAAAGGCAACCTGTGAGCCAGCCTTAAAGCCGCAGTCCGAAAGAGAAGAAATCACACTGTTTTTTATGTGAGGCGGTTCGCTGCCAGTAAAAGACAGTTGAACAGTACAGTTTTGCCTTGCACTTTCTATTTTTAAAGAAAGGCTCCCAACCAGATTAAAGGCTTCCCCAAATACCTTGTCCGTAAGCTCTTTAGAAAATAAAGAGGTGTATAAGAAGCTTTTCGAAAAATCAGCAGCCGCTTTCTCTGCCATAGAAAAAGTTTTCAGACGATAAATCGGCTCTATTTCACTATCTGCCTTTTTATAAAGACTATAAAAGGACTCGCATTTTTTACGAAGTTCCGGCTCGCAAAGATTCCATGCATCCTTGCGGTTGATATAGGCAATGCATTTCCATTCAGTTTTTCCCCGTTTTTCAGGCTTTGTAGTCTGTAACGCCTTTAAGACAACATCAGAAGTGATATGAGACTTTGTTTCAAGGGATTTTTTTGACTGCGTTTTGCCATTCTGCCCAGAAAATGTGGACTCTGCATGTGTTTCTGTATGAATTTCCGTATTAAAGTAAGCAGAAAGGGCAGTTATTGCGTTGGATTTTGCTTCCTTTGCCGACTTTCCAAAACATTCCTGCGCAATGTAGTCTGATTTTGGAAAGTCAGTGCTTATGTCAGCTGCAAAGAGGGAGAAAGAAAATAGCGAAAAGAATAATGCTAAACTCTTACGGCTAAAGTGCATGAAACTGATGTCTTTTTGTAGGTCCACTGGGGCAACATTCGGGAATGTCGCCACTGCTAGGATATTCATCAACATAAATTGTTAATCCACAATACTTACATTGATATGGCTTATTACCAAAATGCCCTAATATGTGCCAAGAATGCTGTGCTGTAGAACAAAATTTATCACCTGTACAATTGAATGGAGATGGAAAATCGCCTGCTTTTTTGACAGTTAAGTAACATTTACTACACTGATACCAACGAATAACCTCGGGTTTTGTTGCTTCTTCTGCCTCCCATCTTGCAAGTTGAGCCTTTCTGCGGGCGGATGCTTCCTGTTTTTTAGTCCATTTGGCATTTTGCTCTTGTGCCCAGGCTATAAGCTCTGAACTAGATTTATTTGATTTTACCATGGTATACATATCATCTTTATAATACTTCTCTTCAAGTTCTGGACAATCAAAATAGAATAACTGCGTTCGGACAGTTTTGCCTCCAAAGTATATTTCAAGATAATATTTACCGGCTGGAAGCGGATACTCTTCCATCATATACCATTCATTCCAGTGTGCAAAACTATCTCCTGTTGATGTTTCTTTTGGCTCGCAACCAAGAAAACAAATAATAAAGCGGACTGGAATATGAACATCCTTATAGATTTTTCCTTGAACATAATCAATATTAATATCACAATATGGATCACCCCAATCCATATAATCAAGGGAAAGCTTTTTTCCATTCTCTGAAAACAATCTAACTTGCATTGATTTAATAAAGCTGTTCTTTTTTTTACTTCCAAATACATCAATAGCTAAATCAAATTCTATAAAGCGGGTAATTTCATAAAAAGGCAGATTACCTGGTGTAGGTAAGTTTATTTTTGTTGCAATACAATTCCTCATATAGCCTGTCTTTATATCAATAAACCATTTTGCGTCTTTAGGAGTTAAATTCAAATGAACATTATAATTTTCCACATGAGGGTTTTCCAGTATGACATATTCCATATTCTGAAGATTCTTCTTTGCAGTTTCATTTCCGTTTGAGGCGGCCTTTGTGTACCACTGAACGGCTGCATTCATGTCTTTTTGAACACCTTCGCCATTATTGTAAGCCCAGCCAATATTACATTGAGCAGAGGCATCCCCCTGTTCAGCGGCTTTTAACCACCATTTTGCAGCTTCTACAGGATTTTTCTCTACACCTTCGCCGTTTGAATAGTTATTTCCAAGACAACGCTGTGCTTCGGAATTACCTTGTTCCGCAGCTTTCAGCCACCATTTTGTAGATTCTTCAAGGTTCTTTTCTATACCTTCACCACAATAATATCTATTAGCAAGATAACATTGTGAAGTCGCATTGCCCTGTTCCGCAGCCTTTTGCCACCATTTTACAGCTTCTGCAAGATTTTTCGCTACGCCTTCGCCTTCAAAATATCTAAAAGCAAGTGCATTTTGAGCATCCGCATAACCTTGATCCGCAGATTTTCTATACCATAGTACGGCTTTTTCAGGTTCTTTGTTGTGCAAATACTTTCTTGCAATTTCACGCTGTAGTTTTGCATCATGGGAAACAGCTTCTTCATCGAGCATCTTCTGTAAAGCATTCTTTTCTTGCTCAAAATCATCAATAGTTTGTTTTGCTATTTTATCCCCTTTCTCGCTGGCTTTTTTAAGCCACTCTAGAGCAAGTTTTTCATCTCTCTTAACGATTGTTCCATTTAAGTAAAATTCACCTAATGTTCGCTCTGCATCAGTGTTTTTGTGTTCTGCAGATTTTCTAAGCCATTCAAGGGCCTTGTCCATATTTTTCTGAGTTCCCCATGAGTCCTTAGAATATTTTAAAAAGACCTGATACTGGACTTCTCCCAAATCAAAACCGCGGATTCTGTATATACCTGCAACATATTCCTGTTTTGAACCACATTCAGGGCAGAAGTTTGCCCACTTGTCCATTTCAGAACCACAATTTGCGCATTTCATTATTTGGGCCACAACATTACCACATACGGGACAGAATCTTGCCCCCTCTTTAATATCCGTACCGCATTTTGAACACTTTTTTATGGTAAAAACTTCTTTTCCACATTCGGGACAGAATTTTGCCCAGGGGTCAAGTTTTGTCCTACAATTTATGCAAATTCTGCAAAAATTCACTAAAAGTTACCTCTTCAGATTCTTGTGCCACAATTTTCACAAAAATTAGCATTTGTTTTTAAAGGAGCTTTACATTTTGGGCAGCAAGCAGGTTGCTGCGGTACAACTTTTGAAGCTACTGAGTTTTGGGAAATAGGTTTATTATTAATTCCTAAATTCTCCCGCATTTCTTTTTCTTCACAATCAGCCAAAATTCTATTTAAATTAGCCCGCTCCTCTGGTGTGAGTTCCTTAGGCTTGCACAGGAAATCAAAATCTTCTGCTAATACATTCTTTAATGCTTTTCCCCATCCGTTTAATAATCCCATAGTTTACCTCCTAGTTTTTCAGTTGATTTATAAATCCATTCAAACTATCTGCTTTATTCAACGCTTTTTTAAGCAAGCTTTGAACAAAGCTTTTGATTCATTAGACAAAACCTCATCACTTATTTTATTACCTTCAAATTTTTTTGAATTAAAATGCCAACCATCATCCTTTTTTTCAAAGTCAACAGAATTGTTATCACCACGAGGGCTACTATTTTTACAATATGTAAAAATTTCCCGAAATGTATAAAACTTCCAGAAGAAAAACAAAAAGCCCCTCGCCGTGCGTTGGAAAGAACTGCATACAGCAATGGGCTTGTCATCCGAGAATATTTTACCCACGCGTCAGTTTATCACACAATCAATTTAAATCAACCCCCAAAAATAAATGTCATATTATTCAAATCATGTGGTATAATCATAGGCTTTGTATGTGAACTATACAAAATGCAAACCAATAATGACTTTAGTTGTATCCCACTTTGCTGATTCAAAATCCATTGTAAGATTTAAGATATCCTGAATCTCTTTTTCATTTTCCTTTGTTCTATAGTTTTAATGTCCATTTATTACTCCTTATGCGCCAGCGTTAGCGACGTTATTCGTTATATCATGAGGTCCCTATAGAGCCACATCACCGTCAGAACATTTCACGAACTTTGCTGGAACACCGTCATTCCAATGCTCTCCTTTTTCAATTTCTTCCCATTGTGCCACTGTGCCGCCGAATTCTACTGATGAAATCCTCTTGCAGCCGAAGAACCCGCCATTAGCGATTTCCTTAACACCCTCAGGGATTACAACATTTGTCACGCTAGAGTCGAGACACACCGCACTACCATCTTCCACCAGAAGAATGGGCTTCTCCCATACGCTATCAGAACACTTCACAGCCTTAATCTTTGCAGCTGAAAAGCTGAACAGATTAACTTTATGCTTCACGGCATCCCATTGCGCTTTCGTGCCTCTAAACTCTACCGATTTAAGCGAAGGACAGAATGCGAACGTCAAAGCTTCGATTTCTGTCACAGTCTCAGGGATTACCACCGATGTAAGTGATTCGCAGCCAGAAAATGCCTTCCTGTCGATTTTCGTCACGCCCGCAGGGATTTCCACATTCACGGCGTTCTTTTCACAACTTGTTACAACTCCATCTTTTATTGTTAAAACATCATTCTTGTTTGCCATTTATACAACTCCTATTATGCTTCCTGTATATCAAAGCCTAACGCTCTGGTAATTTCCAGAAATTGCGGCATATCAGTAGCAGTCCACTTTGTTTTAAATTACCGTTTACGCAATAATATTGCCGTCAGAACAATTAACAACAGGATAAGCTTTGAAAGTTTCATCACTAAGCTCTACTTTATCCCATTGCTCCAGAGTTCCTTCAAATTTGAAGTTAGCAATATCAATGAGGTCAAAAGCCCACTGCTCGATTGTCGTAACTGACGCAGGAATCGTAATCTCAGTAAACTTTTCGCAGCCTAGAAATGCACTTAGTCCGATTTTTTTGAGATTTTTGGAGAATTTTACGCTGCGAAGATTTTTGCAATGCTCGAAAGCCTTTGGACCGATTTCTTCTACGCTGTCTGGCATTATCACAGTTTCTATTGAGTCGCAAGCGTTGAAGGGGAAATAAAAAACACCGTCGGTTTTTACACCTTGTAAGTGTTTGCCTCTGTCGCTATCCTCGACATTGCCTGCAATTACACGAACGCCTTCCGGAATAACGACATTCTTCATATCGCCGTCATAGGCTTTTAAGATTCCATTTTCAATTAACATTGATTCTCACGCTCCTTAGTTATGCTTCTTTACCTTTTTTGCTATTTTCTATGCTATCCATAATTTCATATCTGTTATCAAGGGCATTCAAATCTGCAAAAAGCTCATCTCGTAAGCCATCCAGCAAATTTTTCTTTGCTTCATAAAATGAACCGCTCCAAGATTTTTCATCACGCCATTCAGTTTTTTTATTTTCTGGACAAGATGAACGATATTCAGAGAATATTTCTGTAATTTTTCTAAGCCCTGTCAGCTGTTTCTCTTTAGTTCTCAAATCGTTTTCAAGAGGAATTATATGGTCTATTGAAAGCTGCCTCCAACCTTTCAGGACATATTTTTTTTCCTTTTTACTCCAAGCAAAAGAGTTTTCAACTCTTATTTTACCGTCGGCCGTGCGGGTATAAAGACGGGATTTAATTCCACTTTTTTGTATTACCGTAAACTCGCCGTTTTTGAGCAGTTCAATTTGCTTCACATCCTGAATCTTGCATCTTTTTTCACCTGTCTCATCCAAAAGCAAATCCATGTTGTTTATATTTTGTTTCATGAGTCTTTCCCATGGATTCTCATTTCCGTTAGAATTCGTATTTGCAAAAATTCTTGTAATAGTCCGAATCGGATATAAAAGTCCACGACCGCCATCAAGCCCAAACTTCGGATACCATCGGCTTTGTGAAGTAAGGCGGGAGCGGAATTTGCTTATAAGGTCGTTATTATTCAAAGTTTCGATAACCGAAGTATCACCAGATGCAGGAGCATTTTCTGAATATGAGCTGACCTGTTCGGATTGTCCAGCAGGGGATTCTGAATCTGTACCAACTGCATCTTGCTCAAGTTCTTCTTCGTCTTCCGGGAAGTCTTCATAATCATGCTCAAGATATGTTATGAATTTCTTAAAGGCACTTTGCTTGTTGTTCCAGCCTTTTTTTTCTGCTGTCGTAGATGCCGCATTTACTTTTTCTGTGACAGCAAAGGCGATTTCTGCATAACCGTCAGGCAGGCGGTCAAACCAATGCTCCCCATGCTCTTCATTCAATTCATTTCTGACACTACGAAGCCATGTCTTATAGCTTCGGGCAGTTCCGATTCCGACATTTCCACCATCCGATGCAATTGCCCATCTGTAAAAAAATTCAAGCCGCTGCTCAAATGGAATTTCTTCACGCTGTTCTTGATATGCTTCTTTTTCTTCCTGAACATCTGGTACGGACGAAGATTTTTTTTCTAATTGAACCTCACCGTCTTCGCACTGAACGGATGTTGCAGGAAAATCATCAAACCATACGGCATCTTTTGTAAGCACCTTCCATTCTTCGCAAGTACCTGAGAATTTTATCTGGGAAAGCTGTTCACAACCAAGAAAAGCATTTTCATTTATATCAAAAACCAAAGGAATTTCAATCTTTTTACATCCCCACGGACATAAATACAGATTTTTTGTTTCTATAGTTTTATCGGTCGGAGACAAGTTGATTTTCTCAAGAATCAGTCCATTTTCGGATGTGTACCATGTATTTCCGTCTGCAACAACAAAGCATGTGAGTGAAGTACAATTTTCAAAATCTGTTGCTCCAAAAGAATCTTTTTCAAGTGTATTTGGGAATTTTATACCGTTAAGGTTTTCGCAATCATGAAAAACATTGTCAGGAATATATTTTAGCTTTGTTTCTGATAAATCAAGTGCTATTCCAACATTCTCATTTTCCCGCAATGAATCAGCAATATCAAGCAAAGTCTCTTCATTCAAATCACCGGCTATTTTGATTGTATAAATTCCGGATTTTAATGCCTTTATTGTGGATGCAGTTTTTTCAGGGGAAAGCTTTATGACCTTACGAGCGGAATTAGAATCTGCATTTGCAATTTCATGCTGACGAAGCCATGCCAGCAAATACGGACGATCATTATTGTTTTCCTGCTCATACCAGTCATTTGTCAAAAGAAATTGCTGCCCGTTTATAACGAGTGGATTTACATAATAACGATATACATTTCTGCCCTCATACGGAATAAGCATAGGGACATTTAGTCCCAAATACTGCTTACAGTAGTCTGGGTTTCTGAGATTATTTAGTTCTGCATCAGAAATTCCTGCTTCCAGCACCTGACGAACAACAGTTCTGGCAATTTCACCGATTTTTAAATTTTCAAACATAGCTTTTCCTCCAATTTTATAAATATATCACAAAGCTCTACGGTGTCAAATTTCCTTACAATGCCACGAACAATGTCTCCACCTCCTTGCAAAATGCGTAAAACTTTTCTTCATCCAGATAAGATATCTCTTTTCGGTTGTCTGTCCAGCAGATTCCGTAGCAGGAACAACGAAGCTTTTTTATCTCGGTAAGCCACTTATCCAGATAGTCACAATAGTCGCTGATGATAAAAAGCTTGTCGTTCTCGCTGCAAAAACGGCTGGCGGTGTATTTGATTGCGGGGGCAATTTTGGTTCCACCTCCTTTTGGAATTTCCTTTATTCCCTCCCTTAAAGAATCAATTCTTTTTAAATCTGTATCCCAGAAAATTACCTTACTTTGTTCTCCGACTCTGTTTTTTATTTCAGAAAACAAGTCCAGAAGCTGGGCAAGGCTTTCTTCTTTTACCGAACCGCTTGTATCAACGATGACGTGAACATTTCCCTGCACATAATCACTATGTTCGATTGTTTTTCCCCGCAGGATGTTGCCAGCCTTTCCTCGATTTGCAAGATACAGATAATCAGTTCTGATATCTTCAAAATTATCAACCGCGCGATCCGTTATAAAACGGCTTACTTCCGGGCCAAGCTTGTTAATTGTAAAGCTTTTTGTTTTTCCAGGCTGAATTCCTGTACTTTCTCCTTCCGTTTTTCTTAATACTTCTGCCGAAAGCTCATCAGCCATATCTGAAGTACAAGCAGCCCTTCGAATAACTTCACCTGGAATTTTGCTTCCCTTTTCTAATAATTGTCTCTGCTCGCTGCGTAATCTTTCACAAATTCTTTGCATAACAGAGTCAGGATTCATAATGATTAAGTCTATGTAATGCTGCCAGGAAAGCCCCCGTGGAAAGCCATAATCTTCTGCAAAAACAGGAGTTATAAGATAGGCTTTTGGGTTTCTTTGCCTTGCATAAAAATACAGGGCAAGCTTTTTTGCTGCAATCGAACGACCGGGAAGTTTATTATCTACAATAAAAGATAATCGTTTTCTTTCAGCCAGATTCAATTCTTCCAGAACAAATTGCTTTTCACCTTCATCAAAAACCTTGCTGTTAACCTCCATATCCATAGCATAATTTTTTAAGAGATGAATAAGACTCTTCATTGTTCGAAGTTCGGTAGCTCTTGCAAACGAAATATACTTTGAAAAGCTTTTCCATGTCCCCCTCAGCTTTGCTTCAATCTGCTGATTTAGGGCTTCTTCATAACGGAGATGCTGAAAAACAATATGTCCGATTTCATGCATCAAAAAGGATTTTCCGCTACAAAATTCCGAGGTGTATATTTTATAACAGCTGTTTGCATTTCCGCTTCTTGTGACCAGAGCAAGTGCCTCATTTGCCAAGCCCGCCTTGGGAAGCTTATTATGGGTACAAACAATAAGCCGCAATTTCTTTTTTAATTCTGAAAAATGCTTATATTCATGTTTCATAAATCAATTTTCCCCCATTAATTTTTCAATCTATGTAGTAATATAATCCGAATAGATTTCCGAAAAATTCATCCGCAGCGACAGTTTTTACATGACCGTTTTCAAGCTTGTATATGCATAAAAGGTCGTACCTACTGATAGGCTTAACAGAAGGTTCGCCCCCAGAAAGCTCATCCTCAATAAGGAATATATTTTTATTATTAATTCCAAGCTTGTAATATTGCTTTGTCTTGTTATACAATTTGGAGCTTTCTTTAAGCTTTGCAAGTACAATCCCTTCCATTTCATTTATTTTCATTAAGCGGCCTCCGTTTGAATACAGGTGTTCATATAAAACTTATAAGTTGTGATAATTTCATCCAGTTTTGAGCTTACACACTCTTTTTTCGACCTAGGAATATGCTCTGAAGCGAGTAATGAAAAAATCTCAACTGCGTCATAATCCTTTCTCAAGCTGATAAGGTCTTCCTTAGAGTTTTTATTGCTTAAAAGGATTTTTGAAAGACCTTCTGTATCGGTCTTAAACTTCTGTTCAATTTCTGAATAGATTTCCATACAGACTTTTGAAAGATCTGCAACTTCAAGCTTATCTTCAAAGGCAAGAACGGCTTCTATATTTTCAGCAAGGCTGAGTTCATGATTGTAAGCCAGAGATTTTTTCTCTTTTTTCTTGCCATCTAATTCCTGAAGGGCATCTTTTGTAAGCTCGCGAATAAACTTTCTGAAGGCATTGAGCTCCTGGATATCAGAAAAAGAATTAAAGCCAAGCCCTATAAGTCCGTCCAGAAACTTTCCAATATAATCAGGCTTAGTAAGCTTGATAGAATACATTGCCCGGAAAATATTTTTGAAGTAGCCGATTGTTCTGCCTGAAATAAAATTGTAAACCTCACCGTTTTTTGAATAATCTGCTGAAAAAACATTGTTCAGGCGTTTGTTTTCAACATTCAGAGAGCCTTTTGTATTGTCCTTAATGCTGTAAGTTGAATTGATTTTTTCAAAAATTCCACGAACAGCCGCCAGGGTCTTTTCCTTGATTTCATCAGTAAGCTTGCGATGTTCAAATTCTGGTAAATCCTTCTCAAACTCATCCACATCCTGAAGAAACTCGGAATAAAGTCCTTCAAAAGACTGAGGCCCGAAGTTCACCACACAAAAGCGGTTCAGATTTGGAGAGGTTATATCGCACATCGGCGGAAGATTGTCCTTGTAGTTGCTGGCGCTTGCGATAATTGTTGATTCCGGAAGCTTCTGACCGTTTCCGATTGTGCGCTCGAAAATCAGGCGGTACAAGCTGGCCTGAACATCTTTTGGAGCACCCGCGATTTCATCAATAAAAAGAACTGAAGGAAGGCCGTCTTTTTCAAGCTCAGTGATTGTATGAAACCATTCCGGCGCCTTTGTTCGAAGGTAGTTCGTACCCGCTCCGTCATTCACCATGTAGCCAAGAATCTCGCTACGGTCAAATGCGCTTCCAATCAGGCTTTCCACATGATATCCGTTTCGTTTTGCCCACAAATTAACGATTGTAGTTTTACCCATTCCAGGATTTCCAAGATAAAGCATTGGAACACCCGAAATCTTGCTTAATTCAAAGCCTGTAAGCATCAGGTCCCGCATGAAATTTGTATTGTTCATTTTTCCTCCTCGTGTATGTGTGCAAGCCCGCATGGGCCTGCATTTTTTTATTAGCCGACAAAGCGCTCAAGATTTTCACGAAGGTGCTCAACGGCATTTTTTTCAATCTGCTGCATTCGAGAGCGAGTTCTACCCTTCATTGCCCCGATTGCTTCAAAACTATGTTCTTCTTCGTTAAACAAACCGTGATGAAGGATTAAGACTTCGCGTTCATTTGCTTTAAGAGAAAAAAGAGCCTTCAAAAGCCGTTCTGTTGCAATATTGTTTTCGCACACTTCTTCAACAGAAAGATTTTCTGTATCCGCAAGACCGGATCCAAAAGATTCTTCATCACCATCAGGATCAAGGGGAGCGTCAAGCGAAACAAGCCGGCATTTTTTTCTTCTACGCTGATCTACAGCCTTTTGCATGAACAGCCAGATCCACGACTTCGCATAGGTTATAAGCTTAAAGCCCCTTGAATAATCAAATCGATCAACAGCCTCAACCAAACCAAGAATACCTTCCGCAACCAAATCCTCAGTACCTACTCCATACCCCCGAAAAGACTTTGCAAGCGATCTAACAAACGGAATGTTTGACACAATCAGTTTTTCGCGTGCAGCCATATCACCTGCCGCAGCAAGTTTTGCATACTCGATTTCTTCCTGAGCGGAAAGAATTTTTGTTGTGTGGAACTTTGTCATTTTGGCCTCTTTACTATTGCCGATAAAAAGAATATGTAACGAAAAGGTGGACTGCCCCATGAGGCAGGGCAGTTATAAGGATTTTTTATGACAACTTTTTTACGACTTTAAAAGTCTTAAAGTTTCTTCTGCACAAATCAATGTCATTTTTTGTACCGCGTGAAGAACCATCCCAAAGAACCAAAACGAAGTCGGCCGCAGCAACCATTTCTTCGTTACGACGAATGCCGGCCCCCCTGCCATAGCGGGCCCAGTCAGCATTATGAACTTCGACCGTAACCCCGTGTGACTGGGCCCAATTACCAGCCACTGAATCAACACCCTTTGCCCCTCCTTCGATAATAACGAGCGATGACATTTCCAAATTTTTCTCAGAGATGTACTGCTCAATTTGAGAAAAAATCCAAGCAGAGTCCGTAATTGAACGACTACCACAAACCAATAATTTTGCCATATTAACCTCCTATGACTGCTATATATAAAAAGTAAAAAAAAGGTGGACTGTGTATCAAAATGAGGATAATATGAAAATATGAATGCAAAAGACTATGCAAAAATCATTGGTGTCAGCAGAAAGTTTCTGGATAACTACCATAAGGAGTATGCAAAAAAACAACAAGAAAGGTGGTCTTTAGAGGTTTGGGAAAGTCACAAAGAAAACATTCTTAAAAGATATAAGCTTGGGAATCACAGAAAATATACAGACAATATTCCTGTTATGATTTTGAAATCTGGAAGAGAAAGAGATGCTAAGATACTCGGAATTTACCCGATAGAGGAAAAGGAAAACTTACGCAAATATGTTAGAAATCATCTTGTTTTTAAAGAAAGCTATTCGGAAAGATTTGACAAAGAATTACACAAATTAAGGTACATTGCTAAGAATCAAAAGATAGCAGACGGGAAAATCGATAAACTTGGTTTATTTAATGCGTGGAAATTTTTGCTCAAGAAACTTGCAGAATCAGATTGCCTGAAAAGTAATTATGTTCTCAAAGAGGGCAAAAGAAATCCTAAAAACAATCCAGAAAATAAAATAAAAATAGACGATATTAAAAAGTATAATAAAGATCATCTGTCCTCTAAAGCTCTGGACGAAAAATTCTACAAATGGTGTTGTCATTGCCAAACAAAAGATGCGTCCTGCAGAAAATATATTCATCAACGGTATTATACAGAAATGATAATTGAATGGAAGGAAAAGCACGGTTTAATCGATGAAATAATCTTTTGCAGAAATCCACGAGGCAAGTAAGTTAAGTAACAAAACCTACGGTGCCCCGCGTACCCGCCCAAAAACATGTGTGCGCCGGATGTCCTTTTTGTCGCACCATTCGATAAAGGCTTCCAGCGCATTGCCAGAAAGCTTGCTGTTCGAGGGACCAAGAGCCTGGCGTACATCAAACTGGGGAGTGACCTCTATGCATATTTTGTACTTGCCGCGATATTTTGCATAAACGATTGTAGCCCGACGTTCCATTACAGCGTGCTTGTACCCCCAGCGTATATGTCAAAGAACTATCTGGCGAAAGCTTTGCGCTAGTTATAATATGTAAAAAATGTTTTATTTGTATAAAAAGAAGAGTAAAAAAATGGGGAAAAAATTTGTTAATCTTTTCTATACTTTCTAAATAAACTTCATATATTACTTATGAAGGAGATGTATTTTTGAATAAAACTATAAAATTTAATAACTGTGCATTGTTTAATTTACAAACTCTAAATGGCATTATTAGGACAACATGGGGCATGCACTATGATGAGTCAGAAGAAAAAATTGAAGATGCTTTTCAACGGGGCATTGTTGATTTTGATCATGTTAAAAATAGATATGACGAAACTTTTAATATGAAAAATGGCCCTTTTGATTATGATATAGATTATGAAAAAAAATTACTTAGTAAACTAAATGAAGAGTTTAAAACAGTAAGGTCATACAAATTACCATGGTTCATGAAAACTTATACCGACTTTATCGAGGAAAAATTTAATGAACTTATGGTAATCTACAAAAATGGCGGATGGAAATGAACTATAGCAATTGTTTGGTAGAAGCTCTAAAAGCATGGATAAAAGACCCGAAAAATGTGAAGATTATTTATTTGCCCAAGAAGTGGAATAATGGCGCAAAACATTTTTTATGGGTAAAAGGCGGCAAAGTATATCATTATGAGGCTCGAAATCAAAATAACAGAAAGCCGTTTTTCAAGGGTGTCTATAAAGAACAGGATTTAGATACCTTTGAAGCTTTCATTTTGCACAAACTGGGTTATAAGCCTAGAATAAACAAGAGGCATGTTGCCAAAAAATTGCATTTACCTTCTCTTAATAAAGCAGGTTTTCTTAATTGGGCTGTTTACTATCCAGACGATGATATACTTGATTTCCCGGAAAAAAATAAAATATGCAAGTATGTGTTCATCCATGATGAAAAAGGAATCAGAACAGAACTGATAGAAAATCTTAATAAAGATGACTTTGAATTTTTACAGTGGAAATATCTGAGTTCTTATGATGATATGTGGAACATATTGAATAATGACCAGAGGTAAAAGATATAATTAAAATTTTGTGTACAGTAGCAGGAGCAGATAACTGGTATGACATTCTGACACTTGATTCTACATCAATGAAGAATAATAATGATGCAAAGCATAAGATTCAGAAAAAAGGAAAGCCAGTTACTCATGACAGAATTATTTCTGAGTTAACATTTGGTTTTTGGACATCGTTTCTTACCCCAAGGTATTCTCAGGCATCTTTCCAGAGTAAAATCATTAAAACTTGTTTTAGAGGCGTTCCTGCGGCTCAAAGAAATATCAAATATTTGCAGACAAGATTTGATAGAATCCGTGTACTAAGAAACAGAGTTTGCTTTAGCTGTCATTTCTACATATTATAATTATGAAGGAGGCCAGCTATGGATTTAGAAAAGATTAATGAAGAATATATTTTTCAATATTTGCCAGAAAATTATTCTATTCTTATGGTTTCGCCAAAAGATACTGTTACTATTAGTTGTTTTCCAATGCTTTCTATAAAAGAGGGACTTACTATCGCAAAAAAATATAATAGTAGGTTAGATTATGATAGTAATAATCCTAACGCAAAAAATGTTAGAGACTATTTAAAATCAATTATATAATAATTGGTGTGGTTGACGACCCTCCAATTTTGGAGGGTCGTCAACCTGAAGGAGGCTAGTTATGGAATATTTTGTTATATATGATAAATTAGATAATGGCGAGCTCTTTTTGGAAAAGAATGATGAAAAGTTTAATATTCTTAAAAGGGGCTTTCCAACTCTTGAAAAAGTTTCATTTGATGAAGCAGTAAAAATTGGTAAAGAAAGAAATATTTTAATTAGGTCAGTTTACACTCAGCAAGATGAAGAATATAAAGATGAAGCGCCTATAGTAGAAAGCCTAAACAAGCGTATTCAAGAAAGCCTGTAATTTCTTCTTTAAGCCTTCTATATTATACTTAAAAGTATCTTTTTTCTTCACTTCTACATTTTTTGTATAACGACCGTCAAATTTTGGAGGGGCGTCAACCCTAATAGTAGGTGATAACTATGAATATTTTTAATTTTTTTAAGAAACCAAATTGTCATTTGAATATAAATGATTTTTGTTCAAAGTTTAGAATGACTAAAGACTTTGTAATTATTTCTTCTAACGCTGCTAAAAATGATCCTAATTTTAAGGGTAGTTATGATATATTAACTGGCCTAAGAAAAGCTGCTCTTTTAAGGGGTAGCGATGGTGGATTATATATTGGAGCTAGTGCTTCTTTTATGACTAAAGAAGAATATAATATTTTAAAAGCATATTTTCTATCTAATGGCGGCGAAGAAATTAGATTTTTTGATTATAATTAAACATACCCAGGCTTAGATTTATAATCTATTGGTAATCATGAAAAAATAGAATTAGATGATTTAAGTTTAGAATGGTATCTTAAAAATTTAAAATTTGTTGATATGAATAATATTCATAATGCTTTTGCAGCATAAATCGCAAACCACCCTTAAAATAAGGCCCTTATTTTTATTTCCATCCGCCATTTTTATATATTACCATAAGTTCATTAAATTTTTCTTCAATAAAGTCCGTATAAGTTTTCATAAACCATGGTAATTTATAAGATCTCACTTTTTTGAATTCTTCATTTAATTTATTTAATAAACTTTTTTCATAATTTATATCATAATCGAAGGGACCATTTTTCATATTAAAAACTGCATCATATCTATTTTTAACATGATTAAAATCAATAATGCCACGTTGAAAAGCATCTTCAATTTTTTCTTCTGGCTCATCATAATGCATGCCCCATGTAGACATAATTAAACCATTAAGAGTTTGTAGATTAAAAAGTGCGCTATTATTAAACTTTATAGTCTTAGCCATAATAGTCTCCTTTATATTTATAATATATAGCTTTTTTAGAAAATATATAAAAGATTAACAAAATTTAATATAAAATTTGTAATTATATAATTTGTAATTATTTCTACTAATTTCTTTATGGAATATTCTAAATTAGCATATTATGCGGCACTTTTTGCCAACGATTTGAAACATATACATATTCATGCTGCCGGTGAAAGCATGGAAGATATTAGAACCGAAGCTGACACTCTCTTTTATAAGGCTATGAGAGATTATGAAGACTTCTCAAAATTAGCTATTATGTATAACGACCGTCAAATTTTGGAGGTTCGTCAACCATAACTCTATTTTGGTTTGAAGATGAGCGTGATATAGCTAGTGAGTATTTTTTTATAATTTTATATTTTCTATATACTTTTTATATATTATATAATGTAAGGTGTATAATATGATTTTTAATAAGAATAATCAGATTAAATTTAACTCTAAAGCACTTTTAACTTTAGAGCTCATATTAAATGAACTTTATCAGGCTACCTATCTCGAAAATAAAAATACTTTTAAAAATACATCTGGCACTCTTAATGAAACAATAGGTCAATATAAGAAACTACTTAATAGTCCAGAATCTTATTATAAGAAAGAAACAATAAAAAGCATTTTATCAGATTGCAATAATATCATAAAAGATTTAGATAAAAAAAAGGTATATTGGCCATATCAAGATCAATATACCTTTGCTAAGCAAGAATTTTTCTCTTTTATTAAAAAATATAAAGAATTAGTCTAGGCAGCTTTTTTAGTTTTAATATGTTCGTATAACGACCGTCAAATTTTGGAGGGTCGTCAACCTAAGCGGTGAAAATATATTTTATGATATTTTTAATGTAAAACCATACTGTTGTATTTTCAGTAAAAATATCATTTCTACCAAGAATAGTTCTATAGAGGGTTTCAAGATTATATTGATAGCTTGAAACCCAATTATTTTTTTCTTTAGCCTTATTAAATATAAAATTGTAATCTTCTTCAAGAAGACCAATTTGCTGAAACTTAATGCACATTTTCTGATACATCTTTGGGTAATTTGTAAAATCAAGAATCTTAAAAAGATACTGTCCACTCTTAAAAATACCTCTATCATATACCCACTGACGAAACTTATATTTGAAAGAAGTCTTTCTATCGTAATAGTCCATTTTAAGAAACTTAACATAAGCGTTTGGATATTCTATAAAAGCGCCGCCTTTAGTATATTTTACTTTTACAGAAAAAATTTTGCTAAGTTTATCAAAAAGCTCTTTATTCTCAAAGGGCTCACCAAGTTCGTCATCTCCAGGCTCATTACGCCAAGTATAATAGGCCTTCAAGAACATATCAACTGTATCTTTCTGAACTTCATATCTTTTCATAGTATCATCCATTTATACTTAAATTATGTAAAAGATTAACAAAAAATATAAAATTTTATAAAAAAGAATCTTTTTTTACTAATTTTTTATAGGCTTCAAGAAAAATTATTTGAAACAATATATAATAATGCAAAAAGTTTAAGTATAACGACCGTCAAATTTTGGAGGGTCGTCAACCTAATCATCGAAAACTCAGGTAGAGTATTTTTTCCGAGGACGGCGGCAGGGCTTTCTTCAGCAATTTCAGCATCCTTGAAGGCTTCTGGCTGTGGATGAAGGCTTTCTGGAGAGACGATTGATTTGAAGGTCATGGTAGTAGAATAACATGAAATTACTTCACTGACTTTGAAGTTGACTTTGAAGTGACTTTGAAGTAGACTCTGAAGTAAGTTCAAAGTCAACTTCAAACACCTTGAACTTATCAGGAGGATTGGTGTCATGCTTCTCGATGATATTATAAAAATCTCAGCAATGGAAAGTGTAAATATTGAATGTAAATCTCGCTTGAACCGAGAGAATACAGAAGGATGGCTTAAAACTATAGCTGGCTTTTCTAATGCAGAAGGTGGTTCTTTTTTTATTGGAGTTGAAGATAAATCAAATAAACTTATAGGCTTCACGCGCAAAGAAGCTGATAATGAACGCAATTTCTTTAATAATCAGATTAATGAACACATATTTCCTCGTCCAATATACAAACTTTCATTTATAAGCTATCAGATTCATGATAAAGAACTTTTTATAATCAAAATAGATGTTTCTGAATCTCCAATAAAACCGATAATCCTGAAATTTAAGAATGTTCCTTCTATTTATATGCGTCGTGAGGGGTTCACAAATGGTGCAACTTACGAAGAAATAATCGCAATGAGTATAAAAAGCCACAATACACAGTTTGATGTACTTGATTCTGGTTATGAATATAAGCGGGAAAACTTTACAAAGTTGCTTTCATTTTACAGTGAACATAATTCTGGCAAAGAATTAACTGACAAAGCATTGCAGTCAATGGGATTCTTTACAAATGAAAAAATATTAAAGAATGGTGCTGTTCTTTTTTCTGATGATTATTCTGGAGAAAGAACTCAAATTCAATGTTCTCTTTTCGCAGGTTTTACTAAAGGTAGTGAAAGAATTATAACAATTAACAGATTTAGCGGAAATCTTATTGATTCTATAAATTTTATAATGGAATTTGTAAACCTACGTATGAATCATGCAATGGTAAAACTTCCAGATTCAAGAATCGATTTAGATGCATATCCAGAGCGTGCACTTTTTGAAGGAGTAATCAATGCCCTGGCTCATAGGGATTATTTTCTTGAGGGGACACAGATTCAGATTGATATGTTTAAAGACAGAATGGAAATTTCTTCCCCAGGAAGTTTTTATCAGGGAGAAAAAATATCAAAGACTTATGATCTTTCCAATATTATTTCAATGCGCCGAAATGAATTAATTTGTAAAGTTTTTGTAAAATGCAATGTAATGGAAGCTGCCGGAACCGGATTCGATAAAATTGTTTCAGATTATGCAGATGCAGACGAAAATCATAAACCATATATTTTCTCATCATCAGACCATTTTACACTCGTTCTTCCAGATTTAACCTATTCTTTAGGTATTAAGAATGACAGCATTCCAGCAATTGATGTTTTGCCAGCGCCTCCAGTTTCCGAGCATGATGAAAAAATCCTTGCCTTTTGCTGTAATGCACCTCGAAAAGCAAGTGAGATAGCAAATTATCTTGGAATATCAGATTCTACATATTTCAGAACCAAAATACTTGATGTCCTCGTAAGTTCGGGTTATTTGATAACGAATAAACAAGGAAACGCAAAAGCTTATAAGACAGATATAAAAAAGGTAAAAGTCTAGTAAAGTTTTATATACTCAGTATAAAAATCTTCGGGACAACAGCCCTAAGGCCTCATCTAAAACTGTAATAATAGCGTAAATTTCGGCCTGCGGGTTAAAACTCTGAAGGTCGAAATTCTAACCAAAAACTTTAAACAAAACGCAATTTTTAACTGAAATTTACTGTTGCAATCTGTGTTGTTTTTTGGAAAAAGGTGATGTATAATGCAAGAAATGCAACATTCTGAAGGGGTGTGATACTAGCGGAGACTCTTTTGACCTTCTCATAACCTGTCATTACGGTCTTCAAAGCTTTTCTTCCCGTAAGTGCGTGAGGAGTTTCCTTGAAATTGTTGGATTTTAATCGCCGGAGTTTTGCGCGGCTGATTCCGCATCTCCGTTCCAGCTCCGCAAGATTGACTTTCGCAAGGTCAAAACTTTCGCCTTGCTCTGTCTTCATATCTTGGAGCGCTTGTGCTAAACTGACTATAGAGTCATTATCATTTTTCATATTCCTCCCTGACTGAGTTTCTGGTTACTATTCAGTTTAGAGAGTTTTATATGATTTGATAATGGCTTTTTTATTTGAACTAGATTTTGGCGATTTCCGCTGGACTTAGGTGTGGCTGAAATCGGCGAACTCTAACACGGCTTAAAAATTGCGGCCAGATTTTCGATGATGATTACTTTATAAGACTTCAAGATGAATATAATGAGATTGCCGTCTCTAAACGTTCATTCATACAAAAAATAACAGATTTATTTGCAACAGCGTATGATTATGACAAAGCAAGTTTGATTACACATCAATTTTTTCAAAAACTTTCACGTTTGACTATTTCTCTGACTGAAGAGGATAAAAAATTACTTTTTGCTTTCTATCTGAGAATTGCCAATAAAAAACTTTCCACCAAGATTCCTCTCGTAATGGATGACTGGATTTATTATTTCAATCTTCTTTTTGATTTGAAGCATAACAGCGATTTGAAATCGATTATTGAAAACAAAGTCTATTTTTCAAAGCAAACTTATTATGAAACTCTCGACTTAAAGAAATCATGTGCTAATCCCAATATTCAAAATTTTGAAAATGAACTATTTGAAATATTGAAAAACAAAGAGGTCTAAATGAAAGATGATGATTTTATCGGTTATAGTATGGAAATGCATTATATGACACCGGATCAAAAAGTGCTTTACTTAAAAGAACTTGTGGACAGTATGCAAAAGGATTATAAGAAACCTAGATTCATTGTTACGTCCGTCGAAGAACTGGAACAAAAACTAGATGAAGGATTTAAATCTATTGAAGAAGAACGAAAAGAAAATGCTTTAATTGCAACTTGGACTGACAAAAGCCTTTAGCATTATGATGTACAGACACAGTTGCATATTATGAAGATTCGATTGAGACTAGAACATCAATTAGGAAACTTCTACAAAATGGGCTTAAAAAAAGATGATTTTCCTACAAAACCAATTCAGGAAAAAATAGACAAACTTCCCAAGTATGAAGATGAAAAATCTTCATATTAGATTACCAGATCTTTCCCCGTTTCTTTTTAATCTCGCTACGGATTTTCTTGAGCTTTAATTTACGCTCTTTACTGGCACGAGTCGGCTTAGTTTTTATTCGTTTTTTAGGAATAACAAGAGCCTGCAAAATTCTGTTTTCAAGGCGGGAAAGTGCAATTTCTCGATTGCGTTCCTGATAACGTTCATCATCAACGTCGAGGAAAATACAGTCTTCTTTATTGATGATGGCAGCCAGTTTTGAACGAAGCCGAATAACTTCTGCATCTGTAAGGCCACCAAGCGATGTAACAGGAACAACAAGATGAACTTTTGTGTTCACCTTGTTTACATTCTGACCGCCGTTTCCACCGCTGCGGGCAAAAGTCATTTGAGAATTATTGATTATGGATTCGTGAAGCTTTGCTCGGTTCATTTTCTCTATTGTAGTCATTTCTTTAGGAATTCTCAATTTTACTCAGTATTTCTTTTAAGCTCATAATGCGACAATTATTAGCATCCATACAAACATTGATATACTTTGCTGGATCCACTTTCTGCTTTGGATAACTCGTGTTGTATTCTCCAGTAAAATAATCTTCAGTCACCATAGTATCATGAGTATGGCCATGAATGTTTACAAGTGAACTTATAGAATCGATAAATACAGGTTCATGCGAAAGCACAATATTTTCAAACTGAAAAGGTCCTTTATAAACTTTATCAAAACCAAGATGCTCGAAATACTCTATATAATTTGAAAATGGTTTCTTTTTTGCTCTGAGATCATGATTTCCAAGAATTAAATTCATCTTTCGATTTTTCTTCATTCTCATTATGTCATTCATAATTCGGGATTCCTCAAGTCTTAGATTCAAATATACATCACCTAAATTCCAAATCAGACAATCCTCCGGAAGTGAATCAAATTTTTTAAGTATAAACTCATTCATTTGAGAACAGCCTTCCGGGGAATAATCAAATTGACGATTGCAATACTTGATTATATTTGTATGATACAGGTGCAAATCGCTTGTAACAAAAATATTATCAGGTGAATATCCCTGCAGAAAATCCTCTTTTGTTATCTGTTTCATACTATTTCTCCAACAAAAACTCATCCATCCTTTCTGCATTTCCAGAATCCTCATCGGGATAACCAACCGGATTTAGCTTCAGATGAATTGTCCTTCCATCACCTTCTACTAGATCCTTAGTTCGGACAGAGTGAGTATGACCAGCTAGCCAGATACAATTATCTTTCAGCTGGTCCAGATATTTCTGTCCATCAAAATAGAAAAAAGTCGTGTAGATATCATTTTTATAAATCTCCTCAACTCCAAAAAAGAGCGGAATGTAATGAGTCATTATGATATCAGGCTTTTGGGAAATCACATAATCCAGTTTTTTCATTTGAGAATCAAGAATGTCTTTGTGAACATTTCCCATGTATTCCCAGTGGCGGTAATCAAACCAGTCTCTCCAGTGGCAAAGAAATTTTGCCATGTTTCCTTCCGGCTCTGGATCAATTTTATAAGCCCAGCAAAAATCATTAAACGCCATTGTGCCGCCAAACTTTACGCCTTCAAACTCTTCAACTGTACCATCGAGAATGGAAACATTACCCAGCTTCGAAACTTCTGCCTTCAGAAAATCTAGTTTTGGCTGAGTTTCTGTAAACGGATTATTTCGAAAATAGGACAAGTTCCCAACTGTCAAATCATGATTTCCAAAAACAACAAAAATCTTTTTGTAACGTGGTGAAACCATCTTGTAAAATTCAACAAACAGATTCGGATCATCACAAGTGTCCCCTGCGACACAAAGCACATCCGCTGGTTTGAGAGCATTGTTTATGTAGTTTTCTAGACTCACACGATGATTTATGTAATGATCAACATGCAGGTCGCTTGTCATGTAGATTTTCATATTAAAACTCCAGATAAATTATCGATACTCTAAAAGACAATGTATTTCTTGGGTTCGTTTGGAACACTTTTCAGAAAAATCATAATCATAATTTGCTAGTAATACAGATACAAATTCTAATCCAACCTTATAATAATTCACTTCAGCAATATCTTTTCTTCGAGATTCAATAGCACCTTTCGTCCAGGCAATTCGTTTCATTGCTCTTTCTACAGCATTCCTTGATTTCGATGTATGGACAATATAATAATCATTTTCTCGATCAAATTTGATTTGGGTGATATCTGCTTCAATATCATCAATATAATCCTGGAGTTTTTTTGTGGTTAGTACGAATAAACCCAAAATTTGATACTTTTCTTCTTGAAAACTCCAAAATGCTTCTGTGAGTTCTTCTGAAGCTTCATCTTGCCAATCGAAAGCTATATCTAAGTGATTGTGAAGGAAATTTGCATTAAAATGGCCAACGTATGAATATTTTTCTTCTTTGTCGTTTAATTTTTCAGCTATGATGGGAGCTATAATATCAACACTCATATATTTTTCCTATAATTAAATTTTTTACCTGTATGAATTACTCATACAGGTATTTTTTGTTACTTCTGCTTCAAAAGGTAATCGTTGTTAATCACCTTCATAGAAAGCGGACCTTCAAGGATTTTGCTGTAAACAGGTTCGATTGGCCTGATGACAATTCCTTCCTTGTGATTACCGCTGGCATACTTTCCTTTTGCCCTTTCGATGAACTCATCTACAGTTTTGTAAGGAAGATTGTCTCCTGTTTCCTCAACAGGAACCATGTTCAAACCGGCAACGTCACAAAAGGCCTGCATGGTTTTCAGACCAAGTCTTTTTCCCTGATCCATATCACGCAAAGTGAAAACGTACCATTCGGCAGTTACAAGCTTAAGCGGATTTTTCTGGATGCCTTCTCCACAGAACTCACCCTGAACCGCTACATTTTTCAATCCAATAGCCTCAGCTCCCTTTTTGATTTTCTCAATCACATTGTGCTTATGAACAAACTTCCATGCCGGGCTAGTCTCATCATCAGCAATTTCGTAATTCCTTGAGCAGACTCCAAAGTCACCGTCAATCAGATACATAGTCACGCTGGTTCCATCCATCTTGGTTGAGATGTAATATGGAACGCCCTTGAACTCGTCAATCAATCCAGGTTCTGCCTGAACTCGGATTTCGTCAGTCTTTGGAATACCGTGTGGAAAATCCCCGATAACTCGTCCGCTACCAGTGGCAATTTCTGCAACTTCCCACTTCTTTACACCAAGTTGTTCGCTTACAATATCACCAGTCTTCCAGGCATGGCCATCGAGCGGTTCGATTCCATCCAGAATTGAAAGTGGCAAAACAAGACCCTGTGAAACCTGTCCTCGGAAGTTTCTCGTCTTCATCAAAAAGCCTTCGCCGTTCAATTCATTGCATCTGTAACATCCGTCTCGCAAAAACTCAAACTCAGGCTTCACTGGCAAAAATGCATCTACTTCAAAATAAACGCATAAATCGTATTTCTTAAATACGCCCTTTTTGGTAACACATTTCCATCCCAAAACGGAAACGACTTCTATCCTGTCGGCCCCTTCTATCGACTGTACGTCCCAGATAGTCTGGACACTTGCTAATTTTCTCATGATATTTTCCTTTGATTACAATAAGGGCGTAACGGAACCCTTTTTTATTTGGTAGCGATGTTTTAATTGTATGATTGGATTTTCAGTCTGTCTGTAAACCATTAATTTAAAAAGATGGCTTACAGACAGAAAAGATTAGGCACTCAGCCGCAATTTGCAATCGTTACAATTCTTGTTGCATAGCTTCTCAATCTTGTTTGAAACGCACGAAACTTCAATTTCAATCATGCGCTGGATTACAATCTCTTCGACTGAAACGTCAAACAAGTGGGCAAGCACAAGCAAGTTGTCGATTGTAGGAATAGATTTTCCGCATTCCCATGCATACACAGCCTGCGGATATTCAAAACCGAATACGGCCTGAATATCGTGAACAGTGTATCCACTTTTGATTCTGAGTGATTTAATTTGTACACCGGTTGCTTTCAGATCAACAACCGGCCTTTGAATAGTTACGGTCCTCATATGATTTTTCTCCATTAACAAAAACTCCATTATCTTTTATTGCCTGCCCAGGCATTTTGTAATTCCAAAGTGTGCGTAGAATCATTGCACGAGATAATTTTGTAATGTCAAATGTGTCTGTGCTCATTACGCACTCCTTTTATAAAAGATAATTTTTACGCCAACGGCGTATCGGGTTTTTGTCTCCGGTTTGCAAAACCATTGAGACACGGCGCTCGGCTTCTTAGGGCCAGCGACTTTAATTTGTGTTTTGTATTTTCACTTTAACAAATAAATTTTCATTTGTCATTAAAGTTGTAGTTTAAATTTCAAGCTCTTCACGAATCTCTTTCATCGCTTCATGAAAATCCTGAATCTTACCTTCCTCAATATCAGCCAAACCTTCAAGCAGATGATTAACAAGACTCCTATATGTTTTATACTCAGGAATATCTTCATGAACTTCCAAACCTGAAAAATCAACTTGCTTCAGAACATACAGTTCTTCAACATGACATTTATAAAGTTTAGATAGGAGATCAAAGTTTTCGATGCACGGAATATTCTTACACTTCTCATTTTCCCAAGCATAAATTGCTACAGGTGTCTCAAATCCGAATATTTCCTGCAGCTGCTTTACGCTATAGCCGTTTTTATTACGCAGTTCTTTTAAGAGTCTCGAAGTTGCTGGAATATCAACAACTGTCCGTTTTGTTGGTTTAAGTGAATAGGAATACTCCATAAGTTCATTATAATAAGATTTCACAAAAAGAATAGTAAACTGTTAGTTTAAAAAAATTACTTCACAATATGCGAAAAAGATAGTGAAGTGAAATGAAGTAATACTTCACTCTACTTCACTAAAAACTTCATTTATAGTAAAGTGGAATTAAGAGGTGCTTATGCTGATTGAAGAATTAATTCCCGGAATAAACATTGAAGATACTCAAAATGAGTTTAAAAGAATCATTGAAGAAGGAAAATCCGAAGATTCTGGAAAGTCAAAAGAGATTGGCTGGCTAAAAACAATTGCGGCTTTTGCAAATACATTTGGCGGCACTTTGTATATCGGAGTCGATAACAATACTCATAAAATAATTTCTTTGGATCATGATGCAGCTGATAAAACAATTTTGATGATAAACCGCCAGATTAAACAGAGAATTGAACCATCTATTTCATATTCAATAGATACCATCCCAATTAAAGAAGCGGAAAAATCTACAAGATATATTTTAAAAATTTCTGTAGAGAAAAATACAATACTGCCTGTCACTTTGCATGAAGAAAATCTCCTCGGAATCTATATTCGAAGTTACGGAAGTTCCCTGCTGGCTACTCCAGAACAGATTCGAGAATTAATTCTCTTAAGTGATAACAATCCTTTCGACCAGCCATTTACAGAAGAAATCTTTGATAAAAACAATTTCAAACAGATTTTTGATTTGTACAAAGAAAGAAATGAGTCAGAACTTACAG
This sequence comes from Treponema ruminis, assembly GCF_014201975.1. Lineage (NCBI taxonomy): Bacteria > Pseudomonadati > Spirochaetota > Spirochaetia > Treponematales > Treponemataceae > Treponema > Treponema ruminis. The sequence continues at coordinate 33,237 of NZ_JACHFQ010000007.1, read as the reverse complement.
AAAAAGCTTTAATTTCCGCAGGCTTTATTAATTCAGACAAAAAACTTTCTAAAGGAGCACAGCTTTTTTCTGATAATTACAAAAATGAAAGAACGAAAATTGTATGTACAGTTTGGCCAGAAATAACCAAAGGAAGTTCTATAGTCTTGGCTTCTGAAGAATTTGAAGGAAATCTAATTGATTCAATTAAGTTTGCAACTCACTTCATTCAGAGTCATTCTGTAACAGGATTTAAGAAAGTTGATGAAAGCCGTATTGATTATTTTTCATACCCGGCACGTTCTATTACAGAAGGTATCGTTAATGCTATAGCTCACAGAAATTACTTCATCCAGGGAAGTCAGATTGAAATAAATATGTTTAAGGATCGACTTGAAATCACTTCCCCAGGAGCATTGCTGGGCGTTGTAGCTTTGCAAAAAGAAAAAAATATTTCATCCATCATTCCTCGCCGACGAAATGAAGTTATCTGCAATATTTTGGAATATCTTCGCTATATGGAATCAAAAGGCTCTGGCTTCGATAAAATTGAACAGGATTATGCAGGTAAGGGAGAATCTTTCAAGCCGTTTATTTCTTCAAATGGCAATTCATTTACACTAACATTACCAAACCTTACATATTCAAATGGCGTTATTGATGAAAACTCAATTCCAAATATTAATGTAAATGGCATTGTTACAGGAAAAAATGACAAGGCAATTTTATCATTCTGTTTTGCAAAAGCCCATACAGCAAAAGAAATAGCAGACTATCTTGGAATAAAAGCATCTACATATTTTAGAAAAGAAATCCTCGATGTTTTAGTGAAGGATGGATTTCTTATTGAGAGTAAGGAAGGTAAAAGTTCTGAATATTTATCAAATCGAGAAAAAATCGTTACAGTATAAAAATCTTCGGGACAACAGCCCTAAGGCCTCATCTAAAACTGTAAAAATAGCGTAAATTTCGGCCTACGGGTTAAAACTCTGAAGGTCGAAATTCTAACCAAAAACTTTAAACAAAACGCAATTTTTAACTGAAATTTACTGTTGCAATCTGTGTTGTTTTTTTTGGAAAGAGTTGGTGTATAATGCGAAAAATGCAACATTCTGAAGGGGTGTGATACTAGCGAAGACTCTTTTGACCTTCTCATAACCCGGAGGCCGTAGGTTCAAGCCCCTGCCCCCCCTACATACTCCCCATAATCCTCTTGCGCCATTCCAAATTCCCGTGCTCCAAAGAGAATCAGCGTAATCTCATCAAACTCCCCCTGGTGTACTTTCATCGTCTCCACCGCGACCTTAATCGCTTCCCTCTGCGGATAGCCGTAAACTCCGGCTGAAATCAGCGGAAAGGCGATTGTCTTAAGGCCTTTTTCTTTTGCGAGGTTCAAGGAATTTTTGTAGCAGGACGTTAGCAGCGACTCTGCCTCTGCCGGGCTGTGCTCGTAATAAATCGGGCCGACGGTGTGAATCACGAATCGGGACGGAAGATTGTAGCCTTTTGTGATTTTCGCCTGACCGGTTTTGCAGCCGCCGAGAATACGGCATTCAGCGAGAAGTTCCGGGCCGGCAGCGTAATGAATTGCACCGTCAACACCACTGCCTCCGAGAAGAGAAGAATTTGCGGCATTTACGATTGCATCGCAGCTAAGTTTTGTTATGTCACCTTTGATAATTTTGATTTTTCCCATGCCCACCATTATATCACATGTCCAAAGAAATTCTTTAAACTAGAAACTTAATGACAAAGCCAACTTTTTTTGCTAAATTGAATTTCAAATCGCAAAATGAACAGAACGCAACTTCACGAATCAATCATCAATAATTCTCAAGTCACTTTTGCCCGGAGCGGTGGAAACGGCGGTCAGAACGTAAACAAGGTGAACACGAAAGTCCATCTTGCCATTGCCATCACTTCCCTCGCAGGCCTCACTGATGCAGAAATTGTCCGCCTGCGCGCAAAACTTTCCGGCATCATCAATAAGGAAGACTGCCTTTTTCTCGATGTCGACGACGAACGCTATCAGGAACGCAACCGCGAAATCGCACTTTCCCGTCTCGAAAGCAGAATCGTCCAGGCACTTGTTGTCCCCAAAAAACGAATCAAAACCAAGCCGACCCGTGCCAGCAAGGAACGAAAACTAAAGCTCAAGAAAATCCGCAGCGAAATTAAAAAAATGAGGGGGAAGATTTGGTAGAAGAAAGTCCGGCCAGCCCCAACGCCCCCAAGAGCCACACAAATCCCAAGTCCAGCATCCTCATCGGCACCAGTGGCTACGACTACCCGGAGTGGAAAGGCGTTTTTTATCCGCCAGAAGTAAAGCGCGCAGATTTTCTTTCCTATTATGCTACTCAGTTCAACGCCCTGGAGCTCAACAACACTTTTTACAACATGCCCACCGCTGAGAGGCTTCTTTCATTTTACGAGCGGAGCGAAGGCCGATTGCAGTTCAGTGTAAAGGCAAACCGGCTTCTCACCCATGAAGTCACATCAGAATGGCAAAAGACCGCGGACGACTTCAAGCAGGCCCTCACCCCTCTTTTGGAAAAAGCCAGCCTGAGCGCAGTCCTTTTTCAGTTCCCGCAAAACTTCCACTACACGCCAGACAATCGAATCTATCTTGCAAATTTAATAGAAGATTTTGAAGCATTTCCGGTCCTGATAGAATTCCGCCACGCAGGATGGATTCGGGAATCAGTCTTTGAGGGGCTGGAAAAACGCGGCGCCGGATTAGTCTACTGCGATATGCCCCAGCTAAGGAACCTTCCCGACGGCAAGACAGTAAAATCCCCCTTCATCGGCCCAAACGCCTACATCCGCCTGCACGGAAGAAACGCCGGAGCCTGGTATGCAAGTTCAGAGCGACAGAACGGCAGCGCAAGATATTGTTATGATTATTCCGATTCAGAATTAGAAAGCTTCGTCCCGGTCATTTCAAAAGCAATGAGCGAAGGAAAGAAAACGCAGGTCTTTTTCAACAACCACCCCGACGGAAGCGGCGCCAAAAACGCAAAACGCCTCAAAGACCTGCTCGCCCCTATCCCCTGATTTCAAGAAAAGGCTCGCCCGCCTCTTCAAGCCATCTGCTGATCTGCTCCGTGACCTCATCGATTTTCCTGCGCGAGTTTTTCCCACGGATGGCGCACTCCCAGACAAAACAGACCCGCCAGCACTGATCCTGATAGTATTTGAGGTTTTCAGCATCGCGTTCCCTGTTCCGCGAAAACTTTTTCTGCCAGAAAGCCTGATTCGACTTAGGAAAACGAAAATACTGACACCCCTCATGCGCGTGCCAGAAGCAGCCGTTAATAAAAATCACCGCATAATAGCGCGGAAAAATAAGGTCAGGCTTACCCGGATACCGCTTGTCACAAATCCGATACCGAAACCCCGCCTTAAAAAGAGCCCGACGAATAGTCCTTTCAGGCGAAGTGTCCCTGGAACGGATGCGAGACATGTTCAAATGACGGCTGGCAGGAGAGAGGGTGTCCATAAAGAAAGTATAGCGCAGAAGCGGCAAATGGGTAAGGGTAATAACAAGCCCCGAAAAAATGTTAAATTTGAGTAGTTTAAGCCACGAAAAAATGTGTATTTTTACTTGTTTCGGGCCAGAAAAAGTGTTAATCTAATATTGTGGAACGATTTGCAATTGATGAACTTAAAAACTGGAAGGAAAAAGCTGACAGAAAGCCTCTTGTCGTGATGGGTGCCCGTCAGGTTGGAAAAACATGGCTCATGCAGGAATTCGGCAGGCGTTTTTACAAGAAAGTTGCTTACATTTCTTTTTACAACAACAATGCAATGAAGCAGGTCTTTGAATCTGATTACGACATAAAGCGGATTCTTTCATACCTGAATATTGAAGTCGGCTTTCCAATTACTCCGGAAGATACCTTGATTATTTTTGACGAAATTCAGAATGCACCAAAGGCGTTTGAGTCGCTAAAATATTTTTGCGAAGATGCCAGCGAATATCATATAACGGCGGCTGGTTCTTTGCTTGGCGTTGCACTTCATCAGGGAGTGTCATATCCTGTGGGCAAGGTTGAACTGCTCAATCTTCATCCCCTTAGCTTCCGCGAATATCTTTATGCAATGAATGAAAAGCCGCTTGCAGACGCTCTTTTGACAAAAGACTTTTCGCTTATTGACGGCTTTGCACAAAAATACATCTATCACTTAAAGAATTATTATTATGTCGGCGGAATGCCTGAAGCTGTAAAAAACTTTGCACTTCACACTGATTATACTGAAGTACGTTCGATTCAAAAAAACATCATAGCGCAGTACCGCGGAGATTTTGGAAAGCACGCAGAACCACGTGAACTTCCAAGAATAAACATGGTTTGGGATTCCATTCCCATGCAGCTTGCAAAAGAAAATAAAAAATTCTTTTTTGGAAACATAAAAAAAGGAGCACGAAGCAGCGAATTTGAACTTGCGATTCAGTGGCTTTTAGACAGCGGACTTGTCCATAAAGTAAGCCGTGTAAATGAACCTCACATTCCGCTTTCGTCATACAGGGATTTTTCTGCATACAAGCTTTTTGTTCTTGACGTAGGACTTTTGTGTGCAATGGCAGAACTTGATGCCCGCACGATTCTTGAAGGCAATTCGCTATTTGTTGAATTCAAGGGTGCGCTTACAGAACAGTTTGTCCTTCAGGAACTCATAGGCACAACTCAGTACACTCCGTTTTATTACGGCACAGAAAAATCAACTTTTGAACAGGACTTCCTCATACAAAAAGAAAACTCAATCGTCCCAATTGAAGTAAAGGCAGAAACAAACGTCCACTCCCAAAGCCTCAAAGCCTTCCACGAAAAATTCAAGCCCAAACACTCCGTCCGCTTTTCGCTGCTTCCATATCGAGAGCAGGACTGGATGACGAATATTCCGCTTTATGCAGTGTGCGTGGTGTAGCGGGAGAGCAAAATTAGAGCTGATAGTTCGCATAAGAATATGCAAAAGGAACAAGGAGGGGGAAGTCTCCCCCTCGCTCCAATACCTCTCACTACGCGAAAATGCCCAAGCAAGCTTGGTCACTTTCTCTCCGTTCGGGTATTTCCGCTACCCTCTCTGCGGGCTCAAACGCCGCCCGCAACGCCTGCTGAATTTTTTGTAATTAGATTAGTAAGTTCTTCAATAAGCTTTTTATCTTTTGGAATGTGCTTGGACATAATTGATTTTATATCCAAAGTAAATCCATATATTTTTGAATAAGATTTCTCTGTTTCATTTTTATAATCAGCATAGGAATATCCAAAATATTGCAGATTTGATCCGCTTTCAATTTCTCCGGGAAGAATGAAAGCATTATAGATTTCATTCGTATTGAGAACATCTTTTACATCTGCTGGAAGTGAAGAAGGTGAATTTTCAACATATTCTGCGTATGCAAACTGCTTTACAATCGAACCTGTTCCCGGTAAATCGTAATCAAATTTTGAAACGCCATATTTGTAATATTTTGAATCGAGGATGAAAATCTTTTGATTTTCTTTTCCGCGATCTGTAATCATTATTGTATCAGGACGGAGTGAATACTTTTTGTAAACATCATTGCTAAAATTTGCCTGTCCTTTCCCCTCAATGAACCAGTGACATTTTGGATAAAATTTTTCCTTGTCAGGCTCTCCGAACACAGTATCAACAAGCCGCTCCCAAACACCTTCAAAATGCTCTGTACCAAAATAGAAATTTTTTGTATCGCTCGAAGAATCCATATAATCAATTACAAGAAGCATGTTGTGAAAAAGCATCAGCCTTTTTTCATCAAAACTATGCGCGATTTTGGATTTTACGACAGCCCTAAAAAGATTTGCATTAAAGGCAAGTTTTCCTTTCTGCGGCATGAACGAAGAAAAAATCCAGCCAATTTTTGAAAAGCTTTCGTAGACGAGAGTTTTGTGAATCTGGCTTATGAGTTCATTTTCGTTGTGATTTGTTCTTCTAGTTATGAATTCCAGATATACGGCTGAATCCTGAACAATCTGCGGGCGAATCTGTTTTATTGTCCTGCTCCAGTTGATTTTTCCAGAAGAAGAATGCCTGTAAACCGCTTCATTTTCTGAGTAATAGCCGTTGTTCATAAAATCAGAAATCAAAAACATATATGCATGAATCGGAAACTGAGAGGTCTGATTTTTTGAAGACGAACCGAGTATAAAAGAATCTTCATGCTCGCAGAATGTTGAAAGAACAGAAATCAGATTCAGAATATTCTTGCGGATTTCTTTCTCATCGTCCGACTTTCTGTAGCCCAGCGGAAAATTTATAGAAAATTTTCCATTTTTATGTTTGAGACCAACAAATTCATCTCCATTCAGTTTTGCATCGTATACACATGCATCTTTTAGAGAGACTTCAGAAGTGTTTAATTCGGCCTCATTTGCAAGCATTATTCTGTCTCACCTACATCAGATTCTGCTTGCACGTTATCCAGTTGCGATATAAAACTTGTATTCTTAAAGATAGTCCAGTTACACGGAGCACTTTCATCTCCGTTTTTGAAAGCAGAAACAATTGATTCAAGACTAGAAGTTTTATCCTTTATGTCAAATATTTCTTCCCGGCTGAATTTGAATGCATCATCCCAAAGATATTTGAGGACTTTCTCTGCGAACTGCTCTTTCGAAATTTTTCCGTCTTCGGCCTTTACAAACCAACAGCCAAGCCGTTTGTCCTCCATGCTGCTCATTCCCATCGAAGAAGACATTTCACCGATTCTCTTATTGATGTGCGTCTGGAACTGCTCCCATGTTACATTTGTTCCACCAATTTCTGCAGTACGCTGAATTTTTGCATTTTCATCTTTATCATCAAATTGATTTTCAACAAGCCTCATATCCCAACGTCGCTGAAATGCGTTGTCGAGTGTGAATACATTCTGGTCGCTTGTGTTCATTGTAGCGAGGAGAGATAGATTTGGAGGAAGACGGAGAGAGGTGTTTTCGTTGAATTCAATATTTCCGACTTTCTTTGTTGTCGGTGGAGTTTTATCGGAATAACGTTCATCCTCACTTCGAATAAAAGCATTTATATCCAAGTTTTCTATTGAATATGAACTCCATCCGTCAGAATTTCTGTCAAGCAGTTGGAACAAGTCGCCGAATATTGCCGCCGCATTTCCGCGGTTTATTTCTTCGATTATCAGATAATAAGGTTTGTCAGGATTCTTCAAAGCACGTTTCAAAATTCGGGTAAAAGGACCAGCCTTAAATGGATATTCCAATCCGCCATTTGTCTGAACAGGTAGAATCTGACCAACGAAATCCGCGTTTGTATATTCAGGGTGGAACACAACACGCATTTTCTGCTCATCAGGAAGTGATTTTGTTTGCTCGTTGATTTTGTGGGACTTGCCAGAGCCTGGAACACCGTAGTAGATGATTTGGGAAAAGTTTTGGGTGTAGGAAGATGAATTTTTTTCATTATTAAAATTCTCAAAAAAAGCTTTTTTATCATTTCGATTTACATTTACTTCCATTTTTCTTTCTCCTGATGGAATTATGTTGATTTTGTCATTTTCTATTTTCAATGATCCTGAATATCGATTTATTACATTTTTGAAAATATCAAGTTCGCCAACAGAATCCTTTAGAATTTTTTCACACAATTGCTTAAAATTATTAAAAGTCGGATCGCATCTCAGTTCTTCCTCTAAAGTTGCTACTATAAAAATGGGTTTGTCTAATTTTTCAAAACCTCTTGTATATGGGTTTGGAACATAATAATTTTTAAACCAATTTCGCAGGTAAGATTCAGCGTCAGTTTCAGAAATATTCGAAGAAAAACGTGGATGATAGATATTATTTTCATCGATGTAATACAGTGCTGTTTGAGATGCAAATTGGTAAACCGTTTTTGCAAAAGACTCTCCCCATTTAGATTTAGCCATTTCTTTTTTAAAGTCTTCTGCCGCCATTTCTGCTTTAGGAAGTGTTTCTACAATTTCACAAATTGTTTTTGGAGTCGCATTACGCCACCTGCATATTGGATCAGCCATTATTCTTCTCCTTTCAAGAGTTGTGGATAGCTTTCCAAAATTGATTCCATTATGTGAATCAAGACATCAACAACAATTGAATTTCCTGCTTGTTGATAGGCAGAAGTATCTGAAACTGGAATTTTGAAAGAATCACTGAATCCCATGAGCCTGAAACATTCTCTTGGGGTAAGTTTTCTCAATCGACCGTCTGTAGTTACATAATTGTCAACTCCAGCACGATGCATTTTGTGCATAGTTGTAAGCAATGGACGGGCTACTTCCAAATCAGTTTTGGGTTTTGAATAGAAATTTTTAGTTCCGGTTGCTAGAACATATTTTCTTACTTTTTCTGAGAGAAAATACTTTTCAAGATTTTCTTTTATTTTTTCTTTAGCTTCTTTTTCGCTTTGGAAAACAAAATCTCCATGCCAATTAAACTGTTGGTTCTTTTTTTGACACAGCTGGATTTCTCCATCAATTTGCGTATATCGTTTTGTAAGATTTTTCTCAGCAGTTACAAAATCAACACCTTTTTCAGGAAGAAAATAACCGCCTGGAGCGTTATCGATTAGAAAATCCTGCATTTTCTTTTTGAGTTCGATCGGTTTTGGAAATTCAAATTCTTTTTCAAGCTTCAAGTCCTTTCTGAAACCAACTACAAAAACTCTTTCTCTGTTTTGCGGGATTCCATAATCTTTTGCATTGAGAACAGCTTTTTTCCATGTGTAATCTAAATCAGTAAATACTTTAGAAATAGTTTCCCAGGTTCTTCCTTCATCATTACTGAGTAATGCTTTTACATTTTCATAAATAAATATTTTAGGACGAATTTCTTTTACTAAACGGGCATATTCGTAAAAAAGTGTTCCGCGAGTATCTGCAAGTCCACGTTGTTTTCCAACCAAACTGAAAGATTGGCATGGACTTCCCCCAACAAATAGATCTACATTTCCCTTGTATTGATTTCCATCTAAAAAAGAAACATTCCAATGAAAATCTTTATTATCAAGAGAGTAATTCGCCATATAAGTTTTCTTTACTTTGTTACTGTCTTCTCTATTTTTATAAAGAGAATCCACATATTCTTTTTGTTTTTCATACGATTCAATTTTAGAAAGCTCTTTTAAAACACGGAAAGAATTAATTTTTTCATGTAACATTCCAGTTCTTTGGCATATATCTTTTATCTGTCGATTAATTTTGTTTTCTGTCGAGTTTTCAAGATTCATTTTTTTGTAAATCTTTACTTCTTGGTTAGTTCTTTCAAGAATTAGGTTTAGTTCATTTTTATACAGATCATCTTCGTCATTTTGAACTTCAATTTTGTTGATTTCTGTTGTTAATGCAGAGAGTTCTTTTTCGATTTCATTAATGTCTTCAGGTATTTTTTTTGAAAGAACATCTACATCTCCGTTATCACATGCAAAAATTATTTTGTTTTTGAGATTCATTCTTTCTAATGCATGTTCTATTGCTCCAATTCCACTGAAAACAGTTGCTAATCGAATCGGGGGCGTTGCGGGGGTGTCCCCCGCAGAAGGGGTAGCGAAAGACGCGTTAGCGGCTGTAGCGAGGGGAAGGCTTTCCCCTTCTGGAGCGCACTTTAAACGGTCGTTTTTGGTGCTACCCTATTGGGCTAAAAAGTGTTACAATACTGTGTTTAGGAGGCGAACATGCAGCGTGTGTCAGAAAAGGATAAAATCGAATACACGGTTTCTCTTGTGAGCGACTTTGCAAAAAAGCATTCGCTTTCTACAACACAGGCTTTTAATTATCTTGACAGATTTAATGCAATTGATTTTATAAACCAGCATTACAATATTACGCATACACTCCCGTATAAAGAAATTCTTGATGATTTAGCACTCTATTGCAAAAATCGGGGAGGAAATTTGTAATGACTTTGTATCATGGTTCAACTGTAGAAATAAAAGAAATTGACTTAAATCTTTCCAAGCCGAATAAAGATTTTGGAAAAGGATTTTATCTTTCTGACAATTTTGAACAGGCTTATGAAATGGCAAAGTATAAGGCCGGATTGTTTGTGACAGAACCTTATATAACAAAATTCGAATTTGATGAAAATCTTTTGAAAAACGGAAACTTAAAAGTTCTGTCATTTTCTGAATACTCAAAGGAATGGGCAGATTTTGTCTTTAAAAACCGCAATCAGGAGAATCAAGATTTTACTCACGATTATGATATAGTAACCGGTCCAATCGCGAATGATAGAGTCGGTGCTCAAATCCGCCGTTTTGTTGAAGGTGACATTACTTTTGATACCTTTTTGGAAAGACTAAAATATATGAAGGGGATTACCTTTCAGTATTTTTTCGGTACAGAAAAAGCAATTCAAACGCTGGTAAACAAGGGGCTCTGCAATGAATGACGTTGAATATCAGATTGAATGTACCACGAGAGACCTTGCCACGTATCTTGTAAGGGATTTTTCTTTTGATGTTGAGCAGGCTTTAAGAGCTGTGTACAATTCCCAGCTCTATCAAAAACTTTGTGATCCAAAAACAGGGCTTTACTTTCAAAGTCCGCTTTATGTATACGACTATTTAAAGAACGAAATAAAAACAGGAAAACTTCAATGAGTAACGATATGAATAAAGAAGAAAAAAACATCACCAAAAACGACCGTTTTTTGTGGCACTTTTTTGCATAAACTTACAGGTGGCTTTGCATGGAATCTACTCAATTCATTTACAACGGACGAACTCGAAGTTTCTTTAACACTCTTGTAGAAAACCTTCAGCAATGTTCTGAATTCAAAATAAGCGTTGCTTTCATCACTTACGGTGGGCTTCAGGTGCTGCTTGAAACTTTGCAGGCTCTTTCCGAGCGAAAGATTCCAGGTGAAATACTGACAACAACTTACCAAAACATGACGACTCCGGAAGTCTTAAAACGTCTTTCTGAATTCCCGAACATCAAGATTAAAGTTTATGTTCCTCCCACGGAAAAGGAAGGATTTCATGCAAAGGGGTATCTTTTTCACAAATCATTCAGCGGCAAAGACCAGTGGACTGTAATAATTGGCTCTTCAAACATAACCGGGCGGGCACTCAAGACGAATGTTGAATGGAATGTACTCCAGAACGAACCTACGCAGCAAGCACAGGAACCAGGAGTCTTTGCAAAATCCGTCCTTGATGAATTCGAACAGCTTTGGAAAAGTCCCTGGGCTAAAGAATACTCGGATGATTTTCTTATTTCATACCGTGACTATCTCGCACGAATAAAAAAAGATGTTAAGGTCAAAAAGATCAACGAGCTTTTTACATACGAGCGTTCTCAGGCAATCCAGCCGAATGAAATGCAGCAGGAAGCAATCGTAAAACTTGATCGCCTGAGGAAAACGGGGGCGACAAAGGCTCTTGCAATTGCAGCTACAGGCAGCGGAAAAACTTACATGTCTGTCTTTGATGCGCTACAGGTCAAACCTAAAAAACTTCTGTTCATTGTCCACCGCGAAGATATTCTTAAAAAAGCAAAGGAATCTTTTGATACAATCTGCGGTGCAACAGAAAAAAATTATGTTTCAGGTTTTTATACGGGAAATCAAAAGGACACAGACTGTACGTATCTGTTTGCAACCCGCGACACGATGAGCCGTCATTACGAAGAATTTTCACCAAACGCTTTTGACTACATTGTAATTGACGAAGCCCATCACGCATCAAGCGAAAGCTACCAGAAAATACTTTCTCATTTTAAGCCTGACTTTTTGCTTGGACTTACGGCAACTCCTGAACGCAGCGACAACGGAGACATTTACGCCCTCTTTGACAATAACATTGCCGTAGAGATCCGCTTGCGTCAGGCACTGGAATACAATTTGATTTGTCCTTTCCATTACTTTGGACTTACCGATGCAGAAGGAATTGACTATTCAAAAATTACTGCGGAACCAGGCACATCTGAATACACTGACTCCATTGCGAAAATGTTGATGGTCGGCCACCGTGTTGATTACATTATCAAAAAAATGAAATTTTACGGACACGACGGTCAAAAAGCTAAGGTTCTTGGATTCTGCCAGACAGTAAAACATGCAAAATACATGGCAGAAGAATTTTGTAAACGTGGAATCCCTTCCGTTGCCCTTTCAAGCGAAGACAACAAGAGTATTGATGAGCGCATTGCATTTACAAAGCGTCTTGAAAACGATGATGATGAACTGCAAGTTATTTTTACGGTTGACCTCTTTAACGAAGGTATTGATATTCCGTCCGTAAATACGATTTTGATGCTACGTCCAACAGAATCTTCTATTATATTCATTCAGCAGCTGGGACGAGGTTTACGAAAACTTGCGGATAAGGAATTTGTTACGGTTCTTGATTTTATCGGTAACTACAACAAGTCATTCCTAATGGCAATTGCCTTGAACGGAAAACAGAACTTTGACAAGGATTCTCTTAAAGTTGAAGTTGAAACCGATTTTGCGGATTTACCGAATGGAACTTACATTCACATGGACAAGATTACAAAGCAGCAGATTCTTCATCAGCTGGAAAGCGAACGATTTATGTCCATGAAGTACATGAAAGAATCATATCTGAATTTTAAGCACGTCTGCGGTGGTAAAGTTCCAATGCTGATTGATTACCTTAAACATGACGGCAGCGTTGATCCCCTACGTTTTTCATCTTTCAATCCGACTTACAAAACATATCTTGAATTTTCCGCATACATGGAAAAGGAAACGCATCCGGAACTTTCACTTCTTCTTGAAAACGAAAGCTTTAAACAACTCTTGCGTCTTTTTACTTTTTATACGCCAGCAAAGCGAATTGAAGAATTTGTAATTGCAGAATGTCTTTTAAACAGCACGGACGGTTCAGTTGCCCTTGAACAGGTTGAAAATCAGGCACAGAAATATCTTGAACTTGTTAAAAAAGAAAACATAATTCATGCAGCTGAGACTTTGAGTGGAAAATATTTTGACTCAAGCGAATTGAACCGTTACGTAAAATGCCTGTTGGAATTTGACGGTAAAACAGTCTCTTTCAAAGACGAAGTAAAATCAGCTCTTTTTGAAAATAAGAACTCAAAAGTCTGGTTCGAAGATTTGATTCAATACAACCTCATGCGCTACCAGGATGACTTCGGCAGTTCAGATTATGGCTTCCCGTTCCTAAAGCCATATTACGAATATTCAATGCGAGACACAGCGCTTCTCTGCAATTACAAGAAGATTCATTCTTCTTTCCGCGGACAGGGGCTTTTGACTTCTGCCAAACCGGATTATTTTATCTTTGTAAACCTTCACAAAAATGCAAACATCAAGGAATCCATCAATTACAAAGATAAATTCATTTCTCAGGGAGTATTTCAGTGGCAGTCACCGAACAGTACAACTCAGGATTCGGAAGTCGGACAGAACATTATTTTCAGCTACAAGCGCGGAATAAACCTGCATCTTTTTGTTCGCAAATTTGAGGAAGTCGAAGGCGTTACCCAGCCGTTCGTTTATCTTGGAAAAGTCGTTCCTTTTTCTGATAGTGCCGAAGGAAACAAGCCTATTACAATTCATTTTGCTCTTGAAAATCCTGTACCAGATGAATTATATTTGGACTTCAAAACACGAACAGATGCACTTGGAAAAGAATCTGAATCAGATTAACATAACTGAGGAATTTAAAATGAAACAAATAACAGTCTCCGGCGCCATCATCCTCCGCACCAATCCCCGCACCCACCAAACCGAAGTCTTCGCCACCCAGCGCGGGTATGGCGACTGGAAGGGCTGGTGGGAAATCCCCGGCGGAAAGCTTGAGCCCGGCGAAACTCCCGAGCAGTGCATTGAACGCGAAATCCGTGAGGAACTTGCAACGGAAGTGCACGCGGAAAAGATTCTCGGCGTGGTGGAATACGACTACCCCACTTTCCATCTGACCATGCACTGCATTTTATGCACGATTGTCTCCGGCGAACCAAAACTCCTGGAACACGAAGCCGCCTGCTGGCTCACACGCGAAACGCTTCGCTCCGTAAACTGGCTCCCCGCCGACCAGCTGATTCTGGATAAGATAGAAGCTATTTTGTAAAAGAACAAACCTCGAGTTCTATTTACCAGTAAACTACAAATCATGCGGAAGCAAGGTTCGACCCTGAATCCACTTTGTGCGGGCGAGCGCAGCGAGTCCAATTTCCAAATACGCACAACCGTGGATTCCTAAGGGGCGGTTCTTGCTGGAAGCATGATTTGTGCTTTGCACGTTAATTCAAAACTCGAGATTTGATTTGAATGACAATTTCCGCTGTTTGCAATATACTTTTCTCATGGCAAACGGTGAAGAAGATTTACGCGAAAAGAATAAGGATTCCCTGCCGCCTTCTGAAAAATATGACGAGTGGCGGGTTTTTCAGGGGCGCGAAGATGCCCAGATGCTGCAGGAAAAGTCCTCTTCCTGGAAGAGCAAAAAGGACTGGAGTGAAAAGTACGACCGGCTCGATGACTAATCCCCCAGACCTTCCCTGCGCCGAACTTTCCACGGCCACATTTCCAAAAATCAATCTCACAATCATGCAGGACAAGTCGGCTTTCTGCTTTGGAATCGATGCCGTCCTTCTGTCTGATTTTGCGCGTGTCAAAAATAAGGCTCAGGTTTTCGATTTGGGAAGCGGGAACGGAATAATCCCTCTTCTGATGAGCCGGACTTCCCAGGCCTCTCACTTTACGGCCCTTGAAATCCAAAAGGAAGCCAGTGCCCTTGCAAGCCTTAATGTTGAAAAAAATCAGCTTGAAGAAAAAATCCAAGTCGTCTGCGGAGACATAAAGGATGTGCGAAGTCTTTTTCCGCCGGAAGCTGCCGATGTAGTGACCAGTAATCCGCCCTACGCCAAGGCAAACGCTGTACGCAAAAATCCCAATGAAAGTAAAAATATCGCCCGACACGAAATCCTTTGCAATCTGGAAGATGTCGTTTCGGCTGCAAGTTATCTTTTAAAATCAAACGGAAGCTTTTTCATGATTCACCGGCCGGAACGCCTTTCTGAAATCTTTGTCATGTTTGCAAAATACAAACTGGAGCCAAAGACCTTGCAGCTGGTTCAGCCTTATTCAGATTCAGCGGCGACGATGATTCTAATCGAAGGCCGGAAAAATGCCCGCCCGGAAATAAAAATTCTCCCTACGCTCGTGATTTACAAGTCGCAGGGAGAATACTCCGAGTCAGTTAAAAAGATTTACAAGAATTATAAATAATAAAAAAATTGCCGCACGGATGCGGCATAAAGCAAGAGGATTGCGAGAATTTAGCGGTCACAGACCGGTAAATTCTCGTCAGGACAGGATGTCCTATTTTATTGCCTCAAAAAAGATATCGAACAAGAATACGATTGCCAAAATCCATGTGACGCAAGGAATGTCCTTTGCTTTTTTTGAAACGACTTTGCACAAAACGTATGAAATGATACCGAATGTGATGCCCTTTGAAATTGAGTAAGAGAATGGCATTGCGATGATTGTGATGAAAGCCGGGATTCCTTCTGAAATGTCTCTGAAATCGATTCCCATTACAGCGCGCATCATGAGGAAGCCTACGAAAATCAAGGCTGGAGCTGTAGCTGCGGCTGGAATCAAGGCGAAGAGTGGGCTGAGGAAGAGGGCTACCAGGAAAAGCAGGGCTGTTACGACCGAAGCCAAACCTGTGCGTGCACCTGCTGCAACACCAGAAGAACTTTCTACGAAGCTTGTGACTGTTGAAGTTCCCAAACAAGCACCAACGACTGTACCGATAGCATCAGAAAGAAGGGCGCCCTTTGCGTTAACTACGTTTCCGTCTTTGTCCTTGAGGTTTGCCTGTTCTGCAACGCCAAGCAAAGTGCCGATTGTATCAAACAAATCAGTGAAAAGGAATGTGAAGAATACGACGAAGAATTTTACTGTGAGTACGCTGCCCCATTCAAACATGAAGAGGTGTGGAGTTGCCGGAGTTGAAACCGGTGAGAAATCCTTTGGAATAGAAGTTACGCCGAAAGGAATTCCGATGATTGTCGTGATGATGATGCCGACAAGGATTGCTCCAGGAACTTTGAGTGTATAAAGGATGACTGTGATTACGAGGCCCAGCATTGCAACGATTGCAGATGCGTGCTTCATGTCAAAATTTACGAAAGCAAGAGGTGTTCCGGCATCACCAGTGATGATTCCTGCGTTTGCAAGACCAATCAAAGTGATGAAAAGACCGATACCGACTGCAACTGCTTTTCGCAAATTGACCGGAATTGATTTAATGATTGCTTCACGGATTCCAAAAAGAGAAAGAAGAATGAAGAGAATACCTTCAAGCAAAACAGCTGTGAGGGCAAATGCCGGTGAACACTTCATGCCGAGAACGACTGTGTAAGTGAAGAAAGCGTTCAAGCCCAATCCAGGTGCCAGAGCGACTGGAAGGTTTGCACAGAATGCCATAACCAGGGTTGCGATTGCGGCTGAAATTGCTGTAGCCGTAAAGAGTGATCCCCACTGCAATCCTGCAGCTGAAAGAATTCCCGGGTTAACTGCGAGAATGTAAGACATAGCGAGGAATGTTGTAATACCACCGATGATTTCGCGGCTTACACTTGTTCCACGCTCCTTAAGTTTAAAAAACTTTTCCATAATATGGACTCCTTATTTTTTAAATTCTACAAGCATTATGAGTTTTCATCAACCCATTTTTGAATTCCGGCCACGACATCAGCATCAACCTGATGCTCAACGCGGCAGGCATTCTCCTCGCACTGGTCTTCGCTCAAGCCGGTGATTTTCTGAAGGAAAACAGTGAGCAGTTTGTGGCGGTTGTAAATATCTTCGGCCTTGGACTTGCCCTTTTCAGTGAGTTTAAGCATGTTTCCCATGCCGAATTCAACAAATCCGTCTTTTTCAAGCAGACCCATTGCCCGGCTTACGCTTGGACGTGAAACTCCCAGTTTATTTGCAACATCAACTGAACGGACAAAACCGTTTTCAATCTGTAATCTCAATATCGCTTCGAGGTAATCTTCTCCACTCTCGTACATATTTTCTCCTATTAATTAATGAAACAATTGTTGTCTGTGACTTATTATAACATCTTAGGCAAAATATCGCAAACAAGATTTTATAATAGAAGAGAATTTAAAATTGTATGAATTTTTTTTGCAAATTTTTAAAGCTATGTTATAATTTATTTTAAGACTTATTTACTTTTTACAGGAGAATCTCATGGGTATCAAAACCAAAATCATTCTTGCCATGCTTGCTCTAATTTTCCTTACAGCCTCAGCAATCGCAAGTTTCAGTTATTTACAGTCAAAATATGAACTTACCAAGGCTGTTGAAGCTGGAAACGAAGCTCTGGCAAAGACTGTTTCGTCAAGAATCGAAACAATCCATGGCCGCGAGTTCAAAATGCTTGAAACCATTGCAAACACTTCAATCTTTCAGGATCCGGAAGTTGACTTACACGATAAATGGCTTCTGGCAAATTCAACAGTCAAAGACCACAACAAATACCTGGGTATGGGCTGTTACGATGAAAAGGGTGTCGGATATGGTACACACGGCAATTATACTGACATGCACGAGCGGGAATATCTCCGCCTTTCAATGCAGGGCCAGCAAGCCCTCATGGATCCGAACTGGTCAAAATCCAACGGTCACCTCAGTACATTCTATGCAGTTCCTTTCACAGACACAAACGGCCGCCAGATTGGTGAAGTTACAGCAGTAGTCGATGCATCATCTTTGTGTACCACATTATCCCACATCACAGTCGGAAAAAGCTCTACCCCATTCGTAATCAGCCGAAAAAGCGGTAAATATGTAGCCCACGCTGACCAAAAACTGGTAGAGAACGAAGTCGTAGTTGCAGACTCTGCTCCACAGGGATTTAAGGAAGTCCTACAGAAAATTCTTTCCGGAGATGCTGGTGCCGGAGTTTACTACGATGAAATTGCAAAAGAAAAAATGGCGGTTGCCTACCAGCCAATCCAGGGATGTGAATGGTCAGCAGTTTGCGTCGCTCCCTACAATGATTTTTACAGCGGAATCACAATCCTCTTGCGGGCAATGATTTTAATCGCAATCATTTCCCTCGTTGTTGCAGGTGCAGTAACTTTCTTCATCGTTTACTTCTCAATCAAGCCTCTTAAAACTGTCAGCGATGCAATCAACGGAATCGCTTCGGGCGATGCAGACCTCACCCGCCGCCTCAAGGCAAGTGCAAATGACGAAATCGGTGACGTTGTAAAGGGCTTCAACAAATTCAGCGAAAAGCTCCAGACAATCATCGGTGACGTAAAGAATTCTAAGGATGATTTGATTGTAGCAGGTGACGACATGAGCTACGCTTCACAGGACACGGCAAGCTCAATCACAGAGATTATCGCCAACATCGAAAGCATGCACAAGCAGATTGAAAACCAGAAGTCCAGCGTAGACCAGACAGCCGGTGCCGTAAACGAGATTGCATCAAACATCGAATCCCTCGAGCGCATGATTGAAAGCCAGTCGAGCGGTGTCACAGAGGCTTCTGCCGCAGTTGAAGAGATGATCGGTAACATTTCATCTGTTAACGCTTCAATGGATAAAATGGCGACTTCATTCGGTGAACTTCGCATGAATTCCCAGGCTGGATTCAGCAAGCAGAAGGTCGTTAACGAGCGCGTAAAGGAAATTGAAACCCAGTCGGCCATGCTTCAGGAAGCAAACGTCGCAATCGCAGCCATCGCAAGCCAGACAAACCTTCTTGCTATGAACGCCGCAATCGAAGCTGCCCACGCAGGTGAAGCCGGAAAGGGATTCGCAGTCGTAGCAGACGAAATCCGTAAGCTTTCAGAGACTTCAACGGCTCAGTCAAAGACAATCGGCGACCAGCTCAACAACATCAAGAACTCAATCAACGACGTTGTTGTAGCCTCAACCGAAGCAAGCACTGCCTTTGATTCAGTTTCACAGAAGCTTGAGGAAACAGATGCCCTTGTAATGCAAATTAAGGCGGCTATGGAAGAGCAGAACGAGGGTTCAAAGCAGATTATCGATGCCCTCCACAACATGAACGACAGCACGGTCGAAGTCCGAAACGCTTCTTCTGAAATGGAGGAAGGAAACAAGATGATTCTTGATGAAGTCCGCCACTTACAGAACGCTACCACGGTCATGAACCAGAGTATGGAAGAAATGTCCATCGGCGCACGCAAAATCAACGAAACCGGAGCCACATTGAACACAATCTCCGGCAAGGTTAAAGAATCAATCATTCAGATTGGCACTCAGGTCGACCAGTTCAAGGTCTAGCCTCTGCCTTTAAAAAGCAAAACCCCGCATTTCACATGAAGTGCGGGGTATTTTTTTGTCTTTTGATTTTATCTCAAATCACCGGCTGCGTCGAAACATTCGAACCAAAATTACATCCTTGTAATTTTGGATTCGTACGAGAAATTTGCAGGCAAATTTCTCTCTCTGCTTTTTCCCCGCATCCGTGCGGGAATTTTTTTTTATTATCTCAAATCACCGGCTGCGTCGAAACAGCGGTCACCGATTTTTTCAATCTGGCGGATGATGTCCATGTACAAAAGCTCGGATCGTACGTCACTTCCGCTTTCAAGTCGTTTGCGGGCAATCTTTTTGAGGGCTTTTCGCTCATCATCAATCTGCTGCTCAAGCTCGCTTGCAAACTGGAACTGCTCCGGCGTAAGCCTCTGGATTCTCGCAACATTCTTGTAGATAAAGTACATAAGCTGGCGTGCAAGCTCAAAATATGGAAGAAGCCTGTCGAAGTCTTCCTGGTTGAAGGTCATTTCCTTTTCGATTGCCTTTTTGAGCTGGTATGCGATGTTGAGACAACCGTCTGCCATAGCTTCCATTTCGGCAATCAGCTGCATCATCAGTGCGGCGTTGTCTTTTGCCGAGTCACTCAAGTGAAGGTGGGTACAGCGGACAAGATACTGGGTGAGCTGCTCGTTCATCTGGTCACAATAATCTTCGTGGAGAACAATGCGCTCGTAACCGCCGGTCACGAAATCAGAATTAAAGTTTGAAAGGCCAGCCTGCAACTCATCGAACATCTGGGCAACTCTGTCAGAAAAGACCCTGACTTCGTTCTGGGCTCGGAATACACAGCCTTCCGGCGAGTCAATTGCCATTCGCTCGTTAAATTCAAGCTTGTAGATATTTGCTTCGTCTTCCTTGTCGTCTTTAATAAGGATAGAAACGAAAGCCGCAATCTGATTTACAAATGGAATGAAAATTACCGTACCGATAACCTTGAAGACGGTGTTGAGCATTGCAATCCGGTAAACGATATTATGGCCCGGAGAAATAAGTTCGACAAAAGCCATGAAAGGACGGAAGAAGATAAGGACGATGATTACAGTGGCAACGTTGAAAAGAACGTGAACTGCGGCAGTGCGTTTTGCATTTGCGTTTGCACCGATTGCCGCCAGAATTGCATCGACAGTTGAGCCGACCGAACTTCCGATAATCATTATTGCACCGAAGCGCCAGAATTCGTTGAGCTCTTCAATGCTTGCGTTTCCTTCTTTTGACATTGCGACAGCCATACCGATTACGATAGCCGACATTGCCGAAGAAGAATGGATAAGTGCTGTAAGGAAAATACCGATTAAAAGACCGATTGCGTAGCTGATAAAGCCGAAGTTGTTTACGACGCCGATGAAGTTGATTACAAAACCTTTAACCTGTGGGACTGCAAAGAAGTCTGAAAGTCCGCCCAAGCCAAAGAAGAGAAGGCCAAAGCCCATGATAGCCAGCCACAAGCCTTCTTTTGATTTAAATCGCTTTAATATGTAAAGAATGTAGCCCAGACCGAAGATTGGAATCGCGTAGTCCTTGATTTCGAAGCTTGAACCAAGGGCTACAATCCAGCCTGTGACCGTAGTACCGATATTCGCACCGAAGATTACGCCGACGCCCTGTACAACAGAAAGAAGTCCTGCGTTTACGAAGCTTACGAGCATGACCGTAGTTGCACCCGATGACTGAATAATCATCGTAAGGATACAGCCTGTCAAAAGTCCGACAAAGCGGTTGCCGGTCATGAATGCAAGTGCAGCCTGAAGCTTCTGACCGGCACTCTTTTGGATTCCGTCGCTCATGAGCTTCATGCCGTAAAGCAAGAAACACAAACTACCTGCAAAATTAATAATATTCAATATCATATTAGTCCACCGTTTGTCGGGCTACACTTCTTCCCGCGATTGAAAGAATCAGTTCGCTGTCTTTTTCTGCGATGTATGGAATAGTCACATTTCCGCCTTTGTGACGCAATGTGATTAATGTCTGTTTTACTCCGTTTTTAGATGATTCGAGGGTCATCTCAACAGCATAAGGATATTCCGGGAGCTGGGCTGTAAAGAGACCCATTACCTCGTCATCACTCTGCTTTTTAGGAAGGGCAATTTCTGCTGAAATTCGAGAATAATTTGGAACATATTCGCCGGAAGCCGTTTCCTGAGAAGTGACCGTTCCCTCATTTTCACCGTTTTCTGCAATATGAGCCGTAAAATCGAAAACAAGGCGTGAACTTGAAATCGTAGAAATCAGTTTCTGGAAATCAAAGCCGACGATGGCCGGAACGCGGGTATTTTCGTATTCCGCACCCTTACTGACGATAAGTTTTACTGTGACCGGATTTGAAATGATTGTGCCCTCTGGCGGATCCTGGGCAAGAATTGTGCCCGCCTCGCTCTGGTCTGATTTGTAGCTTGGCTCAGCAAGAACAATGAGGGGGCGGGAAGAACCTGTAAACATGGTCTGCAAGTTGATTTTAACGTCGTCGTAGTTCTGACCGATGTAATTTTCGACATGATCAAGAATTACGCCACGGCTTACAGTGAGGTTGACCCTTCTTCCGGCCTTGACGATTGAGCCGCCTTCCGGATTCTGATTTAAGATTTTGCCTGCATCATCAGGATTGTCTGTGTATTTGAGCTGAATTTTTGGATAAAGTTCCTTTGCCTGAAGCTCAAGAAGTGCCGTTGTAAGCTCTTTTCCCTCAACATTTGGAACCATGACCTGCTCTGGACCGCGGACAGTCGCAAAAAATGTAATCCAGCAGAGTGTGAACATGAATACAAGGGCAAGAATCACAACTACCAGGAAAGTTTTTTTATTGTTATTGAGCGAAGAAAGAATCTCAAGACTGTTATTTTTGATTTTTTCAGAAAGTTTACTCATCTTTTAGTCCGTTTTTCGTGTGTCTAATCCTAATATAGAACCGACAAAATTTCTAGCACCATTGAGGAAAGACTTATAATCCATGGCCTTTTTTTTCTCCTGCTGAAGCTCAGTTACGACAAGAACCGAACCGTCTCCGCAGGCAATTTCTATGCCCACTGACTTTTGATAAGGAAGAACCGTACCGGGCTTTTCCGAAGTTTTTGAGTCAGACGGCCGTGCTTTTAAAATCGTGACCTTGACTCCGTTGAAATCAGTAAAGCACAAAGGATAAGGCGTGTATGCGCGAATCTGGCAGTCGATTTGGGCAGCGGACTTGTTCCAGTCGATGATTCCGTCTTCTTTTTTGAGGAAGGGAGTGTAGCTTGTCTCGCCGGACTGCTTTTTGCCGATTAATTCTGAATCTGAATTCGCCGCTTCTTTGAGGACTTTTTTGAGAAGCTTGAGTCCTGCTTCCGTTACCCTGCTTGAAGAGCCGTCGCCGTCCATCAAAGAAAGGGTTGTTTCCGAACCGTCAAGCTTGATTTCTGACTGGGCAAGAATATCACCCTCGTCAGTCTGCAGGGCAAGTTTTTGAACCGTTACGCCCAGAGTCTTGTCACCATTGAGAAGAGCTGCCGGAACCGGAGTACACCCGCGGTATTTTGGCAGCAGGGAAGGATGAAGGTTGATTCCGCCGAGCGGGAAAAGAGCAAGGAATTTTGGTCCGAAAATGCGTCCGTAGTCAAAAGAAACGAGCAAGTCAGCTTCCAAAGGAGAAACTGCCTCTCTGGCTTGGGCTACAAGATGGTCAAATTCAAAAACAGGAATATTGTTTTCGCGGGCTGCAAGTGCAACTTCGGTTGGAATCAAATCAGAATGTCGCCCGCGGGTAGACGGAGGATTTGTAAGAACACCCGCAATCTCAAATCCACATTCGGACTGAGACGCGATGAGACCTTTTAGAACGATGCTGGATGCCAGCGGAGAGCCGGCATAAATTATCTTTAGTTTTCGCACTGGGGGAATCCTCCCTCTTATTTGTTTTTCTTGGCTTCTTTTGCTGCAAGCTTTGCCGCAATCTTTGCAGATTTTTTTGCCTTTTCTGCTTCTTTTTTGGCAGCGCGCTCAAGACGTCTTTTCATTTTTTCGGTAACGTCTGCGGCAAAATTCGGGTCGCCACGGTCGATGTAAACGATTCCTTCAAGGTGGTCGTACTCATGCTGGATGATTCTGGCCAGAAGACCGTCTGCACTGAGGGTGAACGGCTTGCCGTTTTCGTTGAGGGCCTGAACAGTGACCTTTGAAGGACGCTTGATGGTCTCGTTGAAGCCAGGGAGTGAAAGACAGCCCTCGTCATAATCACACAAATCATTGCTTGTAGAAACAATCTGAGGATTGATGAAAACACGGCGGACATCATCATCAGAAATGATGACGAAATATCTTCGTGAATCGCCAATCTGTGGGGCAGCCAGTCCAACGCCGTCTGCATCGAGCATGGTCTGGAACATTTCGTTGAATGTCTCGCGGAGAGAATCATTGATATCTTCTGGCTGAACCGGAACAGCCTTTTTTCTTAAAACTTCTTCGCCTAATTTATAAATCTTCATATTAATCTCCAATCTTTTGCTTTTAGGCAAGTCGAATTCTTGCCGCACGGGCGTGTCCTGCAAGTCCTTCTGCATCGCCCAGAGTGCCGGAAGCATTTGCCGAAGCTACGGCTCCCTTTGAACCTGGAATTGCGCGCAAAATCGTGACAGTCTTGAGGAACATGCGTACACTCAGGCCGCCTGTGAATCTTGCGCTGCCGGATGTCGGCAATGTGTGGTTGAGGCCAGCGGCATAATCGCCGAAGACTTCCGCACTTCCGTGACCGACGAAAAGCGAGCCGTAGTTGTGGACGATTGACTCAATCTTGTCGCGCACGGCTCCTTCTTCCATGGCAAGCTCGAGGTGCTCAGGAGCCTTGCGGTTGGCACATTCTGCTGCCTGCTCAATATTGTCACAGACGATGATTCTTCCGTAATTTTGAACGCTCTGCTCGGCAGTTGCTTTTGTTGGAAGGACTGCCAGCTGCTTTTCGATTTCTTCTGCGACAGCCTTTGCAAGTTCTTCTGAATCTGTTGCCATTACAGGCTGGGCTACGATGTCGTGTTCAGCCTGGGCAAGAAGGTCTGCAGCAACCCAAGCCGGGTTCGCACTCTTGTCAGCAATGATGAAGACTTCGGTTGGGCCTGCAAGCATGTCGATTCCAACTGTGCCGTAAACGAGTTTTTTTGCCTCTGCAACGAATTTATTGCCGGGACCGACGATTACATCACATCGTGGAACAGATTCCGTTCCGAAGGCCATGGCCGCGACTGCCTGAGAGCCGCCGCAAGCAAAAGCCTTTGTAACGCCACAGATGTAGGCAGCCGCCATGATGTTTTCGTCTGCGTAAGGTTTTCCGCCGACAAATGGTTTGCCCGGAATGCCGGTTCCCTGTTTTTCGGCAGCGGCCTTGTCACTTGGGTGAACGCGAGGCGGTGTGCAGAGAATTACTTCCTTAACGCCAGCGGCAACGGCCGGAGTGATTGTCATTACGACACTTGAAACGAGGGGGAATCGTCCGGCTGGAACATAAGCTCCGGCTCGGTCAACTGCGATATTTTTCTGACCTGTGAAAACGCCAGGCTCAAGCTCGACCTCAAAATCATCAAAAGACTCGCGCTGTTTTTTTGCAAAGCGGAGGGCAAGGTCGTGGCTGTATTCAATTGCCTTGTACAAATCAGGATTTTCGCGCTGCATCTTCTCGGCAGCGGCTTTAAGCTCAGCCTCTGGAATTTCAAAAGAGCTTGGTGCCGAAAGGTCAAATTTTGCACCGTACTCAGCAAGAGCCTTGTCTCCGCGCTTTTTTACGTCGGAAAGAACGTCCTTTACAATATCAATTGAACCGCCAAAATCACGGCCGTCAAAGAATTCCGGCTCGATGTCTTTATAGAGCTGTATTTTCATCTTCATATGGAAGATTTTAGCGAATTTTTGCAACTTTTACAATGAAAAAGCCCGCCGATTGAGACCGACGGGCTTTGAAGAGGAATCAGATTTTCCTACAGTTTCGGATATTTATTGAAGTAAGATTCTGTTTCCTTTGCGATTACTCCGCTCAATACGATGAGGGAGATACAGTTAGGAATTGCCATGAGACCGTTTGTGATGTCGGCGATTGTCCAAACTGCAGAAATTGTCATGTAAGGTCCGATTGCAACTGCAATGATGTAAAGCCATCGGTAAGCCTTTACGACTGTCTGGTTGCCCTTGCTCAAGTATTCAAGACAGCGCTCTGAGTAGTAGTCCCAGCCCAAAATTGTCGTGAATGCGAAGAAAATCAAACAGAGCATGAGAAGGAACTGGATGCTCTTTCCGTCACCGCCGAGGATTGTTGAGAATGCCTTTGCTGTGAGGGCAGCACCGCTTGCTCCGCTGTTCCATACGTCACCGCCAGCGATGATGATTGAAAGACCTGTCATTGTACAGATAATCAGTGTGTCGATTACTGTACCTGTCATGTTTACCATACCCTGCTCAACAGGCTCGTTTGTCTGAACGGCAGCTGCTGCGATTGGAGCAGAACCCAAGCCAGCTTCGTTTGAGAAGATACCGCGTGCGATACCTTTCTGCATTGCTGTCTTGAGGACAACGCCCAAAGCGGCACCTTCGAGAGCCTTGAGGCCTGTCTGTGCACCGAATGCGCCTTTGAAGATAAGCTCGAAAGCAGCCGGGATTTTTGTTGCGTTCATGATGAGGACTGCGAGACCGAGGAAGATATAGATGAAAGCCATTGCAGGAACGACTTTTTCTGCAACTTTTGCGATTCGTTTGAGGCCGCCAATGATTACGAGGGCTGCACTTACAGTAATGATTGCACCACCGATTACTGTTGCCCATGAATAAGCGTGCTCACCGATATAGAAAGCGATGTTTGCGTTTTCAGGGTCGAATGCGTTCTGAATTGCACCACAGATACCGTTGATCTGTGTAAATGTTCCGATACCAAGGAGACCTACGAGAGTTCCGAAGATTGCGAAAAGAACTGCGAGCCACTTCCATTTCGGACCCATGCCTTTTTCGATTGTATAGAAAGGACCGCCGAGGATGTGTCCGTCAGAAGCTACCTCGCGGTATTTGATTGCGAGCATACATTCTGCATATTTTGTTGCAGTTCCAAGAATTGCGGCAAGCCACATCCAGAAGAGGGCGCCAGGACCACCTGCGAGAACGGCTGTAGAAACACCGACAATGTTTCCTGTACCGATTGTTGCAGAAAGAGCTGTACAGAGGGCGGCAAATCCTGAAAGCTCACCGTGACCTTCGTTTTCCTTGAAGATGCTCTTGAAAGCTCTTCCCAGCTTTGTGAACTGAATACCCCGAGTTGAAACTGTGACTACGATTCCCGTGATGAGAATGAGCGCAATTGTCGGGATTCCCCAAACCACGTCATCAATGGTGTTAAGAATGTTGTTAATGGTTGAGAACATTTTGTTCCCCTTTAAAAAGAAATAGAGCTGAACGACCTGTTCAGCTCTCTAGAGTGGTTAGAACATTTTGTGATGCCCTGTCCGTTTTACCTGAGATATCGGTTGTAATAACCTTAACCCTTCGGTGTTCCATTTGGTGCAATGGAAACTCTCCAGAGAGCCGCGATTTGCCCACAAGCAAAAGCACGACCTTTTAAGTATATCGGAAAGAAGGGCTTTTGGCTATAGATAATTTCAGGGCGCTTCCCGCTGGCGCGGGCCGGCTGTTCCGCCCTTCGCTCACGCTCATTGCCAGCAAGCTGGCAACTTCGGGGCTACATAGCCTAGCGCAAATCCGGTGTGCGTATGAGGCGGACAAGCCGCCTCGTCCTGCAAGGAAGTTATTGAACTTCTCCCGCCCTGCTATCGCAGGTCAGGAGTGCGGATCCAGTCCTGGTCTGTGTATGTACGGTTTTCGCCGCCCATGCTCCAGATGAAGGTGTAGTTGCTTGTACCGCAGCCTGAGTGGATTGACCAGCTTGGGTTGATTACGGCTTCGTCGTTGTGCATTACGATGTGGCGTGTCTGGTTTGGCTCGCCCATGAAGTGGAATACAATCTGATCCTCTGGGAAGTCAAAGTAGAAGTAAACTTCCATGCGGCGCTCGTGTGTGTGAGCCGGCATTGTGTTCCAGACTGAGCCTGTCTCCAGGTGTGTCATGCCCATTGAAAGCTGGCAGGTGTCAAGGATTGACGGGTGAATGTACTGGTTGATTGTGCGGTCGTTTGACTCAGCCTGGCTTCCCATGTGAACATGATTTGCCTGCTCATAAGTGATGATTCGGCTTGGGTAAGTGCAGTGAGCTGGTGTTGAGTTCATGTAGAATTTGGCTGGATTTTTTGCATCTTTTGAAGCCAGTGTAACTTCTTTTGTGCCGGCACCGAGATAAAGTGCATCGTAGTGCTTGATTTCGTAAGTTTTTCCGTCTGCAACGACAAGGCCGTCACCGCCGATGTTAATCATGCCAAGCTCACGACGCTGCAAGAAAAAGTCAACGCCAAAGTCTTTCATTGCGTCGATGTTTTTGTCGAGCTTAACTGTCTCGTCAACAGGCATACAGCCCAAAGTTACGATTCGGTCGATGTGGCTGTAAACCGCAGTAACGTCATTTTTGATGAAAATGTTTTCGATGAGAAATTCATCACGAATTTCTTCTGTAGTCATTCTTTTGAACGGCTCTTTTCCTGTTGAGTAACGAATATCCATGTAAAATCTCCTGAAAGATTGCTGTTGTCAGGAAGAGCCTGACAAGCTAGTCTTTGTTAGAATCAGATGAATCAGAAGAAAATGCTTCTTTGAAGCTTTTGCCGAAAGACTTTGCTGCTGAACCGATCTCCTTTCCAGCTTTTTTGGCAGCATGGCCGACTTCCTTTCCGGCGTTGCCTACAGCTTTTCCAGCTTCCGCAAATTCTTCGTTAGAATCATCCACTTTAGATTCTGCCTCTTTTTTAGAAGATTTTGTTGCCTTTTTTTTGTCTTTTGCTGACTTTTCAACTTTCTGTGAAGCGGAATCAGATTTTTTTGCAGAAAACGCAGGAACAGCCGAAATCATAAAAAGCGATGCTGCTGTAATTGTAAGGATTTTTGCTATTTTCATATTTTACTCCGTACTCAGTTTTAAGATAATTTCGAAAATTGTAGCAAAAATGCAGAATTTTATCCATAAAAACAATTTACCACTTAACAAAAAATCTCTAAACTTAAAGCATTATGAAAACCATCAACGGAAATGAACTTACTATTGAAGATGTCTGCGACGTTGCCTATAAAAATGAAGAAGTCGCACTCCCGACTGACAAAAAATTCTGGGAGACTCTGGAAAAATCACGAAAATTCCTTGAAGATTACATTGCGACCGGCGTGCCAACTTACGGCGTAACAACTGACTTCGGCGACAGCTGCCATAATCAGATAAGCGTGGAAAAAGCCGGAGAATTACAGCGCGTTATCTGTGCTTATCACGGAATCGGTCTCGGCCCCAAATTCGATCATGAGACTGGCCGTGCCGTTATTCTTGCCCGCCTGAACGGGAACGTAAAGGGCGGTCATTCGGCAATCAGGCCGGAACTTGCCCGCATGATGGTAAATCTTTTGAACCACGACATAATCCCGGTGATTCCACAGCTCGGCTCAGTGGGTGCTTCCGGGGACCTCACCCCTCTTTCATATCTTGCGGCCGTTATCATGGGTCAGAGGGAAGCTTATTATAAAGGAAAAATTGTTCCCGCAGCAGAGGCACTAAAAGCCGAAGGTCTGGATCCGCTCCCAATCGAAGCAAAAGAAGGACTTGCTTTGATGAACGGAACCAGCGTCATGACAGCAGTTGCCTGCCTCGCCTGGAAAAAGGCCCAGCGTCTTGCAAACATCTCCGACTTTCTCACGGCGGTAACATCAGAAATCACACGCGGCAAGGACACGCCTTTCGTCACCAAAGTGAGCCAGCTTAAAAATCACCGTGGCCAGATGGAAAGCGCAGTTTACGTCCACAACATTATTTTAGAATCAAAACGAGTCTGGAAATACGAGGACTTTTTGAAGAATCAGATTGAAAAGCTTGACGGAAAAGGCTTTGTCGCCCAGCAGAATAAAATCCAGGACAGATATTCAATCCGCTGCGCACCTCAGATTAACGGCGTTTACCGTGACACATTGCGTTTTGCCCGCGAAATGATTACAGAAGAACTTAATTCCGCCAACGATAATCCGCTTGTGGACATTGATACAGGTCGTCTTTACAACACAGGAAATTTCTACGGAGGACACATTTGTGCGGCCTGCGATTACATGAGGACTGCACTTGCAAATATCGCGGATTTGAGCGACAAGCAGGCTGAAATCATCATCGACGGAAAATTCAACGGACTTACCGAAAACCTGATTCCTTACACGCCGGCTGACCATCCGCGCGCGGGATTACGACTCGGGTTCAAGGCGGCTCAGATTACGATTTCTGCAATCCGCGGCGAAGTTGCCACCTACTGCTTCCCGGTTTCGCTCACTTCGGCTCCAACCGAAGCACTCAATCAGGACAAAGTTTCCATGGGCACAATCTCGGCACGAAAATTCACCGAGCAGATTGAGCTTGTCTTCCTCCAGTTCGCGACACACCTTCTTGCGGCAATGCAGGCGGTCGATCTTGCGGGTATCAAAGACTTTGCGCCGTTCACCCAAAAAGTTCATGACGAGGTGCGAAAAATGAGCGCGTTCGTTGAGGATGACAGGCCTTTGGACAAAGAAGCCGAGACCGTCGCCCGATGGCTCAAATCAACAAATCTTTTTGAATAAACATAAATTCTTATCCCTGCTGAAATTAAAAAACAGCGGGGATTTTTTTATTTTTTTTCTGTTTTCCACTTGATTAGAAAAAAGCGACATTTTTTGATTTTACTGACTTTCTGTAAAAAAACGGTTGACTTAATTCGCATGTAAAATTATCATTTGAAAAGTTAATAAAAAAAACGCTATAGGTAGTGTAGATTTAACCGATAATAACGGTGTCAGACACTACACACAAATTCGAATTTGTCAAGCATTTTTTTTCAAAAAAACTAAAAAATTCTCAAATGTGATGTCTGGAGGGGTAATGGCATGAAAATTATTAAACGCAACGGTGAAGAAGTCGTCTTCGATCTTAAAAAAATCATTACGGCAATTTCAAAAGCGAACAATGAAGTTCCACCGTCGGAGCAGTTGGCAAACAGCACAATCAACAGTATTGCGGAAAATATCGAAAAACAGTGTGCTGCAGAAAATCACGAGATGAATGTTGAAGCCATTCAGGATTTGGTCGAAAAGGCAATCATGAAGGCAGGTGCATTCGACATCGCCAAAAAATACATTACATACCGCTACCAGCATCAGCTCATGCGTCGTGCCAATTCTACGGACTCGCAGATTCTTTCTCTTCTTGAATGCAACAACGAGGAAGTTAAACAGGAAAACTCAAACAAAAACTCAACAGTCGTTTCAGTTCAGCGTGACTACATGGCCGGTGAAGTTTCAAAAGACATCACAAAGCGATTCCTTCTCGACGAAGACATCGTAAAGGCTCACGACGAAGGACTCATCCACTTCCACGATGCAGACTACTTCGCACAGCACATGCACAACTGCGATCTGGTCAACCTTGAGGACATGCTCCAGAACGGCACAGTCATTTCAGGAACCAAAATCGACACACCACATTCATTCTCAACAGCCTGCAACATCGCCACACAGATTATCGCTCAGGTTGCTTCTTCTCAGTACGGCGGTCAGTCAATTTCTCTGGCTCACCTGGCTCCGTTCGTAGATGTAAGCCGCAAAAAGTTCCAGCGTGAGACAATGCGCGTTGAAGAGCAGACAGGCGTAAAATTCAGCGACGAACAGTTCAACAAAATCGTAGAAATGAGAATCCGCGACGAAATCACCCGCGGCGTTCAGACAATTCAGTATCAGGTTGTCACACTCATGACAACAAACGGTCAGTCTCCTTTCATCACTGTCTTCATGTACCTCAACGAGGCAAAGAACGAGCAGGAAAAGGCCGACCTCGCCATGATTATCGAAGAAATGCTCAAGCAGCGCTATCAGGGCGTTAAAAACGAAAAGGGATTCTGGGTTACACCAGCCTTCCCAAAACTCATTTACGTTCTCGAAGAAGACAACATCGAGCCGGGCTCAAAATATTACGCACTCACAGAACTTGCTGCAAAATGTACAGCCCGCCGTCTTGTTCCTGATTACATTTCCGAAAAGAAAATGCTCGAACTCAAAGTCGATGCAAACGGCAAAGGAAACTGCTACCCTTGCATGGGCTGCCGCTCATTCCTCACTCCATACACCGACGAGCAGGGCAAA
Organism: Treponema ruminis; assembly: GCF_014201975.1. NCBI lineage: Bacteria > Pseudomonadati > Spirochaetota > Spirochaetia > Treponematales > Treponemataceae > Treponema > Treponema ruminis. Next base: position 1,709 of record NZ_JACHFQ010000007.1, on the reverse strand, counting down.
CCAAAATATTACGGCCGCTTCAACCAAGGCGTAGTTACAATCAACCTCGTTGACGTAGCATGTTCTTCTGGCGGTGACTACAAGGTATTCTGGGAAATCTTCGACGAGCGCCTCGAGCTCTGCCACAAGGCCCTCATGCGCCGACACCAGCGATTGCTGGGCACTCCAAGCGACGTTGCTCCAATCCTCTGGCAGCACGGTGCCCTTGCCCGCCTCGAAAAAGGCGAGAAAATCGACAAGCTTCTTTTCGGCGGCTACTCAACAATTTCTTTGGGCTATGCAGGTCTCTGCGAGTGTGTCCGCTACATGACAGGCAAACCTCACACAGACCCGGATGCTACACCATTCGCAATCGAAATCATGAAGCACCTCAACGAAAAGTGCGCCGAGTGGAAGGCTGCGTCAAACATCGCATTCTCACTCTACGGTACACCGCTTGAGTCAACTACATACAAGTTTGCAAAATGCCTCAAAAAGCGATTCGGTGAAATCGAGGGCGTTACAGACAAAAACTACATCACAAACAGCTACCACGTTCACGTTACAGAAAAGATGGACGCATTCACCAAGCTCAGCTTCGAAAGCCAGTTCCAGGAGCTTAGCCCGGGCGGGGCTGTAAGCTATGTTGAAGTTCCAAACATGGAAAACAACATCCCGGCTGTCATGACCCTTCTCAAGCACATCTACGAGAACATCATGTACGCCGAGCTTAACACCAAATCAGACTGCTGCCAGAAATGCGGTTACACTGGCGAAATCCAGATTGTAACTGACAGCGACAACAAGCTGGTCTGGCAGTGCCCTAACTGCGGCAACAAAGACCAGGCAACAATGAACGTAGCCCGCCGCACTTGTGGTTACATCGGCACACAGTACTGGAACCAGGGCCGCACTCAGGAAATCAAAGAACGAGTCCTTCACTTGTAAAGATTTTCTGACCAATCTAAAAATACTTGATTGCCTGGTTCTGCCAGGCAATCTTTTTATAAAAAATATTATGAATTACGGAATAATTAAAAAAATCGACATTGCGGACGGCTTGGGTGTTCGCGTTTCACTTTTTGTCTCTGGCTGCCGCAATCACTGCAAGGGCTGCCACAATCAGATTACCTGGGATTTTAACTTCGGAAAGCCCTTCACAAAAGAGACCGAGGATGAAATCATGGAAGCCCTCAAACCGGCCCACATCGCAGGACTCACGGTTCTTGGCGGAGAGCCATTTGAAGAAGAAAATCAGGAAGTTCTCGCGCCATTTTTGGAGCGGGTCAAAAAAGAACTGCCAAACAAAAACATCTGGTGCTACACAGGCTATCTTTACGACAAGGACTTGCTGCCGGCCGACGGACGCAAGCACACTCCTTTCACAAACCGAATGCTGGCCTGCATCAACGTTCTGATTGACGGCCCCTACATCGAAAAAGAGCGGGACTTAACGCTCAACTTCCGAGGAAGCCGCAACCAGCGAATAATCGACCTGGAGCACAACTGCTTAATGAAGCTGTAAAAGAAGCTATAATCGGAGGACGGTTCGCTTGCTAGAAAAAAAAATCAATTTATAAATAAAAAATCCTGCACTTAGCAGGATTTTTCTGGAGACGACCGGACTCGAACCGGCCACCCTTTGATTGCGAATCTTTTAGCTAGTCACTTATATAGTATTATACAACACTATTTAGCATTAGTATATCATTGAAATATAAAGAATTGCA
>NZ_JACHFQ010000006.1:0-245694 GCF_014201975.1 Treponema ruminis | reverse complement strand
TATCCACTAGGAAAAGAATAAGGGTTGACCTAAACAACTATTTTTAGGATTATTGAAATCAGCAAAAAAACGTCACCTATTAGGGGTTCATGTCATTTTTTTGGCATATAATAACACTTATTCACACTAAATACAAGAATTATTTACAAATTCCTTCGTAAAATTCTACGGCTTTCTGGATATCATCAGCATTTGGACGTTCTTTATTTTTGCCGCCAATAAGCTTAAATGGACTCCATGTATCATAGTAATATCCTGCAAAAGCAGCATCTTTAGACTTAATCAGTTCTTCAACAGATTTAATGTATGAAGGACTGTCCTGACCACAAGTATAGATTACAAAAGCTTTCTTGTGGGCCGGGAGATTATCTGTAATAAAGCTGATTAATGATTTATGAAGTTTTCCGTAGAAGATTCCAGAAGCAAAACCAATCAAATCATAGGAAGCAAGATCTTTTAAGATGGTCTTTGTAGCGTCGATAAGTTCAACTTCCGGGTACTTATCTGCAATAGCTCTCACCAGTTTTTCTGTATTCTTATGGTGCACGCTTGCATAAACTATCGCTGTTTTAATCTAAAATCTCCCGTTTTTAATTGATTTTGTCTAATATTTTAGACACTTTAATATCTATTCTAAATATATTAAATAGAAAAAATAAAAAGCAGCATCTTGCAGTCTGTCCGTAAAAAGCCTTGTAACTCCCCTATACCGCTTTCCGCATTATCCCCGCTTACTTTCATTCTTAATAAACCGCCGGACGGCGCATTATCCAGCAGCATATATCTCGCTTTTCTTCCTTTGAGAACTCTGATTCATCGCTCATGAAAAGCAGGTCGCCATTCTTTAATACGCTTTTGTTCATCTCTGCCCCTAATACTTCACTCTCATTCTTCCGAATGCCTTGAATCGTGAATCATCTTCTTCATAGTTACGATAAGTAACGCCGTCGATATCATTCACTTCATCACCGTTTGTGTCTTTCTGAGTACTGTCGATGAAATAGATTTTTCCGTTTTCGAGTTTGTCAAACAATGCAATGTGCGTTACAGAATCACTGTCCGCTTCTCCCATGAAAATCAGATTTCCCTTTTTTAAATCTGCCTTATTAATATGAGTTGAAGCGTTAGTATACATGTAATTTGCAGTCATGTCAGAAACCAGAAGCTGGTACTTTGTATCTACCAGAGCATACTTATAGCACATGATTATCAGACCAGAACAGTCTATCTGAATTGCTCGAACCGGGGCCTGCCCGCCCAAATGGTACTCTGTATCTAACTGCTCATACAACTCTGCAAAACTGTAAGCACGTTCTGCAATTTCTGCAGGTGCATCAATTTCTGTGTAATTGCGTTCATCTTTGGAAACATTATCACAAGAGACAAGAAGAGCTATCATTGCAAAAATCAGACAGAACCGAATTTTCATCCTACTTTCCTATAACAACTTGCCCTGCAAAGGTCAGCCCCACTCCTACAATCACGCTCAGTGCAACATACAAAATTGCGATTCCGACATGTCCTGTCTTGATGAGGGTCTCTGTTTCTAATGCAAAGGTTGAGAAAGTTGTAAAGCCCCCGCACAAACCTGTCTTTATAAAAAGCATTGTCTTTGGAGAAAGTGATGTATTCTTTACTGCCAGTGCTGCAATCAGTCCGATTACAAAACAACCTGTCAAATTTATCACAAGAGTTTTTACAGGGAACGCATACGGTTCTTTGAGTGGAATAATCCCAATCAGATATCTTAAACATGCACCAATTCCGCCGCCTAAAGCTACTATCAAACAATTCAACATATTAACAAATCCTCGTATTTTACTACACTTTGGCAATTTTCTTTATTTTTGCCAATATGTAGTACATATTATCATAATCTAAAAAGCAAGTTATTTTTATCAATTGGTTTATCATTGCCGAACATTGCCCAACCCGGCAATGTCTCTTTACTTTGCCAATTGCATGGCCACATACATTCTCATCTTAACATCTTTATTCCGAGTATTGAAGATTCTCTCAAAATAATCTGTCCAGGTGTAAGTCTGCCAGCAGCCAAAGTCGTCGATATAGCCTTCTGTTTTGGCTGGGCCTGCAAAGTACACGCCGTTGATCTGATTTGCTTCGTACATCGATGAGTAGCCTTTCATAGGTTATCCGAATATTAGGATAACTGTGCAAACATGTCTCTTGCAAAGATGAAGCTGATTGTTGTAAGTGTTTTATCAAAACTCACTTTATTGCTATTTGAAAAGAAGCCTTTTGCAGATACAGATGATACTGTAGTGAAAAGTACCATTATATATGGAAGAAAGTTGCGTATTTTGCGTGATGTGTTAATTGCTGTATCACCTTCCGAAAACGGAAGGTCGTATTAGTGCAGAAGACAAGAGTGCTAATTATATTTTTTCTCAGAAAAAGACTCAAAATGCTATGTTTATGATGTAAACGAAAAAGGGTTTGCCACAGAAAGAATGGTAAAGGATTTAAAACAAATCCGGCTTGCCATTCCTGACAAGCCTTTACCACTCGGCGAAGAAATAACTTCCTCTTCAAGCAATTTAATGCTAGGAGACACAAAAGATTCCGTCAAGATTAAAAATTATGTATTTGAAACTTTGCTTGCACGGGGAGCCATCGAAGAATTCAAAACACACCCAAATATTGAAAATAGATTTGAGCGATATTGGGAATCCATGCAATTTTTGGGAAACTTGAATTTATTTTCACCAAATGTTGAACTGAAAGAATCAAACTCTATTTTTATTGAGTCTGAAAAAGATTCAAGATTTTATAAGAGCATACAAAAAACAAATAAAAATAGCTGTATCACCATCCGAAAACGAAAGGTCGTATTAGTCAATATGAAAAAATAAAAAACAAAACCAAAAATAATTAGCGCACATGTGCGCTAATTAAAGTGCTTAAAAAGTGCAATACAAAAAAATTAGGTGCAATACAGCTAAAGGTAGATAAAACAAGAAAATAAAACAATGAGATTGCACTTTCTTTATCTTGCCTATCTGTTATCCGGAATTCAGGATAATATCTGATAAATCAGTAATGTTACTCAAATTACTCTTTATTCATCGTTAGTTTTTAAAAACCCCCTGCTCCTCTTAATGAGCGCACCTTTGTACTTCTTAGCACAGGAACTTATCCCCGGCTACCTGAATGGCATTGAAGCGATATACACACCGCCAAAAGCCTATTTCGTCGCCGAAGAAAATCCCGAGGTCTTTGCTAAATATGAAGCAGAATTTCCGTATAAGGAAAAACTGGTTCTACCAGGACAGTTAGGTTAATTTAGGAGCCCGCAGTGTATTATTTTGCTGCGGGTTTCTTATTTTTAAACATCAATCCAAAAATGACACGAACAAGAGGTCCTGCAACAAGCATCTGCCAGAAAGCGGCCATCGGATAATTAAAAGCAGTTGTCTGAAGCCAGATAGAAATCATCTCTTTCTGGAAACCGCCCTTAAAAAGAATTGTAGCAGCAAGGCTCATAAGCGGGCACATCATCCATACAGAACAGATTGAAATTGAAAGGATGATAAACACCGGATTAGTCTGTTCAGGATTGAACTTAGAAAAAGTAATTTTCTTTGCAAGAGGACCAACAATAAAGAAATCAATAACAAAAGCAATTGGTGCCATAATTGGAAGTTCATGGAAGGCAAGCAGAAAAACAGAATTAGAAAGTCCTCCCATCGCAAGTGCAATGTTGTAACAAATCATTGCATAAACCATAACAAATACCATCATAATGGTAAAAAGAATTTCCTGTCCCAAAGATTTTGGCATACGAAACTCCAGAATGTAAATGTGATTGCATTAAGACTACGCAAAGACCTTGCGCATGAGCATAGAAAGGTGCGGAAGAAATCCGCTCTTAATAAGATTAGGCAATCTTTGAAAAGTGTGGTCATCTTATCAGATTTTAAAAGTTTGTGTAATACCTCTACCGTAATACTCATTCATGTCGTTTCATGATAAAATATCTCTCATAAAAAGAGGAGTCACAAATGGTAAAACACCCGGAACACGTGGCCGTAGCAAACAGCAAGGTCCGCCCATACACTGCAAGCCGCGTTTGCCTTGATTTTGAGGTGTAAAGATGAAACTCTTCGGCAGCAGAACTTGCGTTTCTGCTCCGGGATTTTCTTAATCAAATTGACCAATTTCATATTTCTCTTTATTGATTGCATAATCTACATCAAAGAAAGTAAGACTTCTTTCATCCGGAAGTTCGGCTGTTATCCATCCTTCAAGACCATTATCCCAGTCTTTGATTTCAGTAATTTTAAGAGGAAGTAAAATACCCTCTTTTACAACAGGATAACCAGAAACAAGAGTCCTATTCCACAAAATCCTTATTCAATTTTTTGAACTTTTCATACACTTCAAGAGCAAGCTTTACAGCATCAGTATATTCTTCATGCAAAACAGCTTTTCCGTTTGCATTACGTAGCTTGTATTTACCATCTTTTGTGTGTTCAATCATAGGAACATGTTTATGATCACAAACAGAATACCATTTGCCATTTATCTGCTCTTTATACCATTTGAAGTTATTTTTCATTTCAACATCTCCAATAAAAAAGACTTCTTCAATTTGTTAAACCGAAGAAGTCCACAAGACACATTTCTATCTCTAGATTGCAAATCCAGCGCCTCTTACGGCTATTTTTTTGCTGTCTGTGCCTTTAATCTTCAAGATGCAGATTAGCTCTCATAGATTACAAGTCTATTGCTGTTATTGCTGTACGCATCTTTTTACAAGGTGCAATAAATACTATCTCTGCCGAAATTGCTGGTTGCACCTTTAATTGCTAATGCTACAAGTTTATCAAACTCAGCATATGGTTCAAGCGTTTTAAGCATGAACTCATACGGAGTGACAACCTTGAGGTCACCACTAACTACATCGGCAAAAATATTTGCTGATGCACCGCTAATGAGTTTTACGCCCTTCTCGTTCATAGTAACAGGAAGGTGTGTATCACGAGCCATTACATTCCAGAATACAAGTTCTGGAAGTTCATAACCTGCTGCCTCAAACTCCTTTTTGTAGAATTCGAAAGTTGATTCCTTTGATGAGCAACAGTCGAATTCCATATCAGAAATAATCAAAATACGTTCAATCATTTCTTCTTTTGGAACATTTCCGCTCTTTGCTACATCAAGAATAAGACGGTAAACCTTACCGATATCAGTGTTAGAACAGTCATTAAACTTTGAGATAAAGTTTAACTTCTTCTGCAAAGTATCAGCGTTCTCTGGAACCTGAATAAGCCGTGGTTCAGAACTGAAGGTAATAAAACTGTTCTTATATGCACTATCAAGCTGTTCTGCAAAAAGCAAAGCCAAAGATGTAGCAATATTGATTGCAGCAAAATCTCCAGAACCATACATAGAACCAGAACCGTCGCGAACAACAATGGTCTTAGAATCAAAGCTTCCACGGTCCAATGCCTTCCAGCTTGCTTCTAAAGGAAGAGCTTTTTCGTCCGGAAGACATCTAGCACCAAACCAGCCATTCATAAATGGAGCAACAATCTGATATGGATACAGGGTCTTAGTATTAAGCTTTACCCTTTCCTCTTCAGGAATCTCTTCACCGCGAGCAAGCTTTTCTGCCTGTTCAACAACCTTGTTCAAGAAAGACTTATAACGTTCCTCATCGTTACGCATAAATGCCTTCTTGTAACGAAGCATGGCCTGACTTGGCTGCTTAGAATAATCAAAGGTATAATCCTTACGACGAAGGTTATCTTCAAGAATCTTGATTTCCTTACGAAGTGCAGAACACAACTTACGATATTCAACAGCCTTCATGCCAAGAGCTGCCATTATGATTTTTGCTCTGGCAACACTTTCCTTAGAAGAAGTATTGATAGAAGGAAGCCACTTTCCAAGTAAGCTTACTTCTCTTCCCTTCTCCATTGCTTCCTTATCCTTTTCAATCTGTGCTTTGATAAGCGCAATTGCATCGTCTTTTACAGATGTATCAAGCAGAACAAGAAGGTCATCCCAACGTCCATATTCTGGAACAGCGTAAACAATCTGTTTTGCCATTTCTGGATAGAACTTTGCAAGTTCCTTCAAAAGTACGCGGAAGCTGTTGCGTTCCCCAAGACCACCACGAATGTTACGCATGTAAAAGAGAATCTTAATTGCAACTATAGGATTCTCTGCATAAGCCTTTGCAAACAGCACATCCAAATCCTCGAGATTGTTTCTCATACCACCGCACAAAGAAAAGAAATCCAGACAAGCGGAACCTGTAGACTTATAAGCCAAATCACCATTCTCGGTGTGAGCCACGTTCAACTGCATTTTCATTGCCTGTAATGCGTTCATAATATTTCTCCTTGAGTATTGAGGGGAGAAGTCTCTCCCCTACGCCGCACTTTTCGTTGCGTCGTACCCCTCTCAGCGGGGACACCCCGCAACGCCCCGCTGTGCATATCCGGAAAAATCATAGATTTTTCCGAGACTCGCTAAAACAAGGCACTCTTTTATTCTCTTCTGTATTATTGCTGTACGTGCCTTTAAGCTGCCCAAGCAGCAATTTATAATTTAAACATAACAACAAAAATCACATTTGTAATTAAAGTTGTAGTTGAATCCTACCAGCTTCTCTCCTCCCCTGCTTTATAGTTATAGATTGGTTTAATAACCTTCACTATTTCAGCAGTCGGTTCGATGTTTGCCACAATATCATCCATGGTTTTATAAGCCATTGGTGCTTCATCAATCGTGTCCAGATTTACTGTTGACGACCAGATTCCACTCATTTCAGCCTTGAATTCTTCAAGACTTAATTCTTCCTTTGCCTTTTTTCGACTCATGACCCGACCTGCACCATGAGGAGCAGAACAGTTCCAGTCTTCATTTCCTTTTCCAATACAAATAAGAGAACCATCCCTCATGTTGATTGGAATCAAAAGCTTTTCACCTTTCTGCGCACTAACTGCACCCTTACGAAGAATCATATTCTCCGTATCAATGTAATTATGAATCGTAGTAAACTGCTCTATGATGTCCGCTTCCTTAATATGAAGACCGATAGAAATTGACTGTATCATTGCCTTTCGGTTGAGCATTGCAAAATGCTGCATTATCCTCATATCGTTAATGTAGTCATCAAACAGTTCGCCACTCACATAAGCCAGATCTTTTGGAATTTGAGTTTTAATCTGAGCATTCAACTCTACCCTTCTTTCCTCAATTTCACATTGTCTGCCTTCTGCTTTCAGTTCGGCAATCATTGCATCCATTTCGGCTTTAGTTTTCCCGTTTAGCTGTCTCCATGCTTGTTCCTGATAGTAATCAGCTATTTCAAGTCCTGCATGTCGGCTACCAGAATGAACTACAATATACAAATTGCCTTCATCATCACGGTCAGCTTCGATAAAGTGGTTTCCGCCACCAAGAGTTCCAAGACTTAACCAGGCTCTCTTTTTGTTGTATTGCCCCTTGATATTGTCCCATTCAACCTGTTCAACAAAAGCATGTGGAAATTTTCGTATACTGAATCCAGATGGAATATTCTTTCGAATAATCTTATCCAGGTCTGCTCCATTGAAATTCTGACTTACTTCAGAATCCGCTTTAATGCACAAAGTCTCCATTCCACATCCGATATCAACACCTACAAGGTTAGGGACAATCTTATCTTTGATGGTCATTGTAGTTCCGATTGTACAGCCGGCTCCGGCATGAACATCAGGCATCAGACGAATCTTTGCTCCAGAAGTAAATTCCTGGTCACAGAGAGTCTTAATCTGCTGCAATGATTTTTCATCAACTACATCAGTGTAGACTTTCGCTGAGTTATATTTTCCTTCGACCAACTGCATAAAACACTCCTCTTAAGGAGGGGAAAGCCTTCCCCTGCGGTCGCACTTCATTGCGCCCTCCCCCTTCTGCGGGGACACCCCGCAACGCCCCGCTGTTTTGCCACCTTCGCAGCATAGCGGCTCAAAACAAGGTTCATTTTTTCCCAACACCTTTCGGCACGATTAATCAAATCATTGCGGTTATTATTGCTGTAAGAACCTTTATGGTTTTACTATAGCAGAGTCAAATTCAATTATCACGGAAAATTTATTGCGAAAACTACTTTCGTTTCATTAATTCAATCTGTTTTGAGATACGCGTCTGGATAAGATTCCTGAAACTTTCTGGTTCAAGCACCTTTACCATCGGCCCAAAGCTTAATACTCGGATTACAAGTTCTGTTTCATCAAAGCTGTCATAGTTCAGAGTAAGCTGGTAAACATCTTCACTAATCTGAACTGCCCTTTTTTCAAAGTGCGCAAAAGCAAGCATTACGCGTTCCATGGCTTTTCGTTCATCATAGATTTCAAGAGTTACACTGGCTCGGCTGTTATATGGCAGATCATCTTCAGAATGGTCAGACAAATTATTGTTATCAGTTAGTTCACAATTATTGATTCTTGCAACATTCATTATTGAATAACGATTCTTCACTTTTGAGATAATCCGGAATTTATCGTCCTTTTCTGAATATTCAATTTTACATGGAGAACAGAAGAATTTTTTCTTCTGACCAAAACGACCGTTATATTCTACCTGAATCGATTTCTTCTGATGAATTGCTTCTAAAACCGTACGGAAATTCTTGATGTACACTTCATCGTCATACGGATCACCATCAGAATATTTATCATATAGATAGAAGTCATTTTCCGTAAAAAGCGGCTCAACGGACTCCAGCTCTTTTTCAAGCCGGGCAAGCACATCTTCATTAACTAATAAACGGATTCTTTTATCGCTGCAAATTGCCTTAAGCCATCGTTTCTGCAAAAGAGAAAGCGGCATTGTAGGATTTTCTTCTATATAAGTAGTGTAATCCTTTTTGATAAGAGGCCATTTTCCACTCTCCAGGCTGCTGCCTATTGTCATTACACTTTCCGGAAATGCGGAATCCTTTACTATTCGATAAAGCGAATCTGAATCAAGGGTACCTTTCTGAGCACTTGCAATTATTGAGGCGACAGTATTGTAATACGCACTGTAAATCTCACTGAACAGCATATTGTCCTTCCCCTTCACTCTCAAGATACATTTTATTCATCGCGCGAATATCATCGAAGAAGCGCCGAACGATATATTTTTCTGAACAGTCAAAAAAAGTAACGCGGCAGATAAATGTTCTTGCCCAGGGAATAATTTCTTGCGGATCAAAAACATCTGCATCAAACTGGGCATTGTTATCATCAAGCAGAGTCACAGTTCCGCAGCGTTTTTCCCTCAAAAGGCGCTGATAAATAAATTTCTCTTCCTCTTCGAAATGAACTCTGAAAGTTACATGAACAGTTGTTGTATCGTTATGCTTTTTATTCTGCTTTAGAGCGACTCCCCAAATATGTTTTCTAAGTTCTTCAAACTCTGCCCGCTTCTGATTAAAACCAGCATATACTCCGCCGATAGTCATTTCCACAATATAATCAAATCGGAGTGCAAGGAAGTATTTTCCACGAGGACGGTAAGCCATCAGATACATTCGTCCACCTTGTGTACTCTGATAAATCATAAGAGGAACTACTTCATTTGGGAAAGTTCTGTCATCCTCATTTCTCTTCTGTTCAATTGTCAGATACCTGTGCTCTCTGATTGCTTCAAAAACCTGTTCTACAAAATCAGACTCAATGGAAGATGTTATATAATGATGCTTAAACTGGAATACTTCGCTTTTTTTCTGAACATCGTTAGGAAGCTTGTCATACAAAAAACTTCCTGCAAGGCCGCAAGGTGCAGTTTCTGAAAAGAAAGAAAGGGCATCCTCAAGACCGACTAGATCTGTCATCGGGTTACGATAATAAAGCATAGTCTTTCCTTCTTTCTCGGAGGAAATTAAGCCTAATTCTTCGTATTCCTTCAGTTTCTTTCTGAGGCTGGATTCCTCAGGCAGAATTTCTAAAGAAAAGTCCTTGAGATATGTGTCGTTTATTTCATCCAAAAGCTGATTTAAGGTCTTTTTTGAACCGTCAGCAAGGCTATCCATCAGCATGAAATGAAGGGAGATATCCATAGCCGTGAAAGATTTTGCCTTGAAGATTTTATACAGAGGATTATGAGCCGTATGCCGGCTGTCGATTGAAAGGAATGTTACCTTGCCGTTTTCATCAGGGCGGAAAGTCATATAGCCGTCCAGATAATTTTCCAGACGGCGTTTTTCATCATCATAGGTACGTGGACTCCTTCCAAAAAACTGATCGCGGGTCTTAAATCCATAGATATAAAAACTGCGGATATAAGTTCTGAGAGTATCCAGATTTTTAATCAGCTCGGAGTACGCCATATTCAATCCTCGATGAAATATATAATTATACCATTAAAATCATTCGAAATCCTCTTTATTTACCACCCATGGATAGTCGTCATACTGACGGCATCCTGGAGTTGGAATAAGAGCCGAACGTTTGATTATGTTATTTCCAGCCTTACTTTTGTGGCTGGAATCATTTGCAACAAACTCATCAACATACTGAGGGAAAAGCAGATTGTCAGCCTGTTCAAACACTTCTTTCAGGAAAATATTCGGATTAAAAGTGAGGCATTCCTTTCGGACCAGAGTATGAAACCCACCGTTTGTTTTTATAACGGCAAAGTTTCCTTTACCAAAAAGTAATTCTCCGGCTTTCCGAAGTGCAATAGCAGCTTCTTCAAATACTTTAGGAACGCGGCATTCTTTTCTAATATCCATGTCAAAGTCCAGCCAGATACGGCGGCTTGTATGGGAAGCATGACAGCTTTTCATGTGCTCGAAGACCTTTGGCATTTTTACAAGATGATCTTGGATACCAGGTTTTGAACCACGCAAAATGGCAGCAGTCAGGTTCTTTCGTTCCTTGTTGTAATGTTCAAATGTGTCTTCAATACAGTCAATTTCATTTGTAGGATTAACTACCGAATATACTACCAGAGCATGTTCCGGATAAGGAACTCCGGAAGGAGTAAGAAGAAAGCGTTTATCGCAGTTATAAGCATAAAAAGCCTGTCTGTAGATGTCGAAATTCCACTCCTGCTTAAGTCCACCTTTACAGCGAATCAGTTCTTCACGCATCATTTCACCTCGGGCACCTACTTTTGTATATTCGCGCTCTTCATCAGTGAGCTTTTTACCGCGGCAGGCCAAGAGAATCATATATGTCTCATACTCCAGAGGCTTTTGAATGATGTGGTCAAAAAACCAGTGGAGCTCTTCTTCGTTTAGTACCATGTTGTAATATTCAGCCATTGTTTACTTTCCTTGCCGGACAATTTCTAAAAACAGATTATCCAGTTTCTCATAATCTTCCTGTTCTTCTTTTGAAACAGGAAACACCGTCGCTTCATTAAGTTGTGTCTCAATAAATGAATCTATTTGTGGGATTCTTGCACCCTTTTCCTTTTCTCCAGATTTCATTTTTACTGCAAGCAGCTCATCAACCAATACCTTTAATTCCACTGGCAAAACTTCCTCTACAAGTTTTGAAAACTCTGTAGGTGGAACAGTATGTTTCTGCATAAGCCATAGACAGGCTAGTACTGGACGCAGCACATACAGATACTTCTTCAACACAACTTCACCAGTAGAGCCACGGAGGGCTCGTCCCAAATCTTCGCAAGAAGGATTGCGAGAAAGCTTGTCTTTCTCGTTAGCAGAAATTGCAAGGAGGCAATTACTGCGACCCATTTCCCGATAATGATGAAACATTTCAACCTGCAGAACATAATCGTTCATTACAGCCTTTATTCTTTCCCATTCTGGAGTTTCTCTGTATACAATTGGAGAGTTTGCCCATTCAAAGATAACAGGATTGGACTTATATAACTGCTTAAAGAACTTCTTTAAATCCCATCCGTTAATGTCATATACTTCATTAAGTTCGCATTCCAAAAAATCAGGAACAGCTTTAACTTTCAAGTAATCGCTTAATGGCCTTACATAAACAAAACGAACATCATAATCAGAATCAGGGCTTGCAAATCCCCAGGCACGGCTACCACTTTCGCAGGCATATAAAATACGAATATTTTTCTGTTGTTCTATCTGAGTAAGTTTTGCTTTGATTTCTTGCGTAATTTCATTTCCGTTCATTTTTACCATCCTGCTACTCTATATCCGATTATAGTTTCGGGATTGACGATAATCACGGAAATTTTAGTGCGAAAATTGACCGAAGTCATTAAACTCATGGTTTAATAATACGGAGCTGATTGGATTCGAACCAATGGAATCTCAATTGAAATTCGCCGGTTTAGCAAACCGGTACCTTAAACCACTCGGTCACAACTCCAAAATCTAGTCTGCACCAGAATCGAACTGGTATTTTCTGATAGAAAGTCAGATGTGCTAACCGTTGCACCAGCAGACCATAAAAGGGAGATACCTGAGATTCGAACTCAGAATGCCTGCTCCACGGGCAGGAGTGTTACCTTTACACTAGTAACTCCATAAAAGAGAACTGGATGGGATTCGGACCCACGACTAATGGTTTTGCAGACCATCCCCTTAGACCACTTGGGTACCAGTTCTAGCACGCCCGGAAAGAATCGAACTCTCATCAAGGGTTTTGGAGACCCCTATTCTAACCGTTGAACTACAGGCGTAATCTTTTAAGCGCTAATTGCTTCCACGCCCTCCGAAATATCAACCTCAGTCTCGACCATACGAGTTACAATCAAATCCTCAATAGTAACTCCAAGAATTTGTGAAAGCACGACAAAGTTATCAATAGTCGGAAGGTTCTTCCCAAACCAGTTATAGATGGTCTGCACATACGGAAAGCCCAGAATGAGCTGCAACTGACGGGGAGTTACTCCCTTCTGTTTCATTATTGTTTTGATTTTTGCACCTGTAGCCTCTAAATCGAGAACAGGTCTAAGATATGTTGTTTTCACGTTGATTACTCCTTCAACACGGAGCTTCAACGCCTATTAGGAAGGTTACGCAGAAACTCCGCTTACAAAAATTGACTTACAGTTCAACGAACTGTTTTCGTACCAGTTTTCATTCTCACACCAAGAATGTTCAGAGCGACATTCCGACCATGAATGACTGCAACTATGTTCGAGAAAATTGAAATTATTACTGTTCATAGCGTTCATCTCTGAACCTCCGTTTTAGTGTAAGCCGGCATAAGCCAACTTTTGCATCGTTTCAACGCTTTGTGATTTTAATATAGCATATTATTTCTAAGCCGTCATTAGCGCCGTTCTTTAATTTTTCCTTATTAAAGAAACAGTTTTTATGAATTATTTTTTCTAAATATCACTTCATGATAGGCAACCTTCTTATACTTTTATCAGATAAGGAGGAACTGCTTATGAAAAACAATTCAGTGGAAGCAAAAAAAGCTCAATTCATGGTTGAAAATGCAATGGAAGATATAACCAATGCAACCCGAAAAGTACTGATGGACTATATCTGCAAGATGTATTATGTCCCGCTCGCAAAAGTTATCGCTTATCTAGAAATCGACGATTTTGAAGCAGATGGTCTTCTGGAATATCTTGAACCAGAAACCCGCACTATGATTATTAAATGTGCGAAGAACTTTAAAAAGCACGAAAAATGTGTAATTTCAGAAGTTGAACACATAATCTCAACATCTGGAATAAACCTCGATGATGATTACCAGATTATCAAGGAAAATCTTCTCCGAACAGGACAAAGTTTTGCAGAACTATCAGTCGATAAGTTCCGCAGTAAAACACCAGTTTTCCAGAAGCAGCTCAACGAATGCATTTTTAACTTTGAAGATTTGCCCTTGTTGGATGACCGCGCAATTCAAAAGATTCTCCGCGAAACCGACACAATCGAACTGTCTAAAGCCTTAAAAGGAAGCCCAACCGAAGTTCAAAATAAAATCTTCCGAAACATGTCCAAACGCGCTGCCACAATGCTCAAGGAAGATATGGATTTCATGGGCCCTGTCCGCGATATAGACGTAAAGACAGCCCAAGCCGACATTGTCAAAATCGTTTTCCGTCTGGAAGAAATGGGTGAAATAGTAATCGCTCGGGACACAGTTGGAAAACTGATTGATTAAAGAACAGAATTAAGGTTCTCCGTTTATAAGATTTATTATAAACGGAGGTGACTATGACTATCGTGATGTGAAAACTTTTATTCTCTTTTTATTCCTCAGAAAGAAAAGATTTTAAGTCCTTCTTTGGAATATTCGAATGAATTGCAATATGCTGCTTTCTTGTTAGGAGAACTAAATTCTCTAGTCTACAATCGTAACCATTGTTGTCTTTATGATGAACATCATATCCGTCGTTAAAAGTCTTTCCAAGAAATCCCATTGCTATTAAGGTATAAACATTTATTTCATGATCTATTTTTCCTGGATATAAATTTCTTGGATCGAGTTTCAAATACCCTGAATTATTATAATCACCTTGTTCCAATACAATTTCATTAAACTTTACACGACCAAAACTGCTTACACTGTATTTTGAATATCCTTTTATGTGAGATAAAGAAGCCCATTTTTCGTCAGGTAAATCCTTACTAATTTCATTCATACCATGATTATAAATCTTTTCATAATCCTTTTTGTTGAAAAGTTTCTTTTCATTTCCATAATGCCAGGTATTCTTTTCTTGTAATTCTGTATACTGCTCAATGAACTCTTTATTCGTCAATCCTTTCTTCAAAAGACTATTAACGAAATCATCGTAAGGAATCATGTAATCAGCATATAATGCATATCCCATAAATGCAGAAGTTGCAACTCTTACATCCATTTTATCAAAAACCAGAGGATATTTATTTCGTATTTTTATAAGTAAATTATACAAATTCTGATTCTGTTTTAAATCATTAACATTGTAATTTGCAAAAATGATTATATATTCTGGTTTTTCAGCTAAATCATTTTCTTTAATTACAAAATCATTTTTCACATTAGGTTTATTAATTATTCCTAATTCACATTTTAAATTAAACAAATAACGAATTTGAGCTTTTAATTCGAAATATTTTGTTTCATCGGTCAAGAAGTTTGATAAATCTATAAAATGATTTTCTAGCGAAGATTCTCCAGAATCAACAGAATCATCACTATATTTCAATTCCATAATTGCAAGTTTCTTAGGTGGTGTTGTTCGGTCTTTACCATCATGTTTTGTCTTAACTGCAAGTAAGTCAAATCTTAAGCCTAAATATGAATCTACATTTTCTATATCAACAATATAGTAATCTGTCTCTTCTGCTTTTAGATTTAAATTATTTTCTCGAACAATTAATTGTTGTGACTCCCGTTCAGAACCTTCAGGCCCATTCTGACCATATAAATCTAGTAAGTTTTTACGTTTTGGGATTGTAATATCTACCATATCTCGTATTGCTTCTTTGCAAATTTCTTCGTTCTTTTCTTTTATTATGGAATTACCAGATTTTGTGAAATAAAATTTTCCACTCTTTTCTTCTATTGAGAACAACTCTGCACCACGGTAATAAATCTGCAATTTATTTTCACGTATTTCACAGTCTAGAGTTGAATCCGTCTTTATTTGCTCAAGTAAAGGTCTTATATCTTCATTGTTTGTTAAATAATTCTTAAATGCGTCCGAAATCTTTCTCATACCCCAATCTCCTACAAATATCTTTGTACAAACTCTTTCTGAGTTTGACTCTTGTATTCTAGCACCGAGTAAAACTCCCTTACTGGCAAATATAAAATATCAAAATCCGAACTAGTATCAGCCTTTATCTGGCTAATTATACTTTTCATCTTTTCATAAAAGAAAGCGAATTCACTGTGTTCTAATTCTAACTGATGTTTATAAAGTTCTCGAATTTCTTCAGGAAGTTGTTTTTCATCTGGTTCCCATACAACATTTACAAGATAGATTTTTTTGCCTTTCTTAGGATTATCCATCAGGTAATTGTAAATGGCTAAGGTATGTCTAAACATCTGGCAAGAATCGTATTGTGACAGAGAAATTTCATTTCCAACAGTTCTAAATAATTCTGCTGATTCAGAATGAAAATATTTTGACGAATATTTTACATAGGATTTAGCCAATTCTTTATCATGACTGTTTTGCAACCATTCCATACATTTTGATTCAATAAAAATCTCACAGTCATCATTATACAACCAGGCATCCAAATTTGCCTCAAAAGGTCTTTTGGTTTTAGGATTAATTACATTTATAGATTTGTATTTTTTTTCGAACTCTTTTTTATATTCTCCTGCAGGAAGAAACTCGTTCTTTGATATCACAATATTATCATTTCCCAATAAATTATAAATCATTGCTGCAGAAGAACGAATCATATTAATTCTGCCTTTACGAATCTCATCGCCATCACTATTGTCATATTCTTTTAAAGTTTTTGTAGACATAGCTGTAAATAGATTCTTCTTAAGTTCCTTTGTCTGATAACCACTTATATCATTATCTTGGATTTTTCCAGTAGCTAGGAACTTTCTTTTTAGTAAAACACAGTAATAATCTAAATAATTCATTTCACTCTATTCCTTTTATTATTCTACACCCGCTCGCTCAATCTCGCCATTTCCTTCACGTTCTTCTTCCACTCATTCACCAGCCACTCCGGTTCAAGGGGCTGCACGTACATGCCATGGCTTAGCACCCAACCGAGAATCGGGTAATCCTGATTACTGGTAAAGGTCATTATTGTGCTACCGTCTTCCTGATTTTCGAACTTCTGGTCTTCTGCCCAGTTATAGGTTTTTATATAATTGAGCGTCTTCTCAGAAGTAATTTTCAGTTTGCAATGCAAGAGTTCCGGACCGATATAGCGACGAAAGTTTCCTTTTGCGCGCTTTGTGTATTCAAAATCTTCCGGCAGCTCAAACTCACGTGAATCAATTTCCAGATTGCGGATTCCGGGCAAATTGAAGAACCTTGTTTCCTTCTTCAAAGAATAATACGAATACAAACTCCACATGCCTTCGCTGTAAATCAGCTGCCAGGGTGCGACCACAAACTTTGTATCGTAATTCAGGTATTCAAAGCTCACGTAGTTATTCTTTGCCATCGCTTCTTCCAGTTTTGACCAGACCTCGTCGTCAATCTTTACTGGATCCATACCCAAAAACAAGATGCGGTTAGAAAGCTTCTTGGCGTTCAGTTTTGAATCTTCTTCAATGTTATCCGAAAGCGACGAAAAAACTTCGATTGCCTGTTTGTAAATCGGAGTGTCCTTTATCAGCTTCAAAAGATTTGACATCAGCCTTGCAGCAATTATCTGTTTTTCGGAAGTAAGCATTGCAGGAATGCGGAACGACGGTCTTGTATAATAAAAGCCCTTCTCTACTCTGTCATACTGCAATATATCCTCTGCCCCAAACTTCAAACGCAAATCCCGAAGATCGCGGTTTATAGTTGGAATCGAAGCCTCTGTTTCGCGGGCAAAATCCTCAACGCTCGGATAATGCATATGTGAAATCATATAGTCGATTTTCAAGATTCGCTCATAGCCGTTCAAATACTGTTTCTTTACCTTTTCTTTTGCCATTGGCTGCTCCTGTTTACAGCTATAATATTATACACCCAGACTATCACTGTCCGATAGTGCCCTGCGCAAAAGTGAAGGATTTTCTAAAAAATCAAGATATGGTATATGCAGGCACTGCTTCCCTTTTAAATCGGGCATCTCAATTTTTGCATACAGCAGATTTCTAAAATCAGCAGCGTAATACAATCCTGTATCTTCAAAATGCCTGTCAAGCAGGGCTTTAATTGAAGATTTTGCTATTTCATACTGTTTTACTGTAATCTGGCTTATTTTTGATTCTGGAACAATTTTTTCTTTATATACTTTCAGCAATGCTTCAAGATACAATAATGCTCTTTCATATTGTTTCAAATCATACACTTCGTATACTGAATGCGCAATTACAAATATTTTCTTTTGTTCTGCTAATACAATTACAGCAAACCAAAAATCTAAACCGCTAAGGGACAATTTCGAATCAAGATAGAATTCATACACTCCAGAAGATATATAATGAAAATCCTTAAAGTCCAGATTGTTATTCTTTGCAAGTTTCTGTAATCGGAGAATAAAGTTTTTATCAATTTTTCCAGCTGAATGATTTTCAATACTGGTTTTTGAAAAATCTTCCTTTACATTTGTAAAAAATGTTTTAGCCACGTCTCTCAAATAGAAAAAGTTCTGCCTTTGAATACGAGAAGAAAATCCTTTTGCATTTTTTTCGTCAAAATCAGCAGATATTCTCATCACGATATCATCGAAATGTTGAAAAGGACCTGAGCCTCGCTCAAAACAATGGCATAAATCATAAGCAGTAAACACGTTTTTTACGCAAGGTTTATGATATAGTTTTACCAGTTTTTCGGTCAGATTATAAAATTCCTGTTTTCCTTTAAAACTTACAGTTAATGAAACATTTCTCGATCTCTCATAGATCACCCCTGCGATATGAGCAAACCCATCGCAATACACTACAGAAGATTTTCGAATCTTATGCATTAATTTCCTAATTTGAAGATTCATATCAATATGCTTCTCCTACAGAGCAGTCAGTATTTGTCTGAAATTTTTCTTCAAATGGTTTTATAGAAAAGTTATCGCCCCCTTCTTAACAGATGGTATCCATGTAGCCTTGCTCATCCGTAAATTTTGAATCCATTTTATTGCATGGTCATATTCCATTTTGCCTGTCAAAATCCAGAGAAGCTGCTTTGCCTTTTTGATTTTTGGAACTTCCGCATACCCATCTGTAAAAATAATCATTCCCTGAAACTCCGGATGGTTTTCGTAATAATCAACTGCACACTGAAAATTAGTTCCACCACGTCCTGTAATTTTGATGTTTTTAGCAGCTTTTTTGAGTTCAAATTCCTGCTGAAGTTCCCAATCAAAAGTAATTACATTAATTGCTTCAACTCCATAAGAAAAGAACCTGTTGATAATAGAGAAAAAGTTTTTCAAATCTTCAGTTTCAATCGAGCCACTGACATCAACTGCAACCAGAAGATGAGTCTTAGGTTCAAACTGACTTCCCATAAAATACAACTGGTCAAGGGACGCTTCGCTCTTCGCCCTTGACTCAGTTGTTTGCTGGGGCGACTTTTTCATTGTCACCCCAGCATCAAAACCATAACGGCGGTTCGGTTTCATGCGGGTGAGTTTACGACGCTGACTGATAATACACGCCCGGAACTGAGAAAGTATACGGCGGTAATCCATCGGGATTTTGAGTGAGGCTGTAATTGTCTCCTGAAAGTTTCCTCTCACACTTCCCCACTGGTTAGTTTTCTGAGCCTTTTGAATCTGCTGATTTACGGAATCTACCATTTCTACATCTTCATCCCAAAGTTCGGCAGCATCAGCAGCGGCTTCATATTCTCCAATTTCACCTTTCTTAAGAGACGGCATCAGGTGCTGCTTACCGTCCCCGTCCATCGCATCAAAATCCGGACAAATGTAATAGAGTTTTTTGTAGTACTCCTCATAACTTAGCCCTGATTCCATATTGTAATGAGCAGCATCCTTCAGATTCTTATCGTGATAGCAGTGCTCATTAATCGTAACATCACTGGCAGTTGTAAGAGCTGAACGGTTTGGATTCTGTGGCACACGCTGATATGGATGCTTCAAAAGAATACGTGTTACCTCAGTCTTAAGCCCTTGCGCAATTTCTTCAGTGGTGCTGTCTTTGAGAAGTTCCGGGTTGTATTCAATTCGGCGTTTTCCGGTTCTAAACGGGCACTTCATATCGCTGTTAGGCTCAAGCTTGTGAGTACAGTACACATTGAAAAAAAGCGGCTCGTACAGAAACCATTTATCAACAACCTGACTGATTTTTTCTTTTACAGACATGGCTCCTCCGCCTATTTAATCTCCGCAACAAACTTTGTCATCTTTGAATACAGTTCCGGACACTCACCGATGATGAATACAAGAGCATTCGGATACATTGTTCCACTGAACATGTTTGCAAAGTGTGCCATAGCTTCACGGAGTTTCTTCTGTTCAAGGAAGAAGAAATATGCAGCAAGGTTCTGGGCCATCAAAGCCTTATCCATATCGCCGTATTTATCGCTTTCTAGGTACACAAACACTGCATCATTAATTGTTGCAAGCTGAGGAGTCTTGTAGGTTTCGAGCTTGAGCTTATTCATCTCAAAGTTTCCAAGAAGCAGTTCTTTTGCAGTAAGCAGATGATTATGGTCAAGGAACTCAAAGAAGCGGTTAGCTGCTACTCCACCCACAATGCCAGCAATCATGGTTTTATGGCTCTGCTTTAGAACATCTTTTCCGCTGATAATTTCTGAAACACGCACCCAGGCTCGGCGGTCTGGAGTTTTTTCAAGGTTATCAAGGTCTTCCACCGCAGTCTGATTATCCAAAGCTTTAGGATTAGCAGAGATATATGTTGTAATACGCTCATCAACTCCATTCTTATTTGCCCACAACAGCCAGTCCTGAACACTTGGTACAAATTCATAGATGTTAAAACGACTGACAAGTGCCGGGTCTAAATCTGTAAGCTGATATTCTTCACCGTTGTTTACTGCAGATATAATACGGCTGCCCTTTGGCAAAGAACGTCCGGCAAGCTTACGGTTCAAAGCAAGGTCCATTATAGTCTGTAGAACTTCCGGGCGGGCTCGGTTCAACTCATCCAGGAACAAAACAACTGGAGTATCATCAGTCGGGAACCAGTACGGAGGCATAAACTCTGTATGTCCCGTTTCTTCATTTTTATGAGGAATACCAATAAGGTCGCCCGGATCACTCATCTGTCCCAAAAAGAGAGACACAACCTTACATCCCTTTGCGCTAAAAAACTTTTCCAGAATCTGTGACTTACCGATTCCATGCTTACCCATGAGCATAATATTCTGAGTTGCAGGAGTTTCCTCCAGAATTTCCAAAAGCATGTTTCCATCAATTCTTACTGACATATAATTCCTCCAGTTTACACATATAATTTACAACACTGGGGTGCCAACAAAAGACACTCCATTTTATTTCTTGCCAAATTCATTCATAAGAACCTTCGGGTCATCCAGAAAATCCTTATGATAAATCCTCACATTTTTTCCGTTTATAATCATTGCAGAATATAAGTTCCGCTGAACAAGACTTTTGTTCTTCTGAGCACTTGCTTCATACAAAGTTCTGATTGAGTTCTGCGCTATTTCAATCGTTTTAGTTGTAAGCCCTTTTGAACTCGACTCTATCTTTTTGTAATCATTCTGCAGCTTATTGAACTTCTGTTTCTGCAGGTTGTATAACTCATCACACATCCCAGTCAGAATTTTTTCTACCAGCCTGTATTCTTCCAACCAGAAAAGCTTAAGCAGCGGGTTGTGTGGTAGAATCCTCATTGTTATGTCTTTAATGCAGACAATCACAGAAAGTTCATCAGACATTTTCTTTTTATTGCCGTAATAGCAGAACCGAAGTTTGAACTCTGTCCTGGTCGGATGGCTAGTCTCGGTAAAAGACAGTTCATACTTATCACTAAGCTGAGAAACAACCTTTCGAAAATGATTCACGACATCATCATTTGTGAGATTTGCATTTACCAGAAAGAAATCGTTCTGAAACGAATGCTTTTTCAAAAGGTCACAGAACAAGGTCTCCCAGAATTCTGTCTGTATCCTGCTAAAGAGTTCTCTCTGTTCCCGCTCAAGAGCTTCGGCAAGCTGTTTTTGATTTGTCATACAGCCGCCTCCTGCACGTTTCTTAGATTTTCAACCATCGCCTTTATTTCATCTTCACAGCAGTGCACTACTGCACAGCTCACATTATCAACAACTTTTACTTCGCGGGGATTATTCAAAAGGTCAATAAGTATAGAAGCATCATTTGAAAACGGCTTATGATAGATTTCCAGTTCATAAACAGTGCTGTCCGGCATCTGGAACATAATTTCGCTTCTGAGCCTTGTCTGATGCAGCTTATACTTCCAGGATTTCTTCCCAAGAATTGAATTGCAGAGAGCCTTAATAGAAACTCTTACAATTTCAGATGATTTTGAGTTCAGATAAAACTTTTCACGGACAGCCTGAGTCTTTTCTGTCAGTGGCTTAATATCAATGTCGATGTAATCCTGAATCCATTTCAAGCCAGCCTTATATTCAGAATGAGTAAAATGACGGGTGCTTATGTGAGGTGCCGAAATTGAAAAATCTCCCGTTTCCCGTTCAATGCCGATATAAATCGGATACGGAATCAACGAGACATAAAAATGCTCTTTGTGAGAAAATGCGGTGCATTTAAGTTTGTTTTCTTTTGCAAGAAGTTTGAGCTCTTTCCTCAACTCACAAACAGCTTGATGAGCAGGAATATCTGGTTCAGGCTCGTATGTCTTCTGTTTTACCAGAAGACAATAGTAAGCCTGCTTCCAAAATTCCCCGGTTATGTGATAAATAATTTCATTCAGTTCCAGACATGGTTCATCAATCTCATTCATAGCTACAATATAACCATGTGAAAATATCATTTAGTGATAGTTGGATTATTTTTCTATCATTTTTGATATTTTTAACTGTTATTGCTCAAATAGAACCGATGCCAGTTTTTCATCAGACTTCGGATATTATCTTTACCAACCACATTTGAGCTCTGAATATCATACTGAGGAATATCAAGATTATGCTGCTGACAATAATTTACCAGATAACGAGCGCAATCAAGCCCTGACTTTTCAGTTCCCAAGTCATGGTCAAAGCAGACAATATCCGGTAAACCATTGTTTTCAAGATGAGAACAAAAATCCTCGTATGATTTTACCCAGATGACCTCATACTCTTCCGTCAGATAATCTTTCGGATTTCTAAAATCATCCAGCCACAACAACTTCTTCATAGTTACTCCGCAGCCTTAAAATTGAAAATCGGTTTGATGATGTTTTCAATCTCTGCACTTGGTTCAATATTTGCAACAATCTCGCTCATATCCTTATAAGCCATAGGAGCTTCATCAATCGTATCTTTGCAGACAGTTGAAGACCATACCCCCTTCATGGAATCTTCGAAGTCTTCCATCTTTAGCTTATAGCGTGCTTCCTTACGGCCCATAACACGTCCGGCATCTGCATGAACGTCAGGCATCATACGAATTTTACTGTCGGCTGCATAAGGCTGGTCGCAAAGACGTTCAATCTGAGCACGTCCGCTTTCTTCAAGGTTGTCAGTAAAAACCTTTGCAGTGTTGTACTTTCCCTTTACTTCTAACATATAATATTTTTCCTTTCCCCGTCGTGTAACAGCTTCAATCTAATCATAATGAACTATCATTTTATGATACTGTTCCATTTTTTCTTTCGTCTGGACTCGGACCAAAACTAAAAGCACCAAAAGCTTCTGTGCTACCAATTACACTACGAAAGATGGGTAAATGTGGACTTGAACCACAGACCTTTCGGATATGAGCCGAATGCTCTAACCAGCTAAGCTATTTACCCGAGATTGCGCGGAAGGATGGACTCGAACCATCTAAACTGGATTTTCATTCCAGTGCTTTACCTGTTAGGCTACTTCCACATTTTAAGTAGTGAACGGGACTTGAACCCGCACCAACCATCTTCGGCTTATAAGACCGCTGCTCTTACTAACTGAGCTAAAGGGCAATAATTACTTTTTAATTCAGGCTGATTTAACCTCTTGAATATCGCATTCAACTTCAATAACATCACGGACAATGAAATCATCCACAGTGACACCGTATACATCAGCAATAACAATCATGTTATCGATAGTTGGGAGATACTTACCTTTCTCCCAAGCGTATACAGCTTCTGGACTTGAGAAATTGAAAATATTTTGGATTTCACGAACCGAATAACCTGCACGGATTCGGTATTCTTTGATTCTTGCAGCCGTAGCTGCTACGTTGATTACTGGCTTATTAATTTTACACATCCGTTTCTCCTTAGTTCTGGGAGCCAACGCATGTGTAAAAAAGTTTTAAGCGTTGGTCTTCCCTTCAAAATCTTCAAAAGTAGCCTGGCACATAAAGCCAAACCCGTTAAACATTTCCTGTATCTGTCCCTGAAGCATAAAGAGCCCCTGAGGGAGTCCGAGCGGAAGCTGAGGCAGTTGTAATGTTTGCAATTTGAATGTATTAGAAACTGCTTTCATCTCAGTTCCTCCTTCTTAAAATACGTCTGGTCAAGGCACGCTACGCTCAAGGCCTTGACTCAGCCGTTTCTCAGGGTGATAAAAATTATCACCCATTCGATACAAGGTGCTCAACGAGCACTACTTCTAAGTTTTACGTAAAAGAAACGCTTTGCTTGAAGTGATAATTAAAATATACAGCTAAAAAATAGCTTTGTCATTCAAGTATTTCTTGAATTTGATTCATACCTGAATGACTGTAGTCTATCAAAGTCAAATGCAATAATCACGGAAATTTTAGTGCGAAAATTATTCACTGTCATTAAAGCGCTGGTTGAATTAAACTATGGTCCTTCGAAAGTAATGAAATCCCAATCTGGTTGTCGTTTAATCATTAAAAGAAGACGATCGGCTTCCACAGATAAATAAATTCATTTGTTCCTCCATACTTTATGATAGACTTTGATATATTAGTATAATCAACATCCGCAAAACCCAATCGCTTTTTTATTTTCCCAGCTTCGTTTTTTACCTTTCACAAGTTTTATCAGCTCGTTACAGATAAGCTCTGGATTGACTTCATCCGGATCCGTGAAACGCATGCGCCCGAAAAGCGAACCGAAATCTCCGGGCGTAACATCTCCTGCATCGTAAATTTTATTTATTTGCCGCTCAGTAAATTCAAACTTCTCAAAATAGCTTTTGCATAAGAGAGAAATGCCTTCCTTATCCAAAGGCTCAAAACCAATCTTCATATGGAATCTACGGTCTGTTGCAGAATCAAGATTGTCAGGAAGATTTGTATTGCAGAATAAAATTCCCGGGAAACGTTCCATCTGCACAAGAAATTCATTCACCTTTGAATCATTATGCCGGTTTATATTATCGCCCCTTGAATGTAGGAAAGAATCGGCTTCATCAATTAAAAGAATTGAGTTGCTTTCTGCAGCTTCTTCAAATGCCTGCTTTATATTCTTTTCTGTTTCACCGACATACATTCCCAAAATATCAGAAGCCCGAACAATCTTTAACGGTTTATCCAGTAGTTTTGCGGTGTTTTCTACAAAGGCAGTTTTTCCAGTTCCTGAGGCGCCGTAATTTAATATGCGGATGCCGGATTCACTGTTATACTCATCAGACTGCCATTTTTCTGCATTCTGCAGGGCCTTTACGATATTTTCTACAGGTTCCGTTGTTTTTAGTGCATCAAGGGAATAATGAGAATTCTTCCGGATATTCTTTTTGTTATCTGAAGACTGAAATTTCGCTTCAATCAATTGCTTTACTTCATACTCAGAAGAATCCTTGAGAATGGAAACAAGGTTAGCGATATCATTCCATTTTTCTGGTGAGATCTGCAGGTGCTTACATTCCTTCGCTGTTGATTCAATGAGGTTTTGATCAAATTTTTTGCTGGTTAGGAATTGTTTTAACTGTTCTTCATATTCTTTTTGAGACGGATTTTTCAAATCCCAGTTGTAGACGATTTTCAATTCTTTATTTAGAGATTTTGACTCATCAGAATCTAAAGAATCAGTAAGTAAGAATACCGGTGTATGAATATATTGGAATAACTCATATGGAATTTTACCGGCGGACTCTTTTTCCTTTTTAGAAGACGATGTATATATTTTTATTGTATTGTGATTGTCTGTGTTTTCCTGAAGAAAGTTCGAAAGAATGCTTTTTCCCAATAACAAGACTCCATTATTATCCTGAAGTTGACTTGAAACTGCAATCAGAAAGAAAACCAGATCATTTTTATCGAAACCTGTCGTTTCACTGAATATTTCGAGGGTAAAGATATTGTTACAGTGATTACTGTAACTTAGAAAATTTTTTGAACGGAATTCATCAGCATTTGAAACGGTAATATAACATCCTTTTTTAGTTCTTTTGCATTTTGAAATGATTTTATCAGTTATATGAATGTGCTCAAAGTTTTCCGTAGCAATCGAATCCATTGAGTAACAGTCAGAATACTCTTGTGAGTAAAGAAAACTTAATTTGAACGGATATGCATTCCCTGAAAAATAAGAATAAACATAATCGGACACATCCCAGTCATCTGAAAAAAGACCGAGATTTATAAGGCGCTTGTTCATTTGATTGACAATGGATTCGCTTAGAGTTTCTATATCTGGAAAGAATCTGGAGCAGATTTTAATTTTGTTTTCGACAGGCAAAGGCTCCGGCAAAAACCAGATATTCTTATGACCAAAAAGATTAAGAAGCAAAAATGTGGTCTCATACTCATTTAAATTGAAGGTATTTGTAAAGTTTACCATAAAGGAAGAGTTTTTTATGGTAATAAGAGGATTTTCATGATTAAAGATGTTTTCCAGCTTCTTGTTACAAGCATAATATAAAAGCCCAAAGTAAAGAGCCGGTCTGTTTTTCTGGCTGCTGCAAAAAGAGCGAACAATTTCCTCAAACTCATAACTGTTATCTCTCCTGGTAAATTTTTCAAATTTTCTTGGTTCTTTCTCTTTTACAACATCAATATACAGTGAACCAACTCTTTTGAATTCTTCTTCGGTAAAAACCTGTTTCATAAGCCTTTCATCATATTCATGCCCGCCAAGATTCAACTGCTGACAAACCATACAATACATATAGGAAACTAATGAGTTATCTGCAAAATCAAATTCAGGTACAATCTTCCCGGTAACGGAATCTGAATTGTTTGTAGTTATGTTTTTCAGGATATTCATATCAGCTCCTTGTAAAAAAACAAGTGTGATTACAAAAAGAACGCAATCACACTGTTTTCGTCAGAAATTATGCTTATTTTTCAGTGATAATTAGTTCTGAAACCTTATAGTCGTTACCAAAATCAGAGAACTTCACAGAACGTATGGTTCCGACTACTTCAACTTTGGTATCTTCTTTTAACTCGATGTAAGAATCATTATTGCTCAGAACAGAGAAGAAATGTGCATTAAGGTTGTTATCAAAGAAAGAAAATTTAAGCTCATAGGCAAAACCTGGAACCTTGCTTTCATCTATGCCCCAGAAATTATAACTTCCTGAAATTGGGAGACCTTCGATAGAATGCTCGTTATACCATTTTTTTGCCTTTAATTTATTTCCAGCTGTTTTGGATACATCATAGTAACAAGGCAGTAGCGTAAGCAATTCAGCATCAGCTTTTGAAAAGTCTTCATCAGAAGTTTTTTTACAAAGAGATATGATCTCATCGGTATACCATTTTGCAATTTCATCAAAATATTTTGCGCTCATGTCATGGATCTCGCCAGTTGCCGAACCATTAACATCACTACCATAGGAAGTCAGTTCTTCGACTTTTGAAATAAATCCATTATCAGTTTTTGCAATTGTGACAGTCGAATCCTGACAAGAGAATCCAATCGCGATTTTAGAAATGGCTTTCATTCTAAGAGAATAGGAATCATTAAGCAGATCAATTGACTTTATTTCTACAATGACGTTCTTAACTTTTTTATCAAGATCTTCCGGCTGTACTTGGGTAAGCAGATAAAATCCGCCGCGAAGAGTTTTCCCTTCCGGGATTGTCCCCTCTACTCCGTTGACTGCAGATTTATCCATTTTTTTAGAAACTTTATTAATGCCACTAAACAAGCTGGATGAAGGATTTGATTTTGCAAAAAGACTGCTTGCAAATACAGCCAAACTAAGGGAAATGAGAACGATTTTTTTCATATTTTTCTCCTGAAAAGAAATGTGTACAGCCGTTGCTGTGATAAGTACCAATTTAAGGTGAAAAATGAAAATTGTAATTAAAGTGATAGTTGAATAAATAAAAGCATGGTACAATAAGAATATGAGTTTTGCAGATAAAGCAGTTAAAGTAGTATTAGAGCAGCTGAAAAAAGAAGGAAAAGAATATGTATTCAATGTAAGTGCCTGCAATACAGGAAAATATAAAAGTACTGTTGCAGACTATGAAATGATGGAGAAAAACAGTGCTTTTCCTATTCCAGAAGAGATATTAGATCTGAATACAGTTCCTGGTATAATTGGTGCATTAAAAAATTATTATATTGAACACTATTATAGCTTAGATAACACTTTTAATCTTTTAGTTGCAGAAAACGACCGACACTACGGGTATAGAGATGATTTAGAAGAAGAAGATGCATACCAGGACGAAGATGAAGAAGAGGAAGATGAAAGTGATCCCTTCTTGCTTTATGGTATGTGTGCAGATTTACCAGGTTCATTTCTCACTGAAAAAAAATCAAAAGAAGAGATAATAAAAACATTTGATGAAGATTTGCAGAATTATTTAAAAGCCCCCGAAAAAACAGTAAGTGATTTTGTAATAAAAAAGAAAAATGAGTTGAAGCTAAAAGCGGCAGAGATTTATAAGCCAGCTTTGATGACCAGGCAAAACTATTCTAAAATAGTAACAAATTTTACAAAACATCCAAAATTTGAGGCTTGTATTCAATTAGCATTTGGCTTGAAGCTAGACTTGGCCGATACTACAGAATTATTACGTCGTGCAGGAAAGGCTTTCTCAGATAAATCATATGATAGAATTATTATGTATTTTATAGAAAACGGACGATATGATATGTTCGAACTAAATAAGGCTCTTGATAAAATGGGAGAAGAACCTATCGGAAGTTTCTAAATACATAAAATGTCTCCACAGAAGATACCTTTAAACTCACACTAGATTCTACACTTACCTCATAAACTAAGAAAACGGAGGTAAGTACTATGAACCGCTACATTGAAGAAAACAAGATTGTTATTCACCCCATTATTAATCTGGTTAAAACAGGCCAAAACATTAAAAACATGCGGGAAGAAAAAGGCATGTCTGTACAAAAACTGGCAAACTTTATGGAGCTTGAAGCAGTTCAGGCTGTTTATAACTGGCAAACCGGCAAAACCCTACCTTCAATTGAAAATCTCAAAATTCTAAGTGAACTGTTCAACAAACCAATGGATGAGATTTTGATTTTCGAATAAGAATCGGTTAGTGGAGGAAAATAATAATGGAACATTCATCAAAGAAATCAAAAAAAATTGCAGAAAACGAAAAAAGCCTTATTACTGGTGTAAGTGAAACAGAATCCAACGAAGACAGCTTGCTTGATGAGAGCTTAATTGAGTCATACTTGGATATGTATAATGATGATTTACGAAAACAAATACAAAAAGTATTCACTAAACTGACAGGCTCACCTAAATATATACTTGCTGATCAAGAAAAAATTGAAAAGATTAAAGCGCTTGAAAAGATTTATCCAAACATGAAGGATGTAATCGACTATATAGTGTTAAACTGTAAAGCTTCAGCGCTAAGATGCAATCAGGATATTTCCTTTCGGCCAATTATTCTTGTAGGTGGTCCAGGCTGTGGTAAAACCGCTTTCTGCTCTGATTTAAGCCAGATAGTAATGGGAAAACCTCCGATTAAAATTGACCTTGGAAACAATGTTGCAAATTTCTCGCTTTCAGGAAGCGCACCTGAATTTAAACAGGCCAGACACGGATTAATTATCGAATCAATGTTTTCAAATGGGGACCACCATCCTTTGAAAAATCCTATCATTCAATTTGATGAGCTGGATAAAATCAAGAAAGAAGACACATTCAGTATAGAAAGCATTTTTTATTCCATTTTGGAAAAATGCAATTCCAAAAGATTCTTTGATAATTACATAGGAATGAACATTGATGCTTCTGGTATCAACTATATCTTTACTGCAAATTCTCTTGATAATATTTCAGGTCCGATAATAAACAGACTTAAAATTTTCAAAATTGCTGATTATACACATGAACAATTAAAAGACTGTGTCATCAACAATTTTTACGAAAACTGGCTTGAAAATAACAAAATGAAAAGAGAATATCTACCGGCTTCTCTTTCTGATGAAATCAAGGAAAGGATTCTACGTTACAGTAACGATGACCCGCGAAGCATTGAAGACTCGATCATTAGAGTCCTTAATGAAACGCTTTCTTTCGAGACAGATTCAGATCATCCTGTAGCACTCTTTTCTCCGGAAGAACTAGAAATGGGATGGGAAAAATTTTGCGGTAAAAGGAAAGAGCTCCCTAAGAAAAAACAAGAATTCTATGACCCTGTGGTTTTTCTAGAACAATATGAAGCATCCTAGTCGTTTTTTTCTGGAGCAGATTTTCACTCATCTTGATTAATCTTCATCCTCAAAGTTTCGGTAATCCAGCTTTTTTCGGTCAGTACGTTTTTTTACCGGCTTGCCACCAGAACTTTTTCCGCGTAAATCACCGTTAGTCAGAACAGAAATAGATTTCTCGCTGGACTGACGGCGCTTTTTGGCATCACTTTCCAGAAGTTTCCATGATTCTTCCCTCTTTATGAGGATATCATTTGCGCTGTTAAGATGAAGTGCGAATTTGAGCTGATTATTTTCTGCTAAATATTCAATGCAGACTTCCAGGTCTTTGAGGCAGATTCCGGCCTTGTTCTTTCCCTGGATTTTTGCATTTTCACGAACTTTCTTTGCGAGTAAAGCTTCTGTTATCAGAGACTTTTCTTTGAGCTGCTCAAGAGCTGTAGCTATTTCTTTCTGTATTGGTGTTAGAACATTCATCTAAAAGAGTTCTCCATAAAAAATCTACGTTATTTGCTAGTTATGGGGGTATATTTTTACATTTTGACAAATTTAACCCCGTTAAATAACTTTTAACACTTCTTTTCAGATATTACACTTTGTCAATTTTCTTTATTTTTGGCTAGTGGCTAAAATTTTCTAACCACTTGACAAATCGCCTTGTTCTGGTATATTTAAAGAGCCTTGAATGGTCATTTGATTCGGCAAGAAGAGCCGTCTAGTATTTGCCCATTCAAGGCTTTTTCTTTTATTCTGGTAAACGATATTGTATAAATCCCCGGTTTTGTAGCAGACAAGAAGCTTTGCTTTCATAGTTAAAAAACATTAAATTTTTACTTTAATGAAATTGATTTAATACCATGATACAGTTTTTATATTGGGCGTAGAGATGGCACGAGTTGTATCCTGCCCATTTGGGGCTAAGAAGGCAGCTCCCACCTGAGCGTATATTTCGAGAAACTCAGGCGTGTAGCCATAAAGGGCGTTCACCGCCTTTATGGTTTCTGTTTTCTTCCCCTTTTTTTCGAGGTAAAAATGATTAAACAAATCACAAAGGAAGATTTCTTTTCAGGTTATTCTCTTGAGCAGACATTTCTGACAAGCGATTTGCATCTTTATCATACGAACATAATTAAATACTGCAGCCGTCCTTTTGAGTTTTCGCCCAAAGGCTGCGCTGAAATGAACGAGTTTTTTCTCAAGAAGTTTGATGAGCTTCCGGAAGACTGTCTGATTTGGAATTTCGGGGATGTATTCTTGAATTTACATCTTGAGAACTCAAGGATAATGAATGATATAATGCGCATGAAAAAGAACAGAAAGATGTGCCTGATTCTCGGAAACCATGATTTTATGGCGCGTAAGAAGCCGTTTCCGAATTATATCGAATACTTCAGGTTCCTCGGTTTTGATGAAGTCTACAAAGGTCCGCTTCAGTTTGGAAATTACATTCTCTCGCACGAGCCAGTGTTTATCAAAAAGGAAAGCAGTTTGATTAACATTCACGGCCATACTCATGAAAAAACTGTGACCGAAGATTATTTTCTGAGCGAATACAACAAATCTTATCCAAAGAAGAAAGTAAATTCTGCCCGGTACATCAATATTTGCATGGACGCAAATAACTTTCAGCTTCTTGAAGCAAAAAAAGTTTTTAATCAGGAAGGATAGCGGTTATGACACTTTACCTGACAAGCGACCTGCATGTTGATCACTACGCAGAAAACAGAACGGAAATCTCTTATTTTATCGAACGCTACCTTCCCTCTTCCGACGTGCTTTGCGTGGCCGGAGACACCGCCGATAATCCCAAGATTTTTGTTGATTTTTATAGGCTTGCCTCGCAAAAATACAGGCAGATATTCGTCACATTCGGAAATCATGATTTGACCGTCAGGCACGATGATTATTTTATGCAGAATCCTTTTACCGAAACAGACAAAAAACTTTCCTGGATAAAGGAAAAACTGTCTGAGCTTCCGAATGTCACCCTGCTTGACGGCACGACGGCAAAAATCGGAAAGCTCACAATCGGCGGCTGCATGGGATTCAATGATTTTTCAGTCGGTTCAAGAACATGGCCGCATCCAAAGGAATGGCTTCTGAATCAATGGCAGCACTGGTACGACAATGTTCACTGGCGGTATATGGACAATAATCCCGGAGCAATCCTGAAAGATGAGTTGCGTAAACTTCGGAATGTGATTTCTCAAAAGCCTGACATCGTTATGACCCATTTTATTCCGACGGCATTTGGAATTCCACGAAAATACGAGGATGAGTATTCAAACGCGTTTTTCTATTTCAATGCTGATGAATATCTGGCAAAAATGAAGAACAAATCAGTCTGGCTTGCAGGTCATACTCATGACACAGGGAAAAAAGTTCTTTCTGCCGGAAGAAATAAAATCACCCTGCTGCTGAATCCTGTCGGTTACCCCATGGAAACAAAAGGCAGGTATTCCCTGAAAGACAGGGCGACAGCTGCAATGATAAAACTGTAAATTGAACTTGATACGCAAAAAGGAGGTATTGATATGATAATTGGATTAATTTGTCTGCTTTTAGTAATCGCAGCGAAGGTTCTTTTTCTGGCAATATTATTCGCCCTTTTCGGGAAAATTATAATTATAGCACTTGGCGTATTATTTACGGCAGTAATCGTTGTCACACTTATCTATGACAGCCAGCTTACTAAACAATGGGAAAATGGAGACCATAAATGAAGTGTGGAAGCAAAAATGTAAACTAACCGAATCATATTATTAAGAAGGAAATAACCATGGCAAAAATTCTTTCCGTACCTGATATCCATGGAACCCACTTCTGGGAATCCGTAAAGTCTCATTCTTCCGAAGAATACGATTACATCGTCTTTCACGGTGACTATTTTGATGCCGAGGAAAACGAATGGCCTGACCAGGGCGACAATTTCAAGTCAATCTGCGATTTCGTCCGCGAGGACACTGAACACAGGAAGCTGCTGATTGGAAACCACGACTGGTCGTATCTTTCACAGTCACGGGAAGGTCAGAACTGCTCCGGTCATCAGACCGGCAGAATCGGCAGAGAAGGAAAAATCACCACGATAAGGGAACTGCTGCTCGGAGCAAAGGACATTCTTCAGCTTGCTTTTGAATGTGACGGCTGGGTGTTCAGTCACGCGGGATTTTCCGAGACGGCCGTTCGTTACATGAAAAGTGTCATGCGTGATATTTATGGAAGCGATGACTACTCCATTGATTTACTGAACTCAACTTTCAGTAAGCGGATGGAAGAATATGACATTCCTGACAATACAAAGTGGATTCCATTTGACGAAAAGCTCGACTGGGACGGCTGCTTCAGCGGAAGCGGCAACGAACCATCTCAGTTCTGCCTGTGGATTCGCCCGGAAGCCCTGCTTGATGATTTGTATTACGAAAAGCAGGTTGTCGGTCACAGCGAAATCTGCCTCTATGACAAAATATACCTGCGCCAGAAGGATAAGAAAGTCATTTTCATAGATTCTCCCCAGCACGAGCTTTACGGAATCTTTGACACAAGAAAGGAAAATCCGTTTATGACATTGCAGGAATACTTCAAGGCACGGAAGAAGACGATGAAAATCATCAACGACATCAGCAGCCAGCTGATTTACCACAGGGACATGGAAGGATTCATCAGAAAGTCACTTAGCGAGCATTTTCCTGAGGATGTCGCCGCCAAGATTCTGAGAATCAGATTCAAGGAATATTTAAATCCAGATTACATTTCAGCAATGAACAACTTATGGGAAATGCAGAAAGCAGCGCACCAAAGCGGAGCTGACAAAATGACTCTGGAAGAAATCAACGCCGAGATTGCTGCATACAGGCGCGGAGTATAAAGGCCAGAACAACATTTCCTATATCTAATTTATATTGCGAAATATTATGTTCCGTTGTCGTAGATGCCCTCAAAGCAGTAGAAGAGGCTCTTGTTCTAAGGGGCCTTTTTGTACGCTAAATGCTGTCCTCTAATTTTGCGGTCTTTTGCTCTTGTCTTTTTTCTGCTTCGAGTCTTGCCTTTTCTATCAGCTCTTCATAGCCTCTGAGTGCGGCAAACGGCATGAAAATTTTGGCACGACTTGACAATGGCATTTTTGCTCTGGTCGTTGAACCTTTGTATTCGTAGTCAATTATGTCATCATAATTCTTTTTTATCGTCATGCCCTGTGCCCTCCAATCTGTTCATTCCGCTGTCGCAGGGTAGCACCTTCCTCATAATCACTGGCTTTTAAAATCGCATTCTTTCCAAACTTGCTCTGGATTTTGAGCATCGTATCTTGAAGAGACATTTCTCGTTTCTGTGCATTTACATCCGTGAACAAATCAATCTGTTCTTCTTTTTGTGAAATTACATTATCAGCACTTATGTTAATCCGTCGTATAAAAAGATTTTTGTCGGTCACACGGTCAAAAACTGAAAGCATGCCTTCGCTTATTTTCTGCAAAGATGCGGTCGCTGGGGTAATTCTAATTGAACCGTGAGTGGCTTTTGGTGCAGGGCGTCCGTAAAAATCCATCTCAACTGCACCATGATAATCATCAGTTATTGAAATACGGTCGTATGAAATGTAAAGTCCAAAAAGGTCAGAAGCCAGTTGTTCTGATTTTAAGTTTTGAGCCAAGACCTCAGCCATTTCACGCACGACAATCCGAGCTTTTTCATTGGTGTACGGTTCTTGCAGGACTTGTCCTTCGCTTATGCTTTTATTAGAAGTCTTGTAGTCCTTTATATGTTTTATGGTGCAAGGCTCTAATCCCCATGCGTGGTCAATTAAAATCTCCGCATCAATGCCGAACATTTTATAGAGAACGTCTTCATTCCGTAAAGATTGACGGACAATATCCCCCATTGTGTAAAGTCCGAGCTTTGAAAGTCGGTTCGCAGTTCCGTTTCCTATTCTCCAGAAGTCTGTTATCGGAGTATGATTCCAGAGCTGCTGTCTGTACTCTTTTACAGAGAGACTTGCAATTCGAACTCCATCCTCGTCAGCTTCAACGTGCTTTGCAACAATGTCCATAGCAATTTTACATAAAAAAAGATTTGGTGCGATTCCAGCTGTAGCAGTTATTCCAGTCTGGCTCAAAATGTCTTTTATTACTTTCCGGACTAAGGATTGTGCATCAATACTATAAAGTGTGAGGTATGAAGTCGCATCAATAAAAACCTCATCAATGCTGTATACATGAATGTCGTCTGGACTGAAGTATTTGAGGTAAATGCCGTAAATGCGGGCTGAGTATTCAAGATACAGAGCCATGCGGGGCTTAGCAATAATGTAATCAAGCTCTTTTCCTGTGCGAGCTTTTACTTCCTTTGCTTTCTGGACGACTTCAAACAGTCGGCTTCTACCAGAAAGTCCGTAAGCCTTCAAAGCAGGTGTTACGGCCAGACAAATTGTCTTTTCTGTTCTGGACTCATCAGCAACGACAAGTTTTGTGGTCAAAGGGTCGAGTCCTCGCTCAACGCACTCAACGGAGGCGTAGAAAGATTTGAGGTCGATTGCGAGGTATGTCTTCTCCATTTATTTTATTTTAGCATAAAAGCAGTAATTTGACGACACGGTTCCAGCCAGGACAAAGAGTTTTCAAGCCAATGTTTAGGCTTTTACATAATCACACTGGCAGCCTTTTGTATCAAGCTTGCAGGTAAAGAGACAGCCGTCATGTTCGCCGGTCTGTCCCTGGCCGGAAGTCGTGATAAAAAGAGTGTCCAGATTGTCGCCCATAAAGCAGCAGGATGTAACGTTCTGTGCATCTACATTGACTCTTGCCAGCAGGCTTCCGTCCTTTGAGCTCCTGCATTCAATTCTTCTTCCGCCCCAGATTGCAACCCAGAGATTATCTTCGGAGTCGATGCACATTCCGTCAGAAACGCCGTTTTCCACCTTGAATAAAACTTTTCGGTTTGAAATTTCACCGGTGGCCAGGTCGTAATCATATGAGAAAACTGCGTATTGCAGGGAATCTGAAAAATAAAACTTTTTGCGGTCGCTGCTCCAGGCCATTCCGTTAGAGATTTTTGTATCAGCCTGCTTGCAGCTTACTTTTCCCTTGTCCAGACAGAAAAGATTTCCGCTTGCCTGATGATTATCGTCATTTACAGAAGAACCGAACCAGAGCCGGCCAGCAGGATCTGCCTTTGCATCATTTGAACGCTGGTAGGCCTCATAATATTCAGAAAGATTTTTTATGAGCGAAGCTTTTTCGCCGTCAAGAAGATAAATGCCGTCACTTCCTGCAACAAGATAGCTTCCTTCTTTTTCAGAAGGAACTGCTGCCCCAATCGGCTTGTCAAAAGTAAAAGACTTCTTTACACCATCAGGCCCCTGTGTAAAAAGTCTGCCTTTTGAAATATCAACCCAGGAAAGAGTCTTCGTGCGTGAATCATAAAAGGGCGACTCTCCAAGCTGGTATTTTTCTGTGGAATAAACTTCTGCAGTGTAGGTTTTCATAAATCCTCCTAAATTGTTACACTTTCATTTTCCATTTTGCAATGCTCCCCTGCTCCAATTTTCCTTTATTCTTTTACCTCTATTCCCATATTTTGCAGGTATCTTCTGGTTGTATTAAGAGTCGTATGTTTTAAAAGCTTTTGAATTTTTTTCAAATCATGAGTTTTTTCATATATTTTTCGAATGGCGAGCCAGCGGAAATTTTTTAAAGCATAGTGGGCTGAAATTTTCTTTTCATTGTAGAGGGCCTTTATTTTTTTTACGATGGCATTATCGATTGAATGTAAATTTATCTCGTGGTTTGAATAATACAATTCTCCATAGCCAGGACCGTCGGCAGCATTCTCCGGGGCTTCTGATATAATATCATTCAGCCAGAAGTCAAATAATAAATCGTTATACCAGGCCGGATGGGTTAAATATTCATAATACCCGGCTCGTCCATAATGAGATGTGTCAGGAATTTCAGAATCAGAAACTATTACCCTTGAGTCTTCGTGTTCAGGTACATTAGACCATAAATCTTCCTTTGTATAACAGAAAGCGGCTGTAATCGGATTTGCAGAATTCTCGTTTTCAATTACATATTCCGTGTAGCCAAAACTTAAATCATAAAGATCGGTCAGGTTATAGCCTTTTTCGACTGTAATTGCAAAAACTACGGCCTGGTTTCGGGGTAATGCGGAAAGAATTGTCTGGATGTCTTCTTCACTTGGAAGTATGTCCTCTGACTTAGAATTATAATCGATTTTTCCAAGTTCTATTTTTTCAAAGGGGTTCTTAACAACTTTCAGCTGATTTTCTTGCTTGAGGAATTT
Organism: Treponema ruminis; assembly: GCF_014201975.1. NCBI lineage: Bacteria > Pseudomonadati > Spirochaetota > Spirochaetia > Treponematales > Treponemataceae > Treponema > Treponema ruminis. The sequence continues at coordinate 208,198 of NZ_JACHFQ010000006.1, read as the reverse complement.
ATAAAACTGATTGATTCTTGATAATTCAACCCTGACAGAACTGAAGGATTTTCCGGCTCCATATTCGGCACTGATGAAATCTCTTATGTCTTTTTGTGTAATTGAAAAAAAGTCGAAATTTTTCTCCCTGCCGTATTCAATGAACTGTCGGATTGCCGTCTCCGTAACCTTTTTATAAGTGTCTTTTACTGAATCTAAAAAGAGCAGGACAAGTTGGTCTGTTGAAAGAGACTTTTTCTCAACCGAAAGGGTGTTTTTCAGGATAAGCCAAAAATCATCTTTTTCACTATCTGACAATTCGAGCAGGGCCGGAAAGTTTTTACGGATTTCCTGTGAGATTTGAAAAAAATCAATCATGCCTAAAGAATATATTAATTATAAAACAAAATCAATATACCACGTTAATTTAAAAAGCCTTGACAAATGAAAAATGTGCCCCTATACTAAATCAAAATAACGCTGAATATCGTATCACAAAATAAAGAAGGAGGCCTTTTATGCTTGATACTGTTGAGGTTAAGGAATTTCAGGATGATTACTGTTTGATAACAATTAAATATAATACCGGAGCTTATATTGATTATAAAATTGACATTGAGACTTTAAAAAATGAAGATGAAGATGCTCCAGGCCGCGCTATTCATGCAGCAATATCTCTGGGAAAGCAAGTTTTTGATTTTCACAGAGAGGATGGATTTACTGAAGAACTGGATTATCGCTCTCTTATTATGACACTTGCAAAAGTCCTGGATAATTACAGTGAATTATATATGCAGGAAGAAGCAGAAGAAGAGGAAGCGTCATCTGATTTGGACGAGTCTGATGAATTTGACAATTTGGAATACCTGAATCACCTGGGAGAACTTACAAAAGAGCAGAATAAAGAGCCTCCTTTGTTTGATGAAGAAAAGTTCAGGCGTTTATATCCCTCTCTGGATGAGAAAAAAGAAAATGATTTAAAAATACAGAAAATTCATGATGCACTTTCCGGCTCCCCTGAATATAAGGAATATACTGAGGAATATATTGACGGGATGCAGAAAATCTTTGACATGTACCCGAATTTTAAGGAATATTCAGACATCTTCATTCCGCCAAAAGAACTTCTAGGCATCAGGACTGACAGGGTAATACGAATGGATAATATCCTTATCGTCGGAAAACCTTCCTGCGGAAAATCGTCCTTTGTTAACAGAATTTGCGAAATATATAAAAATTTCTACCGGATAAGTCTTGGAAATGGATCCGTAAATTTTACTTTGATGGGCGATGATAAAGGTTATGATAAAAGTGATTGCGGTGATATCTTGCGCTCAATGTTTAAAAAGGATGATGCTCCGATTGCAAATCCTCTGGTTATTCTGGATGAAATTGACAAGGTCAGCTATTCGAGCGGACTGGCTTCTGATTTTTCAGGAACATTTTCGATCTTGCTTGAAAAGAATAATGCCAAATACTTTTCTGACAATTTTTTTAAGGTCGAGGTAGATGCTTCCAACATAAATTATATTGCCATTGCCAATGATATTTCCGGGATTCCAGAGCATGTATTGAGCCGCTTCCCGATAAAGATTTTTGTCCGTGATTATACAGAGGAAGAAATAGAAACTATAGTATTGGACAATCAATACAGGGAATGGATTGATAAAAATAAGATTTGCGTCAATGCCGTGCCCCCTGTGATACCTAAGAAAACCAGAAAACTGATTTTCGAGTGCAGTCATGGGCATCCCAGGGAAGTTCCTGCCGTGTTAACAAGAATCGCAGTAAAATCCATAAAAAATTCCTTTGCTTCTTTCAGACTGCCGGAAAAAGCAGCGAATGAAATGCGCCGTTTGTTTGATTCCGGAAATCAGTCTAAAAGCAGGAAAATCGGATTTTAATATGCGGCTATGAGGATTGTAATCGTCTCGCCCCTTACTTCCAGCCTTCCCAGGTTTTCTGGGCGAGACCGACTGTTGCCGCATTCTTTCCGTTCCGGCAGACCGGCTGCTTCATCAGTTTGAGCTGATTTTCAAAGAGTTTATCGGCTTTTTCGCTGTCATCAAGATAAGCAATGCTCGCGTAATCCTTTGATTTTTTGTCAGTCATTTCTTCGATGGCGTCGGCCCTGCTTCCGAGCGTGCGGGCAAGCGAATCCAAAACGCTGTCGAACTCACCCCGGCTCATTTCCTTTTCTTTTAAGTCCACAAACTGAACCGGAATCCGGCGCTCTGCAAACCATCTCTGAGCTGTCTTTACATCAAAGCTTTTCAAAGTTCCAAAAATCTGAATCATCATTCTGCCCTATCAATAAAAATTTTACTTTCTTCTATTTTAACATGATACCCGCTTCAAATAAACTCCCCCGTTCTCTTTCAGCCACTTGTCGCATCTTTTGTAATCAGGAAAGACACGTTCGATTTCAGCGTAAAATTCTTTCGAGTGATTCATGTGACGGCGGTGACAGAGTTCATGAACGACGACACTGTCCAGAATTTCTTCCGGCATAATGACAAGCAGGCAGTTAAAATTCAGATTTCCCTTTGACGAGCAGCTTCCCCAGCGGGAACTTTGCAGCCTTATGGCAATTTTTCCGTAAGTGACTCCAATCTTTTTCGCCCAGAAGTCTACCCTCTCAGGAATTATCTTCCGTGCCTTTTTTCTAATTTCCTTTATTTCATCAGCAGAAAGAAGACCTAGAGAGGCCGCTTTTTCCTCTTCCTGATTCTGTTTTTCCAGATGCTTTTTAATCCAGTCCTTTTTTGAAAGAAGAAATTCCTGCACCTTGCCTTCACTGATTCCATATGGAGCCTTAACGAGAACCCGGTTTTCACCAAGAAGACTGACTGAAATTGACCGCCGCCTGGATTTTTGAATGATGTAAGTAATTTCCATGCTTGCCCCTAAAACAAATCCAGCATTGAATCCAGATAAATCGCCTCGCGGACTTCAAGCTGATGATCCGGCTTCGTCATATAATATAGAAGAAACTCTAACACTATGGCAGAACCAAGCCCGCGACCTTCAATCTTGAAGTTGGAAAATCCCATCGGAAGATATGTCTTTTGAATATCCTGAATGCCGATAAAGCCCGGATTTTTCATGGCAAGGGAAAATCGGTAGCCTCCGGCCGCATCCGCTGAAGCGCACTTGTGGTCCGCAACATCCTGACCGAGATTTTTTCGGCTGACATTTTCATAGCAGGCCTTTCGTTCCTTGCAGCCGAAATTACAGCACTCGTTACAGAGGAATTCTACCTTATCTTTTTGACTCTGGTTGAGAGCAGAAAGCCTTTCAAAAGATTTATTGAGGCGGAAATCAGGCACTACATATTCGAATTCCGGCCGATTCAGTTCCCTTTCAAAGTCGTCGAAATTTGTAAGCACCTTAGTCGTAGAAGAAACAAGATAAAATTCCGGGAATTTCGCTTTTAAATAAGTGAGCAGCAAATCTGAATGAAGGATTACCCCGCTCTTTTCCTTGGCTCCCGAAAAAAGCCGGCAAAGTTCATTGCACTTTTTGTCTGCCAGATGCTCTTCCTGCAAAAGAGAATTGCTGAAGGTCAGCCGGGCGGAAATTCCGTATTCATTCATAAGAGAAAGGACGTTCTTTGCATCAGCTTCTCCAAATCCTGCCCTGCCCCCGCCCCACAGACAGTCCATGGGCGCTCCATAAATCGAGGCGATGTCACACCATTCGTAAAACCAGTCGCGGTGATTGCGCCACAAAGGAAGAAAGACCTTGTAGAGTTCGTAAAATTCAAAGAGACCGGGAAGATGATAGCGTGCGCCAGGAACCTGAGTCGGACTTTTACTTTTCATTGCTGCCATGCCCGCCTAACGACAGAATTTCAAGAATTCTTCATCGCTGATTTTTGAGTTTACAATGGCATTTTCTATTGCCTGAGCCATTACTTCTGCCGCAAGACTTCCGACGGCATTTATATCAGCCTTGATCGTACCTGTGCTTGCCGCGTAAATCGTGTCACCGTCCGCCATTGTTGCGACCGGACGGATGCAGCGTGAATAGGCAGTTCGCGTCATCGAAGCAATTTTTGTCAGCTCAGCCTTTGAAAATTCAGCATTTGTGATTACGGCTCCGATTGTCGTGTTTCCAGTAAACATGTCGCGCGGAGTCAGATTTTCACAGAGGGCTTCAAGGCAGTCCTCATAATTTTTCCGGTCAAGCGAATGTAAGCCGGCGATTTTCTTTCCCTGTGGCGAATAAATATCTCCCAAAGCATTTACGCAGACCGCCACCGCAATAAAAAGCCCGCCAGTCTTTATCGCATGAATTCCAAATCCTGATTTGTCGCCCCTGGCCGTTCCCCGGATTTTTCCTACCGTAGCCCCGATTCCACAGCCGACATTCCCCTGCAAGTCGCTCGTTTCCTTAAGCGCTGAAAGGCAGGCCTCATAGCCCATTTTTGCATCCGGCCGGACATCAGGTTTTCCGTAATTCAAGTCAAAAATATCAGACTGGCAGACAAGAGGCACAAGAGAAAATCCTGTATCATAGCCGATTTTCTTTTCTTCAAGGCATTTCATTACACCATCGGAAGCCGCAAGTCCATACGCAGAACCGCCGCCCAGCACAATAGCATTGATTCGATTTTCCGCCGTCAAAGGAAGGGTAAGCGGAGTTTCCCGGGAAGCAGGTCCTCCCCCGCTGATGTCACAGCCGGCAAGAGCTCCCTTTGGAAAATAAATCACAGTAAGACCAGTTTTAGCGTCAAAGTCACTCTGGTGGCCAATATTGAAGTCAGAGATTTCTTTTATCGAGCAAGAATTTTTATTAACAAAACTTTCCATATTATATGCCCCATTATCACTCGAATCATGACAAAATACAAGGTTTATCCGGTACATGGTCTTCCGGCTCGGAAAGGAAAGGGGCGTATTAGTTAGCAGCCTATTGACATATACCCCCAGAGGGTATATACTCCTGTCAATTGATACCCCCAAGGGGTATGCTACGGAGGAATTATGGCTCACGATTGCTGCAACACAGAAATAAATGAAGAATCAACCGGCGAATGCCCGTACTGTTCAGGCAAACATAAAGACCGCGAAGACAGCGAAAAAAAGGACCTGATGAACCGGCTCAAGCGGATTGAAGGTCAGGTGCGCGGTGTTGAAGGAATGCTCGAAAGCGGCGCTTACTGCACTGACATTCTCATGCAGGTTTCGGCAATTTCATGCGCCCTCAACAGCTTCAACAAGGTTCTTCTCGGAAACCACGTCAAAACCTGCGTTGCCGAAAACATCCGCTCAGGAAACGATGAAGTTATCGATGAACTCGTAACGACTCTGCAAAAACTGATGAAGTAAGGAGCTGGAATGGAACAATTTAATGTAACTGGAATGAGCTGTGCCGCCTGCCAGACCCGCGTTGAAAAGGCCGTGAGCGCAGTTGAAGGCGTAAAAAGCTGTGCTGTAAGCCTTCTCACAAATTCAATGGGAGTGGAAGGCTCTGCATCTTCCGAAGAAATTATAAAGGCAGTCGAGGCGGCGGGCTACGGTGCAAGCCTTAAGCAGAACGGCAAAAAATCTGCACAGCCCGACTATTCTGATTCGCTCAAAGACACCGAAACTCCCAAGATGAAAAGGCGGCTCATTGCATCGGTGATTCTTTTAGTTCCGCTCATGTATGTTTCGATGGGGCACATGCTGTGGAACTGGCCTCTCCCGCCTTTCCTGGACGGAAATCATGTTGCGATGGGATTGTATGAGCTTTTGATTTCAGCCCTCGTCATGGTTATAAATCAGAAATTCTTCGTCAGCGGATTTAAGGGACTTGTTCACCGCTCTCCCAACATGGACAGCCTCATTGCCCTTGGAGCCACGGCGGCTTTCGGATACAGCGTCTTTGCCCTTTTTGCAATGACAGGAGCAGTCGTCCGTTCTGATGAAAAGCAGATCATGTACTACATGAATCAGTTCTATTTTGAGTCCGCCGCAACGATTCTCACTTTGATTACCGTGGGAAAGATGCTTGAGGCAAAGTCCAAGGGAAAAACGACAAACGCCCTTAAAGCCCTGATGAAGCTTGCACCAGAAACTGCGGTTATTCTTGTCGACGGCAAAGAAAAGACAGTTTCCATTGAAGAAGTCAAAGCCGGCGATTTGTTCGTCGTGCGCCCAGGCGATAAGATTCCTGTAGACGGAATTGTAAGCGAAGGTCAGAGCGCGGTAAACGAAGCTGCCCTCACAGGCGAAAGTATTCCTGTTGAAAAGGTCCCCGGAGACAAGGTGACTTCTGCTACAATCAACACATCAGGCTACATGGTCTGCCGTGCGACCCGTGTTGGTGAAGACACTACCCTTTCTGAAATCATCCGCATGGTAAGCGATGCGGCCGCAACCAAGGCTCCGATTGCAAAAATAGCCGACAAAGTTTCGGGCGTATTCGTCCCGGTGGTGATTGCGATTGCCGTCGTGACTTTTGCGGCATGGCTTTTGGCAGGACAGTCTTTCGGCTATGCAATTGCCCGCGCGGTTTCAGTTCTTGTAATCAGCTGCCCGTGCGCGCTCGGTCTTGCAACCCCGGTCGCAATCATGGTCGGAAACGGAATCGGCGCCAAGTCAGGAATCCTTTTCAAAACCTCGGCTTCACTTGAAGAAGCTGGCCGAATCCAGATTGTTGCCCTCGATAAAACAGGAACAATCACAAGCGGCGCCATGAAAGTAACGGACATTCTTCCGGCTAAAGGCGTTGAAGAAGCGGAATTGATTTCCCTTGCATCTTCCCTCGAAGCAAAAAGCGAGCATCCGATTTCAAAGGCGATTGTTGAGTACGGAAAAGAAAAATCTGCAAGCCTTTCTGACACAAGTGATTTTGAAATAGTTTCCGGTCGTGGACTGAAAGCCCGAATCAATGGCGAAGAAATTTACGGTGGAAATGCCATATATATAGAAGAAAATGCACAAGCCGACATTTCTTCTATGAAAAAGAATCTTGACGAACTTTCCTCACAGGGAAAAACGCCGGTTCTTTTTGCAAAAGAAAACAAGTTTCTCGGAATCATCGCGGTGGCAGACACAATCAAGGAAGATTCCCCGACTGCCATCGCCCAGCTTAAAAAAATGGGGCTCCATGTCGTAATGCTCACTGGCGACAACGAAACGACCGCCCGCACAATCGGAAGGCAGGCAGGAGTAGATGAAGTAATCGCTTCGGTAAAGCCTGACGGAAAGGAAGAAGTAATCCGCCGCCTCAAAAAGAGCGGAAAAGTAATGATGGTCGGAGACGGAATCAACGACGCCCCTGCCCTCACATCCGCAGATTTAGGAATTGCAATCGGAGCCGGAACAGACGTTGCAATCGACGCGGCAGATGTAGTCCTAATGAAAAACAGCCTGCTCGATGTAGCCGCCGCAATCAGAATCAGCCGGGCAACACTGCGCAACATCCACGAAAACCTCTTCTGGGCATTCTTCTACAATGTAATCGGAATCCCTCTGGCGGCAGGATGTTATGTTGCGGCATTCGGCTGGAGCTTAAACCCCATGTTCGGAGCGGCCGCAATGGGACTTTCAAGCTTCTGCGTTGTGACAAACGCATTGAGGCTCAACTTCGTAAAGCCATTCGAAGCCAAGAAAGATAAATCAGTGAAAAATCCCGTAAAGGGAAATCTTATAAAAAACGAGGCGGTTGCGGAACTTGCAGAAGAGTCCGAAAACACACTCGAGGAGAACAAATCTATGAAAATTTCTGTAAAAGGCATGATGTGCGGTCATTGCGAAATGCACGTTAAAAAGGCTCTTGAAGCAATCGACGGAATTACAGGCGCAACAGCTTCACACGAAAGCAGCACCGTAATAATCGAAACTTCAAAAGAAGTCAGCGAAGAGGCAATCAAGGCCGCCGTAACTGAAGCCGGCTACGAATACTGCGGAAAGTGCTAAATAAAACAGAAGAAAGACGCATGAACAAGACTTACTATGCAAAGATTGAAGGAATTTACTGCGACCACTGCAGAAGGACAATTTCTTCTTTCATAAAAAAGGCAGACTCAGACGCCGCCGTAAAAATTTCGGGCAATATTGCAAAAATAAAATCTTCGGTGCTGAATGAATCTGCCATAGTTCAGGCTGTTGAAAAAGCCGGCTACCAAACAAAGGAAGCATGGATTTTTCAAAACTTCAACAAGTGGAAGGCTTTTCAAATTCTTGAAATCCTGTCCATCGCATTTGTAATTCTTGCACTTCGCTTTCTTCTCAAAAAACTCATAGGCTACGACATTCTGAACGTAATTCCTGTGATAGACAGTAAAGCATCGCTCCCGGCACTTTTTATTGCAGGGTTTCTGACAAGCTTTCACTGCATTGGAATGTGCGGAGCAATAAACATCGCCGTGTCAAAAAGCGGAAGGACTTCCCTTTTATACAACACAGGCCGTTTGCTCTGCTACACTCTTGTCGGAGGAATTGCAGGTGCCCTGGGAAAAACTCTTGCCGTAAACCAGACCGTTTTGGGCTTTCTGGTGCTTTTACTCAGCTTCTTCATGCTTGCATTCGGTCTTTCAATGGCAGGAATATTTTCTATACCGCTCAAGCACTTGCCGCACGGATTCCAAAAACTCAGGACATCAAGCGCATTTGCTGCGGGATTTCTGAACGGCTTTATGCCTTGCACTCCGCTTGTCACAATGCAGCTCTATGCGGTCTCTACGGCAAGCTTTGTGCAGGGGGCGCTTTCAATGCTGATGTTCGGTTTTGGAACTCTTCCCATGATGGCAGGTCTTGCAATGTTCCAGAATCTTTTTGCAAGAAAACGGATTTTCTTTCAAAAGATTCTTGCCGCATTCGTAATTCTTTTGGGCTTTGCAATGACTTTGAGGGGGCTTACCGGACTTGGCTTTGTGTCTCAAAGTTCAGCTCACCAGCTTAAAAACTGGAAAGTCGCAGAGATAAGCGAAGACGGCAAATCGCAGAAAATAGAGATTCAGCTTTCCTATGACGGATATGAAAACTTTGCCGTAAAAAAGGGCATTCCTGTTGAGTTTGTGATAAACGCGGAAGAAGACTATATCACAGGCTGCAACAACCGCGTCATCAGCAGGGATTTCAATTTTGACACGACATTAACCGCGGGAAGAAATAATATCAATTTCCTTCCGCAAAAAAAGGGCACCTACATTTACAGCTGCTGGATGTATATGCTCAAAAATAAAATCTATGTTTACGAGGATTAATAATTAATATGAAAAGATTTTTTTCAACTGTATTTGCAGTATTTGTTCTCTCGACCGCTTTGGCAAGTGCAAAAACACCTCTCTTCCTGAATCCACAAGCCGAAAACGGAATGATTTCAATTAAAAAATCAGACCTTTCAAAAGATGCCGCTTTTGTAAATTACAAGGCTGGCGGCATCACCGTTCAGCTGATTGCTGTAATTGCCGATGACGGAAACTACCGTCTTTCTTTCAACACATGCCAGAGCTGCAATCCTTCTCCAAAGGCATTTTTCGTACAGCAGGGAAGAAAACTCGTCTGCCAGAACTGCGGGAATCAGTTTACCATGAACGATGTTGGCAAAAGTTCTTACGGCTGCAACCCGGCACAAATTCCTTTTACGCAAACAGACAATGAATTTTTGGTTTCAACTGCGGTATTGGAAAAAGCAGCTCCGGCATTCAAACGCTGGCAGGGCAGAACCAATTAATGCTTTGGGCGTGCCGGCTACGAATACTGCGGAAAGTGCTAAACTGTATACATTTAAAATGCAAGGAGTAAAATATGAACGAAATCATTAAAGCAATGAAGGAAAGAAGAAGTATCCGCAAATTCAAGAGCGAACTTCCATCAAAAGCAGACCTCGAGCAGATTGTTGAGGCCGGAATCTATGCTGCAAGCGGCATGGGGAAACAGGCTGCAAAAATCCTCGTCGTAACAAACAAGGAACTTCGCGACAAACTCAGCGAAATGAACCGAAAAATTGGCGGCTGGAACGAAGGCTTTGATCCCTTCTACGGAGCTCCGGCCGTTCTTATCGTACTCGCCGAAAAAGATTGCCGTACATATGTCTATGACGGCTCTCTCGTAATGGGAAACCTCATGCTGGCTGCTCACTCACTCGGACTCGGAAGCATCTGGATTCACCGCGCAAAAGAAGAATTCGAAAGCGATGAAGGAAAAGAAATCCTGAAATCACTTGGAATCGAAGGCGAACTGGAAGGAATCGCCAACATGGCAATCGGCTACATTGACGGCGAGCTTCCAAAACCAGCCCCACGCAAAGACGGACGCGTAATCTGGGCTGAATAGACTCTATTCCTTAAACAAATCCGTCACATGGAACTGAGTAAGGTCTTTTACAACCTCTGCCGCAATAATCATTCCTGCAGCAGAAGGAACAAAGGCATTGCTGCCGGGAACCTGATTTCTGACAGTACAGGTGCGTTTTGTTCCCGGTGGACAAATACAGTTCACCTTACAACTTACATCAAGATCTTCATCATGTGGCGGAATAACTTTTTCAGTTGAGAACACAACCTTCAGTCTTTTGATACGTCGTTTCTTCAATTCATTGCGCATAACGCGGGCAAGAGGACAAACAGAAGTGCGCGTGATGTCAGCAACCTTGAGCTTAGTCGGGTCAACCTTATTTCCCGCCCCCATGCAGCTGATAACCGGCTTTTTAAGTGCCTTTGCACGAGTGATGATTTCAAGCTTACCGGTCACAGTATCAATGCAATCGACAATATAATCGTACTGAGAAAAATCAAAGAGGTCGGCCGTGTCGGGCATGAAAAAAGTCTTCCATTTAGTGACCTTGCAGTCCGGATTGATGTCGTGAATGCGCTCCTCGGCAACATCAACCTTGTCCTTTCCGATTGTCGAGCGCAACGCATAAAGCTGGCGGTTAAGATTCGTCAGACAGATTTTATCGTCATCAACAATATCAATCGCGCCAATCCCAGAACGCACCAGAGCCTCAACAACATAGCTGCCCACTCCGCCAATGCCAAAAACGATGACCCGCGCATTGTAGAGTTTTTCCATATTCTCTTTTCCAAAAGTAAGCCGGGTCCGTGCAAACTGATATTTGTTCATAACACTTCCTGTTCTAAAAGTCTGCCTATTGTGCAAGTATGTTATTATAAAGAGATGTGGGGATGTTTACAAGGCAGAGGGAAGTTTTCCCATCCTTAAAAAACTATCGGCAAAATATAATACAGTTTTCACGGACAGTTTTCCTTTATATTTTGCCGATAATGTGATATAATCTTTCCAATGAGTAAGATTATGTATATCTCTGTAGAAGATGCTGCTCAAAACTGGCAAATTAGCGAACGCAGTGTCCGAAACTATTGTTCTCAAGGCAGGGTTGAAGGAGCTCTTCTGGAAGGTAAAACCTGGAAGATTCCAGCTACTGCACAAAAACCTAAACGAAAGCCCCGTCATTCTACAGTAGAAGAAACACTATTGGATTGCCTCCGCCGTGAAAAAGATTCCGCATTAAAAGGAGGAATTTATCACAAAATTCAAATTGACCTTACATATAATTCCAATCATATTGAAGGCTCCAAACTTACTCATGATCAGACCCGCTATATTTTCGAAACAAAAACTCTTGGTGTTACAGACAAAGCCGTAAAGGTTGATGACATTATTGAAACTGTAAATCACTTCCGCTGCATTGACCTTATAATTGAAGGTGCTCACACAAAACTTTCTGAAAGCTTTATCAAGCAGCTGCATTTTATCTTGAAGTCCGGAACAAGCGACAGTCAGAAATCCTGGTTTAAGGTCGGGGAATATAAACAACTTGAAAATGAAGTAGGTGGAAGTGAAACTACAAAACCTGCAGAAGTTGCCGCCGCAATTAAAGCTCTTCTGAAAGAATACAATTCAAAATCAAATATTACCTTTGATGATATTCTTGATTTTCATGTACGCTTTGAATCCATTCATCCCTTTCAGGACGGCAATGGACGTGTTGGTCGCCTAATCATGTTTAAGGAATGTCTAAAGCATAATATTGTTCCATTCATAATTACAGAAGAACTCAAAATATATTATTATCGCGGCATTAAGAACTGGAAAGACGAACGGGGCTATTTGCGGGATACCTGTCTTACCGATCAGGATGCAATGAAAGCCAATTTGAACTATTTTGGGATTAAGTATAAATAGAACCACAGAACGCAAGGAAGATAAAGAGTTTCACCTGCAGCTCCCAATTTCATAGCTCAGAAGTAAATTTTATTGTACAAATTTTGCTAATTTTTTCTACTTCACAGGTAAATCGATACCATAGTACGGAGTATCTTCATGAAGTTCTAAGATGCCTGTTAATGGCTTATCAGAATACTTTATTATCTTTTCTCGATACTCAAAGCGTATTTTTATATTATTTATTTCTTCCCTACGTTTTCTTGATAATTCCAAAAATGCTTCTTCCTGATCTAAACCCAAGAAACGACGGTTTAACAAACTTGCAGCAATTCCTGTTGTACTGCTACCAGTGAATGGATCTAAAATCCAATCGTTTTCTTTTGTAGAGGCAAGAATAATTCGGGCAAGTAATGGAAGTGGTTTTTGAGTCGGGTGTTTTCCACAAGATTTTTCCCATTTAGCGATTGCCGGAAGCGACCATAAATCGCGCATTTGAGTTCCACCATTAATTTCTTTCATTAACTGATAGTTATAATAATGAGTAACTTTTTTATTCTTTCTTGCCCATAAGATAAACTCAGTAGAGTGAGTAAAAAACTTACAAGAAAGATTTGGCGGTGGATTTGTTTTCGCCCAAGTTATACAATTTAAAATACGAAATCCTAATTCATTGAGCTTTTGAGCAATTGAGAAAATATTGTGATATGTTCCAGAAATCCAAATAGTACCATTTTCAGTGAGCTTTTCTCGACAAAGACTTAGCCAGTGACGATTGAATTCGTTATCTTTTTCAAAGCCTTGAGATTTATCCCAATCGCCTTTATTTACGCTGACCTGTTTACCGCTCTGAACAGAGATTCCTCCATTTGAAAGAAAATACGGTGGATCTGCAAAAATCATATTAAACTGATGATTTACGTTTGGAAGAAGTTCCAGACAATTTCCTTTTGCTAGAGTAAAATCTTTATTTTCAGAACGATAGTAAGCTAATATAGAAATTTTTAAGACCTCAAGGAAAGTAATTCGTGTTTAATTATATCTTCCAAACCATTATGAAGCAGCATAGAATAGTTAATAATATTGTTAATTTCGGAAAAACCTCTTTCAATTTGTGGCTTTGCATTATTCCAGCAAGAAGCGCCATCTGTTATTAATGTAAAAGCATTTCCTGAATTTCTAAATGAATTAGCCCGGTGAATATATGCATCTATAATCTCTTCTGGTTTTGATCCTGTTCCATTATAGAAATTTACTTCAATATTCATAGCCTTAGATATAGACTCATTAATTACAATGAAATCTGCTTTCTTTCTTCCGTATCCTTCAGGAACAATGCATCCATATTTTTTAATAATGCTAATACTTTTTTGTTTAACGAAACGCAAACCATATTTGTTACATATCTCTATAATTGGTCCCTCACATAATTGTTCAAAAAAAGTTCCGCCACGATTCTTTCTTCCATTTGAATCCAGTCCAACAAGAACTCCAATTATATAATCATGTGTACTATTCTTTATGCTTTTTTGAAATAGTGTTTTTAATCCCATTTGACAGAAGAATGCATAATATTTTTCTTTAGATTTTTTAACATCCTCATAGTGTTTTTCATCAAAATAAAAAGAATCTGTTTCTTCAATCTTTTTTTTATCTTTTATTATTTCTAATGGTTCCCCTTTCTTTAATAAACCATCACGTTCATTTTTCGAAAGTGCAATTAAATAAGGGAAAACTGATATAACGCTCGGGGTTTTATCAAGTAATTTATCAAATGTATTTCTGAAAAGAGCATCGTCTTTTATATTTATTAGTGAATTTATTGAGCATAGTTCAATATCAAATTCTTGGAGAAAAACATTATTCCAACAAACAAAATAATCATAGGTTCGATTTGTTGGTAATAAACTATCTAAGAATACATTAACTTTATCTTGAATATCCATATTGAAAAAGAAGAAAAACATTACTTAAATATTTCTCCCATAACTCCATTTTGCATATCATTAATGCTGTAAATATCATCAAGTACATCGAATGTTTCTTCCAGGTTTCTTGCGGCTGATTTCCAGCCAGCTCCATCTGTAAACCATACAAACTTTGCACCTTTTACGTTTTTCATTTCTGTAGCAATTGTTTTATAGCTGCGGGCTGTTTCATTAAGTTTTGAACCACCGCTTCCGTAAAAATTAGTTTCAATGAGATAAATGCAATTGTCAGTTTTTACAACGAAATCCCATCGTTTTTCCATCTTTCCCTGATTTGAAACTGCTGATAAATCGATATTCCATTTTTTAGAAACTTCAGAAACATACATTTCTTTGAAGTAATTTACATCTCGCTTAAATCCTGCTTTTTGAATATAGCTTTCAACTAAATCTTCCATCTGATGACCGCCACGATTCTTGCGACCATTTGAATCAAGACCTGTTTCAACTCCAGTTACATAGTCATATAAATTGTTGATTATGTGATTTGAAAGAAGGTCAAAAAGTCCTGTTTTTTTCATAAAAAGTTTGTAATCTTCAATAGTGTTTATCTGCTTGTTGAAGGTATAAAGTTTTACATCACCATTTTCACCTGCAAAAATTTCATATTCGCGTACAGCAAGCAAAATTGGGATACATTTCAAAATCTCTGGATATTTAGAAATCAAGTTTTCAAAATCTCTTTCAATATTCTTTGAACCAATTAACGAATTCAAAATATTCAATTCGATCTTTATCGAGTCAACGTTATTATAGACTTTATTGAAATCAATGTAATAATTAAAGTCAGCTATACTATATCTAAAATTTGATAGCCAGGTATGGAACTCTCTTTTTGACATAAAGACCTCTAGAAAATGCTTGCAATATTTGAAATTAAAAGTTCTTTAATTGCGCCACGCTTCTTAGCATTAGAATTAATCATTCGAGCAGCTGAGACACGTTCAATTTTGAACTTTGAATAAAGATTATCAAAGAACTCATCATTTATATCTGAGTTCTTTGGATCTGAATTGCTAGCTACTACAAAAGCACCTTTATTTGATATTTCTGTAATAAAGTTACCAAGTTCAATCTGTTCCTTGTCTGTAAAGCCATTTTCTGAATAAGATGTAAAATCAGCTGTTCGAGTTAGAGGACGATATGGAGGATCAATATATACGAATGTTGTAGAATCTATAAAATCTTTACATTCTTTATAATCTCCAACCCTCATTTCTACATTTTGGAGAAGTTCAGAACATATTTTAAGATTTCTCTCATCGCATAAAAGAGGATTCTTTGCATTATTAAAAGGAACATTAAACAAACCTTTTGAATTAACACGGTAAAGACCATTAAAGCATGTTTTATTTAAGAAAATAAAAAGAACTGCCTTTTCAAGATTGTCTGCATCATTTCCATTTACTTTGAGTTCATTATAACGCTGGCGTTTTTCATAAAAGAAGGTTTTATTTTCTTCAGGTGAATGCAATTTATAAATTGCTTGTATTTCTGATAATTGAGAAATCATGCCATCACAACTGTTCTTTATCTGTGAGTATGTATTAATCAATTCTTTATTAATGTCATTTATTAGGATTGTTTTTGGCTGCTTAGTACTTAGAATATCAAAAAGTACAGCACCACCGCCAACAAAGGGTTCACAATATTTTTCAATTTTATGAGGATATTTTTCTCTAATTTCTTCAAGTAATTGGCTTTTCCCACCAACCCATTTAATAAAAGGTTTTGCCAACATAGTATCTATATTCTACTATTTTTTAACAAAATTTTCTATATTTTTCCTCACCATTTAAACTTTGACCATAATATAATCTCCTACCCCACTTTATCATTTTCAGGAAATTCATTCTATAATCACACTCCCGCGTTAGGGATTGTAACCCCTGCGAAGCAGTTCTGGAATGAGCGCAGCGAATGGAAGAATGGAGCGCGGTTAGCGCGGAAGGGTGAAAAGCCCGACCGACCGCGTAAGCGGGCGGGAACGCCGGTATTCTGCTATTGGCAGGGGGCAGTTTGTTACGCGGGAATAAAAATCCCAGAATTACATTGATTTATTTTAAAGTTAGATTTATAGTAATTTTAAGAATATCTGTTTGTTCAACGACCGTCAATTCTTCGTGGGCGGGAAATTAAAATCACTGTATAGGGAATATTTTTATGGAGAAACGAAAACTCAGCACAAGCCTTATTTTTGCGATTGTTATTTTTACTATCGCGCTTTCCTTTTGTCTTGGTCTTATTGGATATAAGACTTTCTATGGCGGAATGATTAAAAAATACAAGACTTATGAGGAAACTGTCCTTAACCTTGTAATCTCTGATTTTGACTGGGATGCAGTTGCCGTAAGCATTCAAAATCAGGAAGAAGATGAAGCAATACAGGCTTTGAGGGCCCGGCTAAACTATATTAAGTCAAATTCTGAAATTTCATATCTTTATATGCTCGAACCGCTTAATACGAACGAAACTGACAACATGCGCTATATTTGTGAGGGCTATACTCCTGCTGAAGTTGAAAGGGGTGAAGATGTTGTCAAGTTTGGAAAAATGAGCGGAAGCGAATACCCTGTTGAGGTCGCCGCAGACTATCTTAATTTCTTTAACAACAGCAAAAAAGATGAATTCTGGTACTATCCCAACAAAACTGAATGGGGCTATGTTTTCACGACTTCAAGGGTTGTGCGCTCTTCGTCAGGCAAGCCGCTCGGAGTTCTCAGCGTAGACATCTATATGAGTGACATCGGACGAACTCTCCGTATCTTTCCCCTCGTGATTTTTACGGCCAGTTTGATTTTTTCTGTGATTTTTATTTTGATTCTCACTCTCTGGCTGGAAAAGCGTGTCGTTATCCCTCTTTCAAAACTGCAAAAATCTGCTGAGCAATTCCTTAAAAGCAGCCATGACAAAAGTGACCCGGCATCCCTTACTTTTACTGCTCCTGATATTAAGACAAAAGATGAAATTGAGGCTCTTTCTACTGCCCTTCTGACAATGGCTTCCGATTTAAAATCTTACATGAAGAATTTAATGCACGAAACCGCAGAAAAAGAGCGCATCGGGGCCGAACTTAATGTTGCGACCCATATTCAGTCGAGCATGCTCCCGATTATTTTCCCTCCTTTCCCAAGCAAAGAGGAAGTCGATATTTTTGCCTCAATGACTCCTGCAAAAGAAGTCGGCGGTGATTTTTATGATTTTTTCATGGTTGATGACAGGCATATTGCAATTGTTGTTGCCGATGTTTCCGGAAAGGGTGTTCCTGCCGCATTATTCATGGTCATCGGAAAAACGCTCATAAAAGATCATACAACTCCTGGCATGGATCCTGCCGAAGTCTTCATGAAAGTAAATAATCTTCTTTGCGAATCAAATGGCGCAGAACTTTTCATAACCGCCTTTGAAGGAGTCCTGGACATTGTAACGGGTGAATTCAGATTCGTAGATGCAGGTCATGAGCCTCCATATATTTGGCACGACGGAAAATTCACAGCCCACCGGGTAAAGCCTGATTTCGTTCTTGCCGGTTTTGAAGGCACGAAATATGCTTCCGGAAGCATTTTCCTTGAGCCTGGAGATAAAATTCTCGAATATACCGACGGTGTTAATGAAGCTACAAACGCCAATAACGAACTTTACGGAGATGAAAGACTCAATGCCGTTCTAAACAGGGATAATTGTGGTGCAAAAAGCTGCAAAGACATTATTTCTACCGTAAAAGCCGATATTGACAGATTTGTTGCCGACGCTCCTCAGTTTGATGATATCACAATGCTCTGCCTTGAATTTAAAAAGCGGCTGGAAATCTAATAGTAGTATAAAACAAGATTTGTCTCAGGCAATCGCCTCTTTTAACAAATGAGCATACTTGCGGCTTACAAGGACTTCTTCTCCGTTCAGCATTTTGACATAGAGGCGGCTGTTGAGGGCCGGGCGGACGACTTCAATCTTCCTCAAATTTATCAGATGGGACTTTGAAACCCTGATAATGCCAGCCGAGTGAGCAATTTCCTCAACCTGATACAAACGAAGCTTTACATTGTAAATTTCGTCTTTCGTGTAGGCAAAAACCTGTTCCGCATCAGCTTCAAAATACAATATTTCAGAAAGAGGAAGTTTTATTCGTGTATCACAATCACCAAAAGCTTCGATTTTTGGCCTTACAGTCTGATTTTCAGGATCAGGCTGGGCATCTTTTTCACTTTCGACGGCTGCTTCATTAAAGACAACCGCTTCGGTCATGTTCTTTGTATCAAGAATATCAAAACAGAAAATTCCGATATAAAAGACCGCCGCTCCGACCGTAAATCCAAAAGCAGTCGTATCATAACCTGGAACCAGGCGCAAAACATTGATAATCCAGAAAGCAACTATCGCAGTAATCGCAATCGAAGTGATGATAAACTGACGGCGCTTGCAGGAGTCCTTTTCCTTAATCGCGCTGCTAATCATCAGTTTTAAGACAATGACGGCATAGCAGAAACACATGACATCGTAAACAAAATGCACAGGTCCCCGCTCAAGTACAAGATGAGGGAAAAGCCCGTCTTCTACAAACTGATACGATCTGTAGTAAAAGGGATTAAAGGGCATTGTCAAAACCATCAGATATATGATCACGTGAACATGAGACAAAAAGGTCGTGACTTTGGGATAGCGCTTGCCAGTGCACAAAAAGAGAGCGAATTTCAAAAGTGTAAATGGAATCCAGGCGCGGCAGATATAAGTGAACTGCCAGATAAGAAAGGCCTCGCGTTCAGTCTGGGCGTTCATCAAGGCAAGGTAGCCGGCATTATTTACAAGAGTCGTAATACAATAGAAGAAAAACCATCCGTGGGCCGGTTTTGACCATTTTTTGATGATATAGGCACACAGAAAAATCATGAGAATAATGCTGAAATATTGTATACAAAGAAGAACAGAAAAGATTGACATATATTTACTTTTTTCTTTTATTATCCATTTAATCGATTTTTTTGTCTATTAGTTCTATATAATACTTCCTCCCAGCTGGATTGTGATATAATAAATCATGGACTTCAGCTACATTTTTCGTTCTGCAAAAATCAAAAGGGATTCTCTGAAAGAGGCAGGATTTACAAAAATTGACGGCGGCAATTATAAAATGTGCCTTCCGATTTCAAACGGCAGCTTCAAGGCTGAAATTTCGCTGTCACTTTCGGACGAAAGCCTGACGGTTCACCTCTTTGATTCTGCTACCAGCGAAAAATATGCCCTTTTTGACAGGACTTCTTCTAACGGAGCCTTTGTCACATCCCTCAGAGAAGAAGTCCAGAAGATTATCGATGACATTAAAACGCGCTGTTTTGCCACCAATGATTTGAAAGATGATTTCATCGCCTGGATTAACACAAAATTTGGAGCTGTCCCAGACTATCCCTGGCCGGATGACGCCCCCTACTCTTTTGTTTTCCGCTGTCCGAACGGAAAATGGTTCGCCCTGGTTATGAAAATCAAATACCGCCAGCTGGGACTCACAGGCGACGAGGAACTTTGGGTAGTAAACATGAAAGCCGAACAGGAGTCCATCCCTGCCCTGGTTGACCGAAAATCAATCTTCCCCGCCTGGCACATGAACAAAAAACACTGGATTACAGTCCTTCTCACCGCCACAACCGATTTTGGGAAGCTGTGTGAGCTGACGGAAAAAAGCTATGAGCTGGTGGGTGGGAAACGAGGATGAGGGGGATCCCATGCAAGAACTGTAGCTTATTTAGTCCTGCATGTTATATAATTAACAATTAACCGCCATCAGTCACACAGGAGTTTACGATGTTCAGACCAATGAGAAGGTTCAAGCAGCAGATTACGGATGCTGAATGCAAAGAGATTTTGAAAAACGAAAAGCACGGAGTCCTTTCGCTGCTCGGAGATGACGGCTATCCATACGGTCTGCCGCTTTCGCACCTTTACAGCGAGGAAGACAATAAGATTTACTTCCACGGCGCAAAAGAAGGCCACAAAATCGACGCAATCAAGAACTACGACAAGGCAAGTTTCTGCGTAATGGATAAAGGCTTTTGCAAAGAGGGCGAATGGGCACTGAACATCAACAGCGTAATCGTCTTCGGAAAAATCCGCCTTGTGACCGACCAGGAGCTCACCCGCAGAATCTGCACAAAACTCGTACAAAAGTTCACGGACGACCAGGAATATCTTGAAAAAGAGCTGACAAACGCCCTGCCTCGAGTTCAGTGCCTTGAGCTGGAGATTGAGCACATGACAGGCAAGCTGGTGAACGAGGCGTAAAAACAAATTACAGTGCAATGTATCAGGTCATTATTCTAACTAAACTCTACAAATCTTTGATCAGAAGAAACTTTTTATTTCCATCAGGAATGTCATTCAGCTCCCCAATGATTTTGTAGCCGTGCTTTTTGTAAAAGTCTGGTGCCTGCCAGGACATTGTATCAACATGAACAGAATGGCAGCCCCGCTTTTTTGCTTCTGATTCTGCCGCTTCAAGCAGTTTGGAACCAAGTCCATGCTTACGATATTTTTCATCAACCCAAAGAATATCGATATGCATCCAGCCCCAGTATGTACCGCCTAAGATTCCGGCAATAACTTTTTTGTTCTCATCATATTCAACAATATTCAAAAGAACATGATTATCAGGTCCGACCTTTTCATCATTGAACTTTCTCAGCGCATCATTTACGAAATTGATTTCGTTTTCTCTTGGATTAAAATTCATTTCCAATTCCATTTCCCTTATTATATCAGACATTTCTGCTCAAAACACTGAAACAACTCTCGTTTTGTGATAAAATATTAAAAATTGATTTTTTCAGCCAGGCAAAGGTCTGTTTGTAAGCAAAAATTACCGGCGTAACAAAAGCCGAAGTCAAAATAAAACGAGGTTTATATGTTCTGGGATAAAATATCTGGCTTATATGATTTATTTGAAAATATTTACAACAGGAAGGTCTACACCGGCACTGGGCGCAAAGTTGCTGAATACATCGAATCCGGTGACGAAGTTTTGGAATGTGCCTGCGGAACCGGCGCTATCAGCATTTATATCGCTCCGAAGTGCAATAAGCTGATTGCCACAGACTTTTCTGACGGAATGCTCAAACAAGCCTCTAAAAAATGCCGTCATTTCAATACAGTCACTGTCCAGAAAGCTGATATCACACATCTTGATTTTGCAGATGCCAGCTTTGACAAGGTCGTGGCAGGAAATGTAATTCACCTTCTTCCAGAACCGGAAAAGGCACTTGCTGAACTTCAGCGCGTCACAAAACCGGGCGGAACCATCATCATTCCGACATACATCAACAAGTCAAAACGGAGCGGCACTTTGGCGGTAAAATTCATCGAACTGCTGGGCGCAAGCTTCAAGCGTCAGTTCGATTTTGAGTCATACAAACTCTTTTTTGCCGACATGGGCTATTCCAACATCGATTACGCAGTTGTTGACGGAAGGATGCCGTGCGCACTTGCGATTATTAAAAACTGATTATGCCCATCCCTTCCCCACCGAACTCAAGCCTAACTTTGCCGCATTGAATTATTGATTACACGCTTTTATTGCACCGGCGGCGTGAATCCTTACAACCCGTTCTGTGTCTTTTTCTGTAAGCTCCTGAAGTTTTGAAAGATATGGTTTTACATATTCAGGCTTACGTTTTCCAAGAACTCTTAAAATTTCGGGAGCTTCAATTCTTACCCGGTTTGATTCATCATCTAAAAGTGAACGAAAAATATTCATCTTAGATTCAAATGCTCCCGGAAAATTTGTTGCAATATTTTCACATGCCCAGATAAATGCAATTCTTACTTTTTCCGAACTGTCTGCTGCATAAAGAAAGAGATTCTCAAAATGAGGCTTAATTAATTCAATATCATTTCTCCCAATTCTTCCAATTGCATTGATAGCTCTTTCTCTTAGAAGTGCATTTTCTGATTCCAAAAAAGCAGCAATGGTCGGTATATACGGCTCAACGGCCGATCCATGTATAAGACCTGTTTCACCTAAAATCCAGATAGCTTTTGCCTGAACTTTTTCGTTTTCATTTTTAAGACAGAGTGCAACAAAGTCTAACTGTTCCAACCATGCTGATTTATTTTTATAAATTTCTGAAAGTTGTTTGTATGTCTCGTTTGTCATAGTTTGCTCAAAGTTTCCTTTTCCATTTCAACAATTCGAATCATGCGTTCTATCGCACAGATAGCTGAATAAGGAACTTTATGCTGGAGCATAATATCACGATTTTGTTTTGTTCCTTTTTCATATTCATCAAGCAGGGCTGCTCTCTTTTGTTTTGCAGTATTTAATTCTTCTTTATTCAAAATATCTGAATACATTACTGCAAGACAGAACCAGACTGTATCGTAATCAACCTGATTAAACAGTGCGATTACCGTATTCTTCAGTTCCTGTTTACCTTTATCTGTAATGCGATAAATAGCTTTTGCTTGAGATTCTCCGGAATCTTCGATGAAGGCTTTTTTTTGAAGACGAAGGCAAGTTTCATATAAGGTTGTTGCACCAATCGGAAGCCAGTATTTCATATTCATACTGTCTATCATCTTTAGCATATCATATGCATTTTTTTTGCCTTTACATAAAAGACCTAAAATGACAATTGAAGTTTTCGACAACATCAACGGCTCCTTCTTATTTTTCTAAAAACAATCCATAAGATTGAGAAGGTCAACACTATTAAAGCAAATATGAATGACTGGATATTTTTAATTCCTTCACCAGCTTCTGAAGAAACAATTACATCCCATAAAGCACCAACTCCCCAGAAGAAAGGAAAGACAATTAAAAGATTCTGAGTAATGTAATAAACAGAACAATACATTACACCAACAAAAAAGAGATGCAAAAATTCCGGCTGAAAACCAGCATGGTGAAATGAATAAAATACCGAGGTCAAAAGAATTGCAGGAATAATACCGAATGCTTTTTCAAAACTCATCCGAAGAAAGCCGTAAATAAAGGTCATTTCAAAAATACCTGCAACCAGGATATAAACGGCAGCATATAAATTTGAAAGAGTTAATATATTTTGAGGAATCTGCTCTTTAAGAAAGATGCCGGCAAGACATGCGGCAAAAACAAGATTCAGAATGATACTGAGTTTTATTTTTCGATTTGTAAATCCTATTGCCTGTCTGACATCATTGTTTTTTTCGATGTATAAAGAAACGAACACAACTCCTAACCCGAAAATCATTAAGACATCACGCAATATAAATGAAATGATTGTATCAAAAGTTGAATTACTTCCAAACGGAAGCATCAAAAGACTAAGGGCAATCATCATAAAACCTGCAAATAAAGCTATTACAGTTTGTTTTGTAAAATTGAATCTGAATAATTTATGCATTTGAATCTCCTGTCTTCTCTTATACTACGTATACGTAGTAGTGTCAAGCAGAGAGTTTACATCAGAAGAAATAATTCAACCTTACCCTTCAACAACCCGCTTCATCTCTTCCAAAAATACATCTGCAGCCTTGGTAAACTGCCGACCTTTTCGCCATACAACATACATTGCTGTTGTAAGCTCCGGCATTAGAGGTTTAAAACAGAGAGGACTTTCTGCTAATAGGTTTAAGCCTGTATGCAAAAGCTTAAGCAAGTGTACACCAACTGACAAAAATCCATTTTTCGTATATACTCCACTTATCTGCCACCGGGTAGGAATGTGCCGGGATTTTTATATCCCTATAATATTCAGCCACATCAGTAGGTCCGCCAATAAGTTGGCATGAAAATGGGCAATCTTTCTCTAAGGAGAAGTTGGCAGTGGTAAAGCTAAAAATTGCTTTCGCAATAATGCACATAGTGTCCGCAATTCAGATTGATAAGTTTCGCGTTACATTGCTCTGTAAATTCCCGCTCGTGTTCAAGCCAGCTCATTATCTTTATAGCGTTCAACTGTGTTTTTTTTTGTTATATTTAAATAAAAGGGGTTATATGACAGTCAGAAAATACGAAGAAAAAGATCTTACAGCAATGATTCAAATCTGGAATGAAGTTGTAGAAGATGGAATTGCGTTTCCGCAGGAAGAGCTGCTGACTCCAGAAAGCGGCAAGGCTTTTTTTGCAGGACAAACCTTATCTTGTGTTGCAGAAGAAGAAGGCAAAATCTATGGACTTTACATCCTTCATCCAAACAATGTTGGACGCTGCGGTCACATCTGTAATGCAAGCTATGCCGTCGCTTCCTATGCCCGCGGAAAACATATTGGTGAACAGCTTGTAAAAGACTGCCTGCTTCAGGCAAAAAAATGCGGCTATGGAGTTCTTCAGTTCAATGCTGTTGTAGAAAGCAATGTTCACGCCCGCCATTTGTATGAGCGACTGGGCTTTGTCCAGCTGGGCACAATTCCAAAGGGATTTAGAATGAAGGACGGACATTTTGAAAACATCTGTCCTTATTATCATGAATTGTAAACGACGTTCCGCCCTAAAATAAAAGCCCCTGATAAATCTCCAGATCCTTATTTCCAAATACATTGAAGACAACCTTCTTCACGCTGGAATCTGGATTTTCTGTCAGCCACTTTTCTACTGTCTCCACTGCAATCTGAGCAGCAAGGTCAGCAGGGAATCTGAATACTCCGGTTGAAATACAGCAGAAAGCGACCGATTCAAGCTGATTTTGTGACGCAGTTTCAAGGCAGTTTTTATTGCGAGAGGAACATCCTTTTTATTTTCCAAGCAGTTACTAACAAATCTTTCTCCCATGAGCATTTTTACTGTAAGATTTTTGCTGGCTTTTTTAGTTCTAGCTTTAATCTTTAACAAGAAAATCAGTAACTTTTAGATGTATTCAATTGGCAGGGCAACTACATCATCTCTTAAATATAAAGATTTATCACACTGACATATAATACATCCCTGTCCTACGGAAAGGCCGGCAATTTTCGATAGAACTGAAAAATGCTTTGCCATTTCGATTCCTGGTCGAGCCGATTTCTTTATCTCAATAGGGTAAAGAATATTATCTTTTTCAATGATTAAATCTATTTCTCTTTTGTCTTTGTCGCGGTAAAAATATATTTTTTCAGTTTCATGTCCGGCATTGTAATATGATTTGATTATCTCGCTGACAACGAAGTTTTCAAAAAGTCCACCTGCCATAGCTCCATTCATTGCGACTTGTGCTGAAGTCCATCCAACAAGGAAGCAAACCAAGCCTGTATCCATGAAGTATATTTTTGGAGTTTTTACGGCTCTATTTGAAACATTCTTTTCATAAGGCTGTAAAAGTCTTATTACACCGGAAGATTCCAATATGCTTGTCCATTCAGCGATAGTTTTACTTGTAACACCTACATCTCGCGCAAGGCTTTCTGCATTAAATAATTCCCCAACACGAGCTGCTATGCATTGCATGAAATTATGGAATTTAACAAGATTTTTTGCGGTAATAATGTCAGCTACATCCCGGTCAAGATAAGTTCTGATATATGACCTGTAAAATGGTTCCCATTCAATTGAATCATCAGCTAATTCAGGCATACTACCTCGCCAAATATGATTCCACAAGTTATCGTATGTTATTAATGATTTCTTTCGCCTTTCAATATAATCTACAGTAGGAAGGAATTCTGTATTAAAATCTATACTGAATTTTTCCCGAAGGGAAAGAGCGGCCATATTGATAATGCAGACACGCCCAGCCAGCGTATCAGCAGCTTTGCTCAGTAACCTGTAACTTTGCGAGCCTGTAAGAATAATTTGCCCTCTTTCTTTTGAATTGTCGGCAAGAAGTTTTATTTGAAGAAATAAATCAGGAGCTCGTTGAACTTCATCAATTATGACAGGGAGAGGATGATTCTTAAAAAATAGAGCAGGGTCATTTTGAGCTAAGGAAAGCTCTGTAAAATCATCGAGGGTCACATATTCATACTCTGGAAGAAGTTTTTCTTTTATGAATGTTGATTTTCCGACCTGACGAGAACCGGTAATTAGAAGTACTCGGAATTGATTCTTCATTCTGCTCACATATGGCAATATATGACGATTGATATACATATGGTCCCCCTAAATATGTTCGACTAATTTGGAGTATAACTCCAAATTAGTCGAAAGTCAACAATTCTAAAACCCAAATGGTAATTAGATTTTAGAATGACTGCCTATTTCAGGCAAAAAACAGACTGCACCAATCTCTTCCCGCTTTCAGATTTCATAATTCTTTTAATAAAATTTTTAATATTTTCCTTGCTGTACCCGTTTTCAGTTGCATTAGCAATGTAATCCGCTTCTATAAGAATCTGCCAATCTAAACCGTCTATTCCTAAAAAAGTATGATGGTGCCCCACCAGAAAAGCTACTCGATTAATCTGTGCCTGTGTCATTCCTGAATCCGAGAGAAAGTCTTTTACCAGCAGAAAACCTTCCTCCTCCTGGTGCTTTCCGTTTGTGTTTCCATATTTTTCACGGCAAAGAGGACATGCAATGTCGTGAGTAATTGCTGCCACTTCTAGAATATATTGAGTATCAGGATTAATACCTTCCAGTTCGGCGATTGTTTTTGCATAATTCCAAACCCGGACAAAATGATCAATATCATGAATATTGCCCTCAGAGAAAGCAATCATTTTTTCCATAATCTGAGAAATTGACAACATCTTCATTTTACCAACACCTCTTTATAAATCTCCAGATCCTTATTTCCAAAGACATTGAAGACAACCTTCTTCACGCTGGAATCTGGATTTTCTGCCAGCCACATTTCAACCGTCTCAACTGCAATCTGAGCAGCAAGATCAGCAGGAAATCTGAATACTCCGGTTGAAATACAGCAGAAAGCAACCGATTCAAGCTGATTTTGAGACGCAGTTTCAAGGCAGTTTTTGTAGCAGTTTGCAAGAAGGAGCTTTTCGCGGGGACCCACACTTGTGTAAATAATGGGGCCGACAGTGTGCAAAACATAGCGGCTTGGAAGATTAAAGGCCGGAGTGATTTTGCAAAGTCCGGTTCCTTCTTCGTGCCCCTGCTTCTGCATGAGCTCGTTACAGGCAAGCCTGAGTTGAATGCCCGCAAAGGTGTGGATACAGTTATCGATGCAGATGTGAAGCGGCGCAAAGCATCCAAGCAAAGCAGAGTTTGCAGCATTAACAATTGCATCAACTTTTAGCGTAGTGATATCGCCCTGCCAGAGGTAAAGTTTTGGGTTTCGTTCGGTCGAACTTAAATCCGCAATATCCGTAATCCCCCGCTCTTTATTAACCTGCTGCAGGTACTCATCCTGTATTCTCAAAAAGTCTTCGCTAATGGAATATGGACCACGAATATTCATCAAAGCCCTCAGTATATCTCGCTGGCTCTTTTCATCATCAGGAATCACAAAACCGCCTTCATTTCCGGGCACAAGACCCAGCTTAAAGCCTGCACTACCCTTATCTTCTTTGAGGAGTTCTGTTATCAAATATAATCTGCGTTCTTTTTGTGTCATTTCCTTTTCCTCTTCATTTGGGCGTTCGTCGTTCGCTGCGCTCACTTCACGAGTTTTCTTTTGCTCACCAAAGGGTGAGTAAAAGAAAACTCGCGCCGCCGGGCTTTCCGCACTTCCGCGCTAACCGCGCTCCATACCGCAGGCGGTACTGCTTCGCAGGTGCTCCAATCCCTAACGCAAATCTGCCAAGGTCTCATAAATATCATTATTCACACAAATACTCTGATTTTCAATCTCGCCGGGAACCTCTGCCTCACCCTTGTTTATGCAGACATAAACAGCTTTTGGATTTGCATAAGTCATTTTCCAGAAAGGATACTTGATGATTCCCGGAGTATTACCACCAACACCAAGCTCCAGAAAAACAATACGGTCATCTTTATTCTTATTCAGAAAATCTTCATAACGGCCAGCTGCCTTATTCCAGCCTTCATCTTCCACAAAAGTATCATCCGCCCTTAGGTTCATGCTCATAGGCTTTCCGCAAGCCTTACAGCGGGGAACCAGTTCAGAAGGAACAGTCATTTTGATTCCTCCAAATCCATTTTCCGGAAGTTCCAGACCACCATCATCATGAATTACAAAGCCCTGTTCCCTGACCATTTTTTCAACAAAAAGCTGATTATCGTAAGTTTTCTTGTGACAAGGCTCCGAGCACTGCCAGAGACCGTAATCCCCCTGAGTATAAAACAGTCGTGACTTATCAAAACCCGCTTTCTGAAAGCAGTGGTCAACATTAGTCGTAAGAACAAAATAATTTTTATTCTTCACAAGTTCAAAAAGTTTTTCATAGACAGGCAAAGGGGCTTTTACAAAACGATTCAAATAAATCTGCCGGCTCCAGTAAGCCCAGTTTTCTTCCAGAGTTTTGTAAGGATAAAAGCCACCGGAATACATATCATGAAAGCCGTACTTCTTTTCAAAATCAGCAAAATATTTTTGGAAGCGAGACCCGCTGTAGGTAAAGCCTGCAGAAGTCGAAAGCCCGGCTCCTGCACCGATGAGAACTGAGTCTGCATTTTGTAAGAGTGATTTGATGTTTTCCATTCTCCACCTCTATAGATTAAAAACAACAGGCTTAGAAAAAGCTTTATTCTCTTCAAGTCCCTTAACATGACCAAGATTGTTCAGACTGCCGGAAATCTCAGAAAGATAGAAAACCTTGAACAAGGAATGATTTGCATCATTTTTGTACAGCTGGCGAACTATGGAAGATTTTTCCATAATCATTTTCTTAACTGTAAGATTTTCTTCGAAGACAACCCTTGCACTCATGCGAATCCAGGCTGTATCAATTTCATTCTCCATAAGACGGGAGCCACAAAGGTCAATATAAGGATTCACAGAAAGCTCCTTGAACATATCCTTCTGGCTGTTTGTGCAGAACCACAGCTTTTCATCATGGACTACCATGTACTGAACAGGCCTCACCTTTGGCTTCCCATCCAAGCCGATTGTTGCCAGATACTGTAAGCCTACTTTATCAAGATATTCTGCAATTTCTGTAACTGTCATTCGTGGCTCCTTTTAAATTATTTTCCAGGGAAAAACATTCCAGCCGACATATCAAGATAGTTCAGACCTGAATATTTTGGATATGCTGACTGCACTGCCGCCTTAAAGCCAGCAGCATCAACATTTTTGATTGCGATGTTTTTAAGCCCTTTAAGGTATTCTATCTTCATTTTAACATCATCCAGATTTTCCACAACATAATGACTTGTCAAAACGAGGCCGATTTTTTTCTGAATATAAGATTCCAGTACGGAAATGAGTGCGTCGGCATGAGCTTTTCCTGCGACGATTGAATGAACATCGTGTCCCAGCATGTGAGTATAAACCACATTGATTTCAGGAATGAAGATGTCGAAGGCTTCCTGAGTGCGGGTGATTTTCATTTCTACACCGCAAAGGGTCAGGCTGTCACCTTCAATAAAATCCGTAGTCGTATAAATTGATTTATCGAAAGCTTCCCCAAATGCTCCCGCGAAGTTTGAAACAAGCCCTGCCCCGCCACCATTGTGATTGTAGTCATCGGCATTTTTTGTCGAATAGACCTTGCTTCCCTTCATAAAAGAAGCACCCGCTCCGTGATAGGCGATTACAGCACCTTCATATTTCAAGCCTGTGTCGGAAATGTATTTTTCCAGCTCCTTGATGTTGTCAAAAAAGCATGGGGATTCAATCATAAAGCAACGGCCGTCTTTTTCAACAAGAAAACATTCGTCCGAAATCAAGTCATTAGTCTTGAATGCGTGAAGCTTGATTGAACCAAAATCATAGATTTCCATTAACCCCTTTGAAAGCTGAACCGATGTGAACTGTGTCTTTTCCATAAAATTACCTCGTTAAGTATTTATCTTAAAAGCAGGTGATCAGGCTGATTAAAAGATTTTTATCTAGTTGTAATTTATCTTTTACAACTATGAATAATATAGCGTTGTAATTTATAAATGTCAAGTGATGTTATTTATTTTTTACAACAAATCTGATATACTGAAACAAGGACAGGATTATGAAACTAAACACAAACCTTACCGTTGCCATTCACACTATTCTCTGCATCTCTTATTTTGAAAAAGACTACAAAGTCACTTCCGACTTCATTGCGGGAAGTACCGGAATGAACCCTGTAATTATCAGAAAGATTTTAGGAAAACTCCAGGCAGCTGGAATGGTAGAAACAAAAGCCGGGGTCGGAGGCTCTACCCTTTCAAAGAAAGCCGAAGAAATTACCCTTTTGGATGTTTACAAAGCCGTAAGCGAAGAAAAGGAGGGCGAACGGTCCGTTTTTAATTATCACGCAAATCCAAATCCCAAATGTCCCGTTGGCAGCAAAATCCATGCAGTTCTAGACCAGCCATTAGATAATGCCCAAAAGGCTTTGGAAGAGGAACTGAAAAAAACTACAATTAAGGATTTGATGGGAAAGCTATAATCTAGTGCCCTATCATCGTATTTGCCCGGTATTCTGCATTCAGCTGGGCAATTTCTTTCTTACCGTCTATGTACTGCTGATAGTCAATTTCCATGCCGCCACAGGCACAGCACATGGAGCAATCGCTTCCGCAGCCAAGAGCATCGGCAACGATTTTTTCTCGTTCTTCCTTTGTTGTGTCTTTTATCAAAATACTTTTCATTGACTGCCTGTACTCTTATTTGTATTATATCCCTATCTGATTAATAGGTAAACAAGGAATATTTAGATATATGATAAATGAAAAAGTTTTAGACTTCCTCAAAGCTAAGGGATATGCAGACAGACTCACCGAACACAAAGAAACAATCGACACCGTAGAACACGCAGCACAGCAGATTGGCTGTTCGGAGGCAGAGATTGCAAAGACGCTCTCATTTATTGTGGATGAAAAACCTGTTATCGTGGTAATGGCAGGAGACGGACGGGTAAACTACTCAAAGTTCAAGGCACAGTTTCACGTAAAGCCCAGCATGATTCAGCGCGACCAGGTTGAAGCAATTATCGGCTTTGCTCCCGGCGGAGTCTGCCCTTTCAATGTTCCAAAAGAAATCCCCGTATGGCTCGATGTTTCAATGAAAAGATTTGAATACGTTCACCCAGCAGGGGGAAACTCATTTACTTCGGTAAAACTAACTCCCTCTGAACTGGAAGAAGTATCAGGCGCCACCGGCTGGTGTGATGTCTGTAAGGGCTGGGAAGAAAAAAAACAGTCAGATTTTACAACTCCGCAATCTTTCGCAATGTATTTGCAGTACGGATTGTAATCATTTCCCCGATTCCAGAAGCCGCAGTCTTTTTCCACCAGTTGGCTTTTGCATAGAGTTTGCGGTCAAATGACCAGAAGGCCGCATTTCCGCAAATTTGGACTTTTTCTATTTTCTCGGTCGGCTCCCCGATTTTTTCGGCTACAGTTTCAATACTGTGTGGAGCAATGGCAAAAATCAGATTGTCATAAATATCTTTGCTGTCACCTCCCCACCAGGACGGTGCTTTTGAAAGAAGACATTTCAATTCATCCTGGGAAATCACAAAAACGGGAATCTCAAGGTTGAAAGTCTCAAAGATGATTGCATGAATTCTTTCTGCAAGTTTTACAGCATCTGTCTCATCATCAGAAAAAATCACATTCCCGCTGTTCAGATATGTTTTTACATCTGCAAAACCTTTTTCGCTAAGGGCTGTTTTCAGTTCAGGCATGGAGATTTTATTTTTCCCACTGATATTTATTCCGCGAAGTAAAGCAATGTATCTGGCCATTTTAATATCCTACTTCCTTTTCTTCAGCTCTCGTCTCACCATTTCCAAATCACTACTTGTCAGAATTGGAATCAGCTTATTGATTTCCTCAATTGACTTATCCCACCAGCAGAACTTTTCAAGAAGTTCTATCATTTTGTCATCAAAACGTTTTTTTATTGTGCGGCAAGGATTTCCGACATTGATTGTGTATGGCGCAATGTTACTTGCCACTACGGCATTCGCTCCGATTATGACACCGTCGCCAATATGAACGCCCGGCATGATTACGGCATTCTGCCCAATCCAAACATCGTTACCGATGACAGTATCTCCCTTGAGCGGCAAATCTTTTTTCAACGGGGCATCCATGTCCCAGCCCTCCAGCGTGTAGAAAGGAAAAGTTGAAACTGCATTCATCTGATGATTCGCTCCATTCATAACGAATTCCACACCCGCTGCAATCTGACAAAACTTCCCGATAATCAGCTTGTCACCGTTCCATTCATAAAGATGAATCACATGACTTTCAAAATCGGAATCTGCAATATAAGTAAAATCACCAACGATAATGTTTGGATTCTTAAGAGTGGGTTTTACATAAATCTCTTTGTCATAACCAGCTATAGGATGAATTGTCATTGGATTTGGAATCTTGCCGTCTTTCATTCTGAAACCTCAATTCAATTATAGAAGAAAAGCCTACTCAAAGCACTGAATAAATCTCAGATTAGTGCTAAAATGCTCACATAGGAACTTTTATGGAAATCAGCAAAAAAGATATGAATGTCCTGCTCAAAGCCCAGCAGGGAGAACTGGATGCCGTACTCATGTACAACGCTCTGGCCAAAGTTGCAAAGGACCAAAAGGATAAAGACACCTTCCGTCAACTTGCAAAGGAAGAAGGCCACCACGCCTCAGTTTTTCATAAATTGACTCAAACAGAACTTACTCCAAAGCACACAAAAGAACTCCTCCTTCCAATTCTTTATAAGATTTTTCCAAGATGGATTTTATATTCTGCAATCGCACAAGGCGAATATGATGCCGTAAAAACTTATGCTCCAGTAGCCGAAAAGTTCCCGGAAGTTGAAAGCGTAAAGAATGACGAAAAACGTCACGGAGATACGGTAAAAGGATTATTAGACAAAGAACAGGACTAGAACATGGTAGAACTTCGCCCTCTTGAAGCCTCTGACAAAGAGCAGTTTATAAAAGATAATCAGGAAGCCTTTAACTACGGCGCGCTAGAAGAATTCGGAATGCGCGATAATCATTTTGAAGAAGACGAGCAGATTATCTCCAGAGAAACAATAGAAAACTCAATTGCAGAGGGCGAAGCCTACCGCATAGTTGTTGACGGTAAAAATGCAGGCGGCCTTGTTCTCAGAGCAGAAGGAACAAAGGGTGATTTAGACCTACTCTTTGTTTCTCCAAAAGCCCACAGTAAAGGCATCGGCTACGCTGCCTGGTGCGAAGTTGAAAAGCTTCACCCGGAAGTAACTCTCTGGGAAACCGTCACTCCGTATTTTGAAAAACGCAACATCCACTTCTACGTAAACCGCTGCGGCTTTCACATCGTGGAGTTTTTTAACAGCCATCACCCGGACCCAAACGACCCGGACAGCAGTGCAACTTTAGACGAGCAGGACGGACAGTTCCCAGAAGGCATGTTCAGATTTGAGAAGCGAATCGAAAATCAGTAACAGTTAAATCTTCTCAAATGCAAGGCGGGGATAATTATCCTCTTCAACATAAATTGTTCCGCAGTGATTGAATCTAAGCTTCTTCAAAAGATTCTGCATGACTATATTGTCGCCATGGGTGTCTATGCGAAGATTGCCGCATTTTTCAAATGCCCAGTTAATGCAGAAGGCGCCTATACCTTTTTCTGAACCATCACCTGCAACCCGATGGACAACGCCATAAGTATCACTGCCAGTCCATGCACCTTCGGAAATATTTCTGTAAGTTGGTTCAATATTCTTTCCCTGGATGAAATAAAAAACTCCGATAACTTTTTCAAAATCATTAAGGCAGACATACGAATTGCCCTCTTTTATATCATTGTGAATCAGTTCCTCTGGAGGCCAGTTTGTCGGCCCCCACTGATTCGGGTTTCCATGTGTTTCTTATTATATCAGATATTTCCGCTCAAAACTTTGCATATTAGCAGATTTTTTTGTATATTTAATTAAATAAGATTAGCGAGGTATCATATGAAAATTGCAGTAACTTACGAAAAAGAAACAGGAAATGTTTTCCAGCATTTTGGAAAAACTCAGTATTTTAAGATTTATCAGATTGAAAATGGAAAGATTCTTTCATCAGAAGTAATTGATAACGGCGGAAACGGACATCACGCTCTTCCTCCATATCTTAAGAGTCTTGGAGTAGAAACTTTGATTCTTGGAAACCGCGGACAGGGTGCAATTGATGCTATTGCAGCTGCCGGCTTAAAAGAACTTCCTGGAATCACTGGCTCTGCCGATGAAGCCGCAGCTCTTTTTGCAAAGGGTGAACTTAAGCCTAACTTTGCAGCTAAGTGTGACCATCACGGAGAGCATCACCACCACGACTGACATAAATCTTTTCTGCTACTAATCGTAGCATTATGGAAGAACTATATCCAATACAGCGAATAATTATTCAACAAGCATTCAACCTCACCCGTTGATTCTGTATCCTATTCCGCGCACGGTTTCAATCAGCTTTTGATTATTCAATTTCTGCCGCAAAAGCCTGATGTGAACATCCAGCGTTCTTGTCTCGATTTCCTTTTCATAATTCCATACGGATTCAAGCAGTTTTTCCCTGGGAACAATTTCCCCTTTCTTTTCCATAAGGAGCAGGAGCAAATCATATTCTTTTGCCGCCAGCTGAACTTCATTTCCAGAGACAAAGACTTTTCTGGTTTTTGTATTGATTATTAAATTCTGCGCGCTAATCAGGTTGCTTTCAGAGCCGTCAGTTAAAACTGGGTCAATCAAACTCGGCTGGATTGCCCGGATTACACCAAACACACAGTCGCCGGCTTTTTCAATTTTTCGGACAAGATCCATGTAGTTAAGCTCTGCCTTAACGTTGCTGCCGTTTTCAATCCTCTTCCGGCTAATCTTTTTGAGTTCTTTTTTAGTTTTATCAATCTGATCTTCAACATCAGAAAGCAAAACTTTGTCAATTTCAGAAAGTCCAAAAACAATGTATGTGCAGGCCTGCTCATAAAAAATATGAACCTGTTCAAAATAGGCTGCCAGTTCCCTGCCCTGATTGTCATAGAATGAAGGTGTTTCTTCATTTTTAACCTTGCAGACAGTGTGCATCATGGAACAGCATTCATCACTTAAGTCTTCAAGATTCTGAACGATAGAAATCATACGGGCAAAGTTATTGCGGTCGTTATGATTGGCAGTCGGGAGCCGCGAGCATTTTTGCAGAAATCTTGTGATTTCATGATTCATTTCATCGATATATTCTTCCTGCGCGTTTATTTTTTCAACAAGTTCCGTAAGATTATCGTTTTTCTGACCAAGACTCTCGCCAAGACAATCAAGCATTTCCATTACGCGGGCAGACATCTTCGATATTTCTTTTTGAATCTGAATTGTATACAAATCCGCACTGACATGATTGAGTGGCAGGATAACAGTCATTTTGTAATGTGCATCAAGTTCCTTCTGACTTTCCGGCACAAGCTTCTTTGCAAGCTTAGCAATCTGGTTTACAAAAGGCAGGAAAATCAAGGTAGCAGATATATTGAAAACTGTATGAAGCATTGCAATGTGATTCGTGATGTTTTCGACAGGAGCTTTCGGAACGATATAATCTATAAGTTCCAGAAAAGGATGGAAAAAGAGCAGCGCAAGAAGTGTTCCGAAAACATTAAATCCAACATGCACGGCTGCGGTCCGCTTTGCATTTACGCTTGCTCCAAATGCGGACATAACCGCATCAACCGTAGAACCGATATTGCTTCCCAAAACCATGGCGGCTCCTGTCTCCCACGGAAGGCTGCCGTTTGCCGACATGGTTAAAACAATTGCGGTCGTAGCAGATGAAGAATGAATCAAGGCAGTAAAGGCAATGCCGATTATTACGCCGATGAAAATTCCCATCGCCCCGAGATTCTTAAAATTCTGCAAAAACGCAACGGATTCAGGCTGTAAATTAATGGAAGATTTTAGAAGCCCCAGTCCCATAAAAAGCAGGGCAAAACCCATGAAGCAGTCAGAAAAATTATGAATCTTGAACTTCTTAAAGTATTTGAGGATAAAACCAAAGCCGAAAAGCGGAATGGCAGCCGCTTCAATACTGAATGAAAATCCAAACAGCGAAACAATCCAGGCAGTAACAGTAGTTCCAATATTGGCACCGAAAATAATTCCGATTGCCTGTGTCAGCGTGATGATTTCGGCATTTACAAAGCAGACGGTCATTACGGTTGTCGCTCCGGAAGACTGAATGATTGCCGTAACAGCAATTCCCGTTAAAACCGCCGTAAACCTGTTTCCTGAAATCTTGTGCAGCAAAGACTGAAGGCTGTTCCCCGCTCCTTTCTGGATTCCGTTTGAAAGCATTTCCATTCCAAAAAGCAGCAGACAGAGAGACCCGACAAACCCAAATAACTGACCGATTACATTTAACATATGCTTAACTATAACCTTGAAGAAAAGAAAAAAGAAGTTTATTTATGTTAATTATTTGTAAATTTGGCAGCCTTAGGAATTGCAGAGATTGCTTCACAGATGCAAAAATCTTTTCATTGACTATAGCTCTCCGGCTTGCTATCATATTCCTACTCTATATATAGGTAAAAAAGGAGCTCATATGAAAACTATCGAAACAAAATCAGCACCGGCTGCAATCGGACCATATTCTCAGGGCATTCTTGCAAACGGTTTTCTTTATACTTCCGGACAAATTCCGCTCAATCCTGAAAGCGGGGCAATCGAAGGATCTGGCATCGAGGCTCAGGCTGAACAGGCAATTAAAAACCTCGGCGAAATCCTTAAAGCTGCTGGTAGTGACTTTTCTAAAGTCGTAAAGACCACTTGCTTCCTCGCCCACATTTCTGATTTTGCTGCTTTCAATGCGGTTTACGAAAAATACTTCGTTTCAAAGCCTGCCCGCAGCTGTTTTGAGGTTGCAGCCCTGCCAAAAGGTGCGCTTGTTGAAATCGAAGCCGTAGCCCTTGTAGAATAAGTCATCTTTTCAAAAAGCGGCGATTTATAAGGAGACTCTATGAAAAATCTGCTTTCTCTCACTCTTTTAATGGGGGCATTAATCATGACAGGCTGTTCGTCGGCGGATTTCAGGGAAGAGTATAAATCGCGCGCAGGAAATTTTGACGGAAAGAAATTTCACAACGAAAATGACTTCAAGATGATGGTGAAAGTTCCCAAAGATGCGGAAAACGGCGTGCTTTCCAAAAAAGAAACCAGACCAAAGGGAAAAATTCCTGTCGCCAGCCCGGATTTCGCGCAAGTCTCGAACGATGCTTTTTTTACCTGGTTCGGCCATTCAAGCCTCTTAATGCAGATTAATGGGAAAAACATCCTTTTCGACCCGGTTTTTTCAAAAAGAACTTCGCCCGTAAGTTTTGCCGGCCCCAAGCGCTTCAGCGACATTCCCTGCAAGCCGGAAGATTTGCCTGAAATCGACATTCTGATTGTCTCGCACGACCATTACGACCATCTCGACAAGGCAAGCATCAAAAAGCTGGATTCAAAGGTCAAAAAATATGTCGTTCCGCTCGGAGTTGAACGGCGGCTTGTAAAATTCGGTGTCAAAAAAGAAAAAATCACTGACATGGCATGGTGGGAAGAAATCAACTTGGACGGATTTACAATCGCCTGTCTTCCTTCACGACATTTTTCCGGCCGCAAGCTGATTGACAACTTTACGACCCTCTGGGCTTCATGGGCGATTATCAGCGACAACCTCAAGATTTTTGAATGTGCGGACTCAGGCTGGGACTCTCATTTTGAAAGAATTCACGAAAAATACGGAAATTTTGACCTTGCCTTCATGGAGTGCGGTCAATACGACCTTCGCTGGCCTTCAGTCCACATGACGCCGGAACAGTCAGTTGACGCGGCGAAAACTTTGGGCACAAAAAGAGCCTTCCCGATTCACTGGGGCGCATTTGTTCTGGCAAGACATCCCTGGGACGACAGCGTAAGCCGCTTTGTAGGCAAGGCAGAAAGTCTGGGAGAAGATTTTAAAGTCATCACGCCGCTCATCGGGCAGACGGTTTCGCTTTCAAATATCACGGATTTCCAGAACCGCTGGTACGAGGGCGTAGAATAAGCCAGAAGGGCAAGTTAGAGCACCACGACATCAAAGCCCTATTCCCAATCTTATATATTGACTGTGTACTGTATTTTTTCTTTATGTTCCTGACAATGCTGACATGGATGCGTTCTATCGTTGCATATCTGGACGCAAAAGGCCGGCGAAATGAAGGAAAAAGAGATTTATGATCACATCGCAACAAGTCTTGCGGAAGATTATGAGGCAATATATTACATCAATCTGGAAAACAGAAAATCATTTTCATATAAATACAGGATAATGGTTAACGGAGAGCCAAGGCACTTTCAATTCTCAATGCTGAAAGCCTCTGACAACAAGCACATTATTCTTTGTGAAAAGGATATAGAAGATGAAATCACCGCCGAGAACCTGCAAAGAAATGTATAAAAACAAGCGGAACATTAAAAAAGAAAAAAATCAGCTTGGGTGAAAAGAAGACTGACCAAACTGCTGATTTAAATTTCGTTTCGTGATAAGATAAATTCACAAATTATTTTAAGGAGGCTGGATGCTTACATCTGGCAAAACTTGGTTCATTGTTTAAACGCCTTGAAAGATTTGATAAAACATTTAAAAACTTCAGTTTTTAAATGTTTCTCTGAAAATGCGATGTTTTAACTCTTGCAATTTCAAGAGTTAAAACTCGTCAGGAACTTCTTGAAGTTCCTAAAATCTTTTGGGCGGTCTTTCAAGGTGTTGTTTTAGCTCATAAAACATATTCTTGGAGATAAACATGAACTCAAATTTTACAATCCGCGTGGAAGAGCCGCGCGACTACAGAACAGTTGAAAATCTTACCAGAGATTCTTTCTGGAACGTTTACAGACCTGGCTGCACAGAGCATTATGTTCTGCACTGCTACCGAAGCAACCCCGATTTTATTCCCGAACTTTCACTAGTAATGGAAAAGGACGGACAGATTATCGGTCATGTGATGTTTTCAAAAGCAGAGTTGAGCATTGAGGAAAGCGGAAAGCCGACTGGCGAAAAGCTTCCAATCTGGACATTCGGCCCAATCAGCATTCATCCCGATTTCAAGCGGCAGGGCTACGGCCTCAAGCTTTTGAACTTCGCGCTTGAAAAAGCTAAAGCCTTGGGTTTTGGTTTTATCTGCATGGAAGGCAACATCAATTTTTACCGCCATGCCGGATTCGACCTTGCAAGTAAGCTGCACATCCATTATCACGCAGAGCCAAAGAATTCAGAAGTCCCCTATTTTCTGGCACAAGAACTGATTCCTGGCTACCTGAATGGAATTGAAGCGACCTACACACCCCCAAAAGGCTATTTCGTCGCCGAAGAAAATCCGGATGCCTTTGCTCAGTACGAATCAGCCTTCCCGTTTAAGGAAAAACTGGTTCTCCCTGGTCAGTTAGGTTAACCTTTCTTTCATAAGGGCGTCCCCAGCCGCCTTTCAGGCGGCTGGTCGGGCTTTCCGCACTTCCGTGCCTACGCACTCCATTCCTCCGCTTCGCTCCGGAACTGCTTCATCGCAGGTGCTACAATCCCTAACGCGGAGACAGTTCTTTTTTTCTTATTGAAGAAGCTCCAAAATATGATAAAATATATAAACACTTATTAAGTATTAGGAGCGCTATATGGGCTTTTATATTAGAAAAAGTATGAAAGTTGGTCCTTTTAGATTTAATCTATCAAAATCAGGAGTAGGTGTTTCTGCTGGTGTAAAAGGTTTTAGGCTTGGAAAAGGTCCTAGAGGTAATTATATTCATGCTGGAATGAAAGGTTTCTATTATCAAAAAACAATCAATAATAGCAAAAATAAACTACCTGATAATAACAATAATACAAATGACAAACCTGTTGTTGAAAATCCTATCACCGAGTATGATTTTAAAGAGATTGAAAGTGGTAATGTTGCTTTCATGGTTGATAATGATTTTAATGATATATTAACTGAATTAAATAAAAAATCTAAAATAATTTCATTCGTTCCTATTGCTATCATTATTTCAGTGGCATTAGCCTATTTCATTGATTCAATTCTCATATATAGCGCAGCTATTTTAATTCCAATCGCTGTATTAATTAATAAACGATTAAAAACAACTTATATTATTTATGATATTGATGATGACAAAGAAACAGAACTTCAAGGATTTTATGATGTATTGAATAATTTGAATAACTCAAAAAAACTTTGGCACATTACATCTGCGGCAAAATTAACATCCATGCATGATAGAAAAAGAAATTCTGGTGCTAGTAATTTAATAAAAAGAGAACCTATATCTATAAAATATAAAATACCTAAGTATGTGAAAACAAATATAAAAGTACCTAGTATACCTGTCGGCAAACAAATTTTATATTTCTTCCCAGAACGTCTGCTCATAAAGGATGGAAAAAAATTCGGAACTGTTAATTATTCTGATTTAAAAATAGACTATGATAATTCAAATTTTATTGAAACAGAAAAAATTCCAAAAGATGCTGAAATTATAGGTTATAGATGGTTATATGTTAATAAAAATGGGATGCCGGATAAAAGATTTAAGGATAACAAGCAAATACCGCTTTTGAATTATTCAGAGATTCTTTTTAAAAGCGATACAGGATTAAATGAAATGATTATGGCTTCTAAACCAAATATTGGAAAAGAAATATCAGATGTAATAAAAATGTTGGCGGAACAAAAATGACATTAAAACAAAGAATTTTCGATATAATTCAAGTTGCAGAACCAGATGATAAAATTAGTAAAATTTTTGATATTGCTCTTATCAGTCTTATACTACTAAATGTTTGCGTTGTAATCGCTGATACTTTTGATGTAAGTGAAAAGACAAAAATAGTTTTCAATTTCATAGAGTATGTTTCTGTTATTATTTTTACTTTTGAATATATATTAAGGGTATGGACTGCGGATTTATTATATCCAAATAAGAGGAAAGTGATAGCAAAAATCAAATATATTTTTTCTTTTTTAGCGATTATCGATTTACTTGCCATCATGCCGTTTTATTTGCCATTTATCATATCAATCGACTTGCGCATTTTAAGGATGCTAAGAATTATTCGGTTATTTAGAATTTTTAAGATTAATAGGTATACAGATGCATTAACAAAGATTTTCACTGTTTTTAAAATAAAAAAACATGAATTATTATCTTCTATTTTTGTCGTTCTTTTACTTATGATTGTTGCTGCTGTATTAATGTTTAATATTGAAAATTCAGCGCAGCCTCAAGTATTTAAAAATGCATTTGATGCATTATGGTGGGCGTTAGCTACTTTAACAACTGTCGGTTATGGTGATATTTATCCAATCACAACTCTTGGAAAAATTCTAAGTGCTATAATCGCACTTTTAGGAATTGGACTTGTAGCAGTACCGACCGGTATTATTTCTGCAGGTTTTGTAGAATCAATCACAAATGAAAAAGAGGAAAAACATTTTAAATATTGCCCCTATTGTGGTGAAAAATTAGATTAAGATATATATACTTCTGTTTTGCAAATATCAGAACTTAAATAAAAAATCAATCTGCATCCTACATACAATAAATTTGACAGAATGTTCGCATATATGCTAACATTTGATTATGTACAGGAAAGTTACATTCTATAAAACTCTTGATGGAAAATGCCCCGTTGCAGAGTTTATAGATTCCCAACCAGCAAAAGTTGCACAGAAAATTGCATGGGTTCTTAAAGCAGTTCAGGAGCTTGAAAAGATTCCAAAAACTTATTTTAAGAAGATAACAGATACGGATATCTACGAAGTCAGAATCGAGATTAGTGGAAACATCTATCGACTTTTGGGATT
Source organism: Treponema ruminis (assembly GCF_014201975.1). Taxonomy (NCBI): domain Bacteria; kingdom Pseudomonadati; phylum Spirochaetota; class Spirochaetia; order Treponematales; family Treponemataceae; genus Treponema; species Treponema ruminis. The sequence goes on along the minus strand of NZ_JACHFQ010000006.1, from coordinate 166,337 downwards.
TTTCCATAACGGAAACCTCGTAATTCTTACAAATGGTTTTCAAAAGAAAACTCAGAAAACACCTACGAATGAAATCGAAATCTGTAAGGAACGCATGAAGGAATACTTAACTAGAGGTAACAAAAATGAGAAATGAAACTTTTGATTTAGATGACTATATTACTCAGCGAAAAGAAAAAGATTCCGACTTTGCAGCTGGATTTGACACTGGATATGAAGAATTCAAAATCGGAACGATGATAAAAGAACTGCGTCTTGAAAATGGCATGACACAGGAACAACTTGCTGAAAAACTTGATACAAAGAAAAGTGTAATTTCCAGAATGGAAAATCATTCAGAAGATATAAGACTTTCAACATTGCAAAAAGTCGCCGCTGTATTCGGAAAACAACTTAGACTTGCAATGTTATAATCCCCCCTCTTAAACGGCAGACAGGCTTACCCGCCCACCGTTTAAGAGCTTGGTTATCCTCTCTCACCCTTTGCTTTCATCATCGCCCCAAAAATACCCCGCACAACCGGACCTGCGACAAGCAGCTGCCAGAAAGCGGCCATCGGATAATTGAAAACTGTTGTCTGAAGCCAGATGGAAATCATTTCTTTCTGAAAACCGCCCTTGAAAAGAATTGTTGCGGCAAGACTCATAAGCGGGCACATCAGCCAAACAGAGCAGATTGAGATTGAAAGGATGATAAACACCGGATTCGCCTCTCCCAGATTGAACTTTGAAAAAGTGATTTTCTTGGCAATCGGTCCGACAATCAAAAAATCAAGCACAAAAGCTACCGGCATCATAATTGGAAGTTCATGGAAGGCAAGCAGAAAAACAGAATTAGAAAGTCCTCCCATCGCAAGTGCAATGTTGTAGCAAATCATTGCACAAACCATAACAAATACCATCAGAATGGTAAAAAGAATTTCCTGTCCCAAAGATTTTGGCATGTGAAACTCCAGAATGTAAATGTGATTGCATTAAGACTACGCGAAGACCTCGCGCATGAGCATAGAAAGGTGCGGAACTGCAAGGAGCGGTTCGCTCTTAATAAGATTAGGCAATCTTTGAAAAGTGTATGATTATTCAGAAGTGAATAACCTGAATGTTTCGTATCATATCAGATATAAAAATTTTGTGTAATACCCTGTGCTAATGTTCTTTATCGAAAATTCGTGCTAAAATATTAAAAATCAGGAGCACAAATGGTAAAGCACATAATCTTATGGACATTGAAAGAAATGAGCGATTCTGAAAAAGAATCGGTAAAAGCCGGAATCAAGGAAGGACTCGAGGGCCTCAAGGGCAAAATTCCGGGTCTTGTAGAAATCAAGGTAATCACAAGCGGCCGCCTCGCCTCTTCAAACGCTGACTTGATGCTGGACTCAACTTTCGAATCCGAAGAAGCACTCAAAGGCTATGCAAAACACCCGGATCATGTGGCTGTAGCAGACGGAAAAGTCCGCCCCTTCACAGTAAGCCGCTCATGCCTTGACTTCGAAATATAATTTTTTTCAGTTTAAATCAATATTTTTCTCGCCAACTCGTCTAAGTCGATATATAATAGTCGTATGGATGATTTATTTGAACGAACGATTCTTATTGTAGACGACGAAGCTGTAAACCGCGAGATTCTCGGCAACATAATTCTGTCTGAGTATAAGGTCATATACGCAGAAAACGGAAAAGATGCCCTGGAAAAAATTCATTCAAATGCCTCTTCAATTTCTCTTGTCCTGCTGGATTTGCTCATGCCGGTTATGGACGGAAATGAAGTTCTAAAGTCAATGAACGAAGAAGGGATTATTAGCGACATTCCTGTAATCGTTTTGACTGCTGATAAATCCAGCGAAATCCAAAGCCTTAGGTTAGGTGCCGCAGACTTTCTTACCAAGCCTTACGATTCTCCGGAAGTAATTCTTGCCCGAGTCCGCCATTCAATTCAGCTGTTTGAAAATTCAAAAATCATTCATGCGACTGAATTTGATAAGCTGACCCGCCTTTACAGTCCAGACTTTTTCTTTGAATACGCTTCCCAGTTCGACCAGCGTTTCCCGGACAAGGTCATGGATGCTCTCGCCTTGAATTTTACCCGCTTCCATCTTTTGAATCAGCTTAAGGGGCGTTCTTTTGGAGACGAGATTTTAAAGCAAATAGCCGACGGAATCCGAAAAGCCCTTCTTAAAACCGGTGGAATCGCAGGCCAAAACGAAGCCGACTCTTTTTATCTTTATGTTCCACATCAGGACGACTACGGAATTATCCTTCAGAAAATAAATGAATCACTTTCTTCTATTTTAAAACCTTCGGAAATAAGATTGCGGCTTGGCGTTTATTCTGATTCTGACCGCAGGTTCCCTATGATTCAGCGCTTTGACCACGCGGTTCAGGCATGTAATTCCCTTCGAGGCAAAACTTCCGCCACCAGCGATATCTGTGTTTATGACGACAAAATGGCGGAAAAAGAAGTTTTTGATGCACATCTTTTACAGGATTTTGAGGCCGCCATCGAACAGAAGCAGTTCAAGGTAAACTATCAGCCAAAATTCAACATCAAAGGGGACAAGCCTGTTTTGTGCAGTGCCGAAGCCCTTGTAAGCTGGATTCACCCGGAGCTTGGCCGTGTACGCCCGGATCTTTTCATTCCGCTGTTTGAAGAGAACGGACTTGTAACAAAGCTCGACCGCTATGTCTGGGAAGAAAGCGCAAGGCAAATCCGCCGCTGGAAAGACGAGCTTGGAGTTACGATTCCGGTTTCCGTAAACGTTTCGCGCGTAGACATTGCCGCTCCTGACATGACTGATTTCATCACAAAAATCGTAAAGGAAAACGGTCTTGCTACATCAGAATACATGCTGGAAATTACTGAATCAGCCTACACTTCTGATCAAAAGCACATCATCGAAGTCGTGGAAAATCTCCGCTCGCTGGGTCATAAAGTCGAAATGGACGACTTTGGTTCGGGCTATTCTTCCCTCAACATGCTCACTTCCATGCCGATTGACGTCCTCAAAATGGACAAGGCCTTTATCCGAAACATTCAGCCGGGCAATAAAGAAATGAAGCTGGTTGAGCTGGTTCTTGATATTGCAAAAAATCTTGGAGTGCCGGTCGTTGCGGAGGGCGTTGAAACAGACGAAGAGTACAAAATGCTCAAAGCTGCCGGCTGCGACATAATTCAGGGCTATTATTTTTCAAAGCCGATTCCGCCGTCAGAATTTTCGAGGTTTGTATGATTACAATAGAAGAATTAAAGAAAAATGGCGCGGACCTTGAAACAGGACTTTCCCGCTGTCTTGGAAAAGAAGATTTATATCTCAAACTCGTAAAGATGGGTCTTGGGGATGCGAAATTTGAAGAGCTAGGAGATGCCCTGAGTGCCAATGACTTACAGAAAGCCTTCGAGCTTTGTCACGCCCTCAAAGGTGTAATCGGGAATCTTGCCCTCACGCCTTTATTTGAAGCCCTCTCGTCGCTGACGGAAAAACTTCGCAACAAGGAAGAAGCTGATTATCCTGCCATGTATTCAGAAATTCTTGAAATCCGCTCAAAACTTTCGGGTAGTTAGCCTATGAAAAAAGGTCTGATAATCATCACCAACTTCCTGATTGTAATTTTTTCGATTTTCTTTGTAGTGCTCTACGCCAGAAAACAGAGTGCCTCAATGAAAGCCTACAACACCGAGAACTTTATGACCATGTCGATTGGTATGGAGCAGGTGACAACAAATTATATGGAAGGAGAACAGAGACTTTGCGATTCATGGGCAGCCTGTATAAACAGCCGCAAAATGAACATGACCGAAGCCATGTCCTACCTCAAAGTCGCCCAGCGAATTCAGAATGTTTCCGCCCACATCATCAGGCTCGATTCTTTTACCGGCTATTCCAACAAGCCCAAAATCGACAATCCCAATGAATTCACGGTCTCTTATCAGGAAATAGACATTTTTTCTTCACTGAATGAACTTCTCGGCCAGCAGGATCAGGTTCGCGTTACCCGCTCCTACACAAATCCCATGAACGGCATTCAGTCCATCGCCTTTTGTGACCTTCTGGAACTGCGGGTTGATGAATCAGAAAGCGGCAATAGAAACACGGCCGCAAGCGAAACAAGCACAAGCAAAAGCAAGTCCTCAAAATTTGAAAAAGCCGTCCTCATGCGAGTAATTCCAGTTGAAATGCTTGCAAGCAAATGGGTCTTTCCTTCCGAAAAATACAGCGACGCCCAGATTTCAATGATTGATTCCGAGGGAAACTATATACTGAAGGGAAAATCATTTAAAAACTCGAACTTCTTTGAATTCTATAAGTCCTATAATCAGATTAATAAGGAAGCCTTTGAAAATCTCAGGTCGAAAATCCATGAAACCGGAATGTTTACGATGCAGAACTCAAAAAAGATAAACTGTCTCATAGTTCATATCCCGGTAAACACTTCTTTTGACTGGACCCTTCTCACCTACATTCCGATGGAAGACATCACGAAGAATAATATTGACTGGCCTCTGGTTATCGTGGTTTCCGTCTCCCTCATAATTCTTCTTATCTTCGATATTCTTGTCATCATGCGGTTCAACCTGAATCTTGCCGCCGCCGCAAAGGAAGCAGACCTTGCAAACAAGGCAAAAACCGTTTTCCTTTCAACAATGTCTCACGATATCCGCACCCCGATGAATGCGATAATCGGACTTACAACGATTGCAGAAAAAAAAGTCAGCGATGCAGAAGCCGTTTCGGATTATCTTCACAAAATCAAACTCGCAAGCAATCACCTTCTCACGCTCATAAATGACATTCTGGACATCTCAAAAGTTGAGCACGGAAACATTTCTCTTTCACCAGTGCGATTTTCGATTCTTGACCTGGCAGAAAATCTTGAAAACATGGCCCTTCCTATGGTTCGGCAGAAAAACATTGTTTTCATCTTCCAGAAAAACAACATCACCCAAAAATATCTATTTGCGGACCAGCTTCGTATAAATCAGATTTTTATAAACATCCTTTCCAATGCAATCAAATACACTCCAGACAACAAAGAGGTCTTCGTTGAACTGAGCGAAGAACCCTGCGACAAAGAAAAGTTCATAAAGCTTGTCTATAAGGTTTCGGATAAGGGAATCGGAATGCCGGAAAGTTTTATGGAAATTATGTATGAGCCTTTCATGCGCCAGACGGACAGCCGGATTAATACGATTCAGGGAACAGGACTTGGACTTGCCATCACAAAAAAGATGGTTGACATGATGGGCGGTAAAATTGAATGCCAGAGCAAGGAAGGAGAAGGAACGACCTTTACGGTAACGCTTGAACTTGAAGTTTCTGAAAGTGAAAGGAACGCCGCGACTCAGGAAGAAAACGATGCTGATTTAACTGATGTGAAGGTTCTTGTCGTCGAGGACATGGATGTAAACTGGGAAATTATTTCTACCCTTCTTGAAATGTACGGAATTAAATGCTCTCGTGCTGAAAACGGAAAGGTCGCCGTCGATACCCTTCGTGACATGAAGCCCGGTCAATTTGATGTCGTTTTTATGGATATTCAGATGCCGGTCATGAACGGACTTGAAGCAAGCCGCCAAATCAGAAAGCTGGAAAATCCCCATGCGGCAGGGATTCCGATTATTGCAATGACAGCCGATGCCTTTTCTGAAAATGTAGCGGAATGTTTTGCAGCCGGAATGAACGGACACATCGCAAAGCCGATTGACATCAACAATGTCGTCCGGGAACTGAGAAAAATCCGCCAGTCATAAAGAATTTTTAGAGGGAGAGAATTATGAAAAAGAAGATGAGATTGATAAAAAAGTGCGCCATATTGATTTTATGCGCGCTTGTGATTCTTGAACTTGCTTCCTGCAATAAACAGAAAAAAGAAAAAGCCTTTGTTCCCCGGCTCGATACTCAGACAAAGTGCAAAATTGAAATTGCCGGCCGCTACCAGAATTTTGAAGCCCTTGAAGCCGAGTTTGACCGCTTTAATGAATTTTACCCCAATGTCGAGCTCGCCTACACCTATCTGGATAATTACAAAAAGTCAATTTCCACGGCACTGGCAAGTCAGAACGCCCCTGATATATTCACGACTTTTCCCTGGATGCTGGACAAGACAAATTACAATCCCCTTCTTGAAAATGCCGAAAACTTAGCCGACTCAAAAAGCACAGGATTTGAACTGTCAGCGGTAAATCAAAAGCTTCTCTTTCCCATGGCAGACGGCTCGATTCCAATGGTGCCGGTCTTGTGCGCCGCAAACGGAATGCTTGTAAACGAAGACCTTTTCAAAAAAGAAAAAATCCAGATTCCGCAAACCTGGTCTCAGCTGATTGAAGCCTGCCAGAAATTTAAGGACGCAGGCTACAAAAGCCCGATTCTTTCAGAAAATTCCGCAGTTTCAATCATGTCTTCACTGATTTATCCATACTTCACAAAAGAAGTCATGAACAAGCCCGAGGCAATTTCAAAGCTGAACAAACTTGAACCCGAAGCCGGGGGGTACATGCGGACAACCCTGGAATGGGTCCAAGAGTTTAAGAAATACGACTTTATGGATTTGGAAGAGTGCAGCAAGATTAAAGACAATTATTCAGCAGTAATCATGCGATTTTTTGAAGGTGACATCCCTATGATGCTTGCCTCCGCCGATGTAGTTTCCGGCACAAAAAAACGCGAGTCCCTGTCAGAAGCCTTTACCAAAAATCCCTTCAAATACAGTTTTTACTCCGTGCCCGTTATGGAAAAAGGCGGTGCCGTCCTTCAGGTACCGTCCGTAGAATTTTCCGTAAACAAAAACGGCAAGAACCTTGAAATGACAAATGAGTTCATGCGCTTCCTGCTCCGAACAGAAGAACTGAACAATCTTGCTAAAATCAAACGCCTCATAACCTGCTCAACAGTCTATTCCTTCGACGATGTATACGCCCCCCTCGAAAACGCCGAACACCTTTATCAGATGGAAATCGGCATATTGGACAACACTTATTCCCAGCTCAGAAAGGCCGCCTATCAGGTGCTTTTGGGAAAGCAGAGTGTAGACGAAGCAATCGCCTGGTACGGGAAGTATTAATTTTTCATTGACGATTGGACAGTCAGCGGAATAAAATAAATTCCAGGGCAGTAAAAGTATAAAAAAGGAGGCTGACCATGCTGAAGACGGATTACGCTAAGGTTTCAAAAGTGTATGACAAAAACAAGGGCAGGATAGACTTTCCCAGGGATGAAGAAATTGAGAAACTTTTGGAAACAAAGGAAAGTATTACTGTTTTGGACCTGGCATGTGGAACCGGAAATTATTTATTGGGTCAGCAGCAGCATTATGAAGGCAAAAATATAAGATGGATTGGAATCGATTTGTCCCCGGAAATGCTGGATATTGCAAAAAGTAAAAATCTTTCAGCCGAATTCATAAACGCAAATGCAGAATCTTTCAATCTGGAAGAAGAATCCGTAGATTTAATCGTCTGTAATTTTGCATTTCACCATTTTGAAAACAAGCAGAAGTGTCTGGAAAAGATTTATGCGACTCTAAAAAAGGGCGGAGTCTTAAGATTCAGAAATGTTGAGCCGGAATGCATGAAGGAATGGTGGGTTTATAAATACTGCCCGGAAACGTTTTTTGAAGATAAGTTTCGTTTCTGGCCAAAGGATTTGATGATATACGAACTGAAGAAAAATCATTTTGCAAATATATCTGCCAAACTGGAATATTATGAAAAATACAAACCGATAAATGAGCTTGTAGAAAATTACAAAAGAAGGGATTCGTCACAGCTGGCAATGATAGACGACGAATCCTACAACAAAGGTCTGCAGCGGGTAATACAGGAAGTCAGTCAAGGCGAGACCGAATACAAGGATGTTGTCGCCTTGCTGGAAATACGCTGTGAGAAGAGGTAGCAGTCCTTTCTAATCATCAAGCTCGAAATAATCCATCTTCTTCCTGTCCGTGCGCTTTTTCGCTGGCTTGCCTCCGGAGTTTTTTTGCCGTAAATCGCCGCTGGTCATAACCGTGATGGATTTTTCGCTGGACTGGCGGCGCTTTCTTGCATCACCTTCCAGAATTTTACAAGCATCTTCCTTTTTTATGAGGATATCATTTGCACTGTTAAGGTGAAGCGCGAACGTCAGCGAGGAATTTTCCGCAAGATATTCAATGCATGGCTCCAAATCCTTCAGGCAGATTCCGGCCTTGTTCTTTCCCTGGATTTTTGCGTTTTCACGAATCTTTTTGGCAAGAACAGCTTCCGTAATCAGGGATTTTTCTTTCATCTGCTCAAGCGCTTTGACTATTTCTTTTTGAATCGGTGTTAAATCGCTCATTCTTATAATCCTTTTATTTTACTTTCCTACAATCATCTGCCTTGCAAACAATTCAGCATAGCAAAATCCTCAAGTTACTACACTTTGCCGATTTTTCGTACTTTTGCCAATATGTAGAACAATCAATTCAAATCATCTAAAATCAAAATATGAGTTTCACCCCCACCCTAACCACATACGCCATTTCTCTTCATTTTCCGCCGGAGGTGAATGAAATCATCACTTCGGCCGTAAAATCAATTTCTGAGCTGACTGGCAACACGTTCATTCTCGAAAAGAAGATTCCTCCACATGTGACAATTGGTGCTTTTCATGCGGCTAAGAAAGATGAGGCAAAACTGATTCAGATGGTTGAGGATTTTTCAAAAAATCAGGCGGCGGGGCTTGTTCAATTCTCAGGAATCGGGGACTTCAACAAAAAGGTTCTGTTCTTGAAGCCCGAAAAAAACGAATTCCTCTCAAAGATTAATTCCGAGCTTCACGCGATTCTTCTTCCGCAATTTGAAAAAGCTGAAAACGGCTACTATCTGCCGGAAATATGGTTCCCCCACACTACCCTTGCCACAAGACTGAATCAGAGCCACTTTTCCAAGGCTCAGGAAATTGCTAAGCAAATCCCGCTGCCACTAGAAGCGGTCGTCAGTGAAATTGCAGTCTATCAGTGTTCGCCGTTTGCAGAGTTAAAAAGATTTCATTTCTCCCAGTAAATCAGAATTACTTATACGAAGCGGCAAATTCTGCGGCGGCGCGGAGATCTTCGTTGTCCGGCTTGCCAACCTTATCTTTTGAAAGAGAAGCTATGAATGTGCGGACTTCCGGGTCGATGGTAAATGCATAGTATGAGTTTCCGAGGAAGAGGATGTCCACCGGCTCTGTTATCGGAGATGTGAGCGGCAGGGCCTCTACTCCAAGTTCCTTTGCCATGGCTTCTGCAAGGCGCTTTGTGTTTCCTGTACTATGTTTTAAACGCAAAAAAGGGAGGGTTTCCCCTCCCCCATAATTTGGAAGCTGACTTATGCTACTGTGAAGACGTCGATTTTTTCGCCGATTGCAAGGATTGAATCGTTAACGCTGATTGATGTTGTGCGGAGTGATTCTCCGGCTTCCTGGATTCGGTCTGTTCCGATTGAAACTTCTTCCATGTTTGAACTGATGTTGTGTGTACTCTGCTGCAGGGTCTTGATTTCGTTGAGGATCAAAGTATTTCCTTCAGTCATTTCCTTTGAAGCGTTTCTTACTTCGCTTGTGCTGTCGTTCATGTATTTGAGGGCTTCGCTGATCTGTTTTGAGCCTTCGTTCTGCTCGTTCATAGCGATCTTAATCTGATATACGAGTGAGTCTGTGTCCTTGATTCTGTTGCTTACAGACATAAGGGCTGCGCTTGTATCGCCAGATGCCGCAACAACTTCCTTGATTGATTCCTGGATTTTTGCCAGCTGTTCGCCGATTGTTCGTGACTGGGCAGAAGATGTCTCTGAGAGTTTTCGGATTTCACCAGATACAACTGCAAAACCTTTTCCTGCTTCACCTGCGTGAGCGGCTTCGATTGCAGCGTTCATTGCAAGAAGGTTTGTTTCTTCTGCGATGTTTGAAATGATTTTGTTTGCTTCCTGGAGCATCTGTGACTGAATTTCGATTACGCGGATTCGCTCGTTAACGTCCTTCTGTTTTGAAGTACCGCGCTCTGCGTCAAGCTGAAGGTCTTTGAAAGAAAGTGCGAGCATGTCCATAGATTTGTTGACGGCTGCGATGTTTCCGATCATCTCTTCTACTGCTGCTGAAGCTTCTGCAACGCCTGATGACTGGTTTTCGATCATAGATTCAAGTGTTGTGATGCTTGTAGAAATCTGCTGAACTGCACCTACAGTCTGTGAAACGCTTGATGTCTGGTTGAAAATCTGCTGTTTGATTGAGTCGATGCTTGATGCAATCTGTGTAATTGCGCTTGCTGTGTTTTCTGTGCTGCCGTTCATGATGTCGCCGGAACTTCTGAGGTTGTCCCTTGCGCGCTTAACGTCAGAAATAGTCTTGTTGATTTCATTTGAGAATGAATTGAATTCCCTTACGAGAAGACCAAGTTCGTCTTTAGAGTCTGATTCGATTCGGTCAGTCAAGTCACCCTTTGCCATTTTTCCGAAAGAAAGCTGGAGCGCATACATCGGACGAAGAATTTTTCTGATAAAGATTGTTGCCAGAACAAATACAATCATTACGATTACGGCAAGAATCGGAATAAGAATTGAAAGGGCTTTTTTCTGAATTGCAGTGATGATTGAAATATCGTCTGCAACGAAAATCATACCCTTAAACTCGCCGTGCAAGCCCTTCAATGGAGCGTAAGCTGCGAGATATTTTTTCTGATAAATTGTTGTGTCGCCATAGTAATTTTTCTTAAGATCGATAACCTGCTTGCGGATTGCCGGATTCTGAAGGTGGGTTCCAGTCAAAGCTCTTCCGCTTGTATCTGAAAGTGTTGTGTTTACGCGGAGGTCATTTTCAAAAATAGTACATTCTGAGCCATAGCGGTGTTTAATGGAATTTGCCATTGATCTTGCAACAAGGTCGTAACCTGCGACAAGAGCACCGATTACGCGTCCATATTCAGGTTCAGTAACAGGACAAGCTGCCATGATAGAGAAGTTTTTTGTGTTTGCAGGAGTTTCGTAGTTAACTGATGTGTTTCCATTGAGTGCGCTGCTGATAATTGAAAGAGAACCGAGGTTGCTGTCTGCATGATTTGTATTTCCGCCTACAATAACATTGCCGCGCATGTCTACCAAAGAAAGATAGTCAAAATCGAAGTTTTTGATTTCAAATTTAAGGACGCTTGCGATTTCTGAATAATCGTCTAATTCTGCGCTCTGTCTTAAAGTTCCGTTATTTGCAACAGTGTGAGCTGCGGCCTTCAAAAACGTTTCCATCTGAGCAATTTCTGAATTCCATCCGGCGATTGTGTTTTTCAAGCCATTTTGTGTAGAAGTTCTGATGGCCTTTGAGAAAAGAAACATTGCAACTGAAAGTGTCGTGACTGAACAAAGAAGAATTGAAAGGGCCAGTGCAATCCTGATTTTGCGTCTTAATGGGAATTTCACATTCGACTTCATAATGATAAAAGCTCCTATTGAATCATGGATTTTTGTAAGTTGTTGGAGTATAATGAATTACAATCGAAGAAATCTTAATTTCAACTGACATTAATCTTTATGATTTGGAGAAAAAAAAGAGTTTTTAAAATTACCAAATGTCGGAAATAGTGAGAAAAATGGAGATTTTGGAGATATTTGACTTTTTTTTAGAGAAAGATTCTAATACTTTTTACATTTTCTTCTATTATATTGAAGTCATCTCAGTATTTCAAGCCGATTTCTCAGGCAGGACAAAACTTAGCACTATGAGTGGATCAACTTAACTAAAAAAAGCACATGGTGAGATTCTCGGCGACAGGGAAATCACGATTCCACTGATAAAATTTTAAAAATATGGTAAACTATCCTGAAGAAAAAAAGGCTGAGGTAAAAATGAAACTTACAATCGTTGTTGACAATATTTCGGATTCAGGAATCAAGGGTGAATGGGGATTTTCCGGACTAGTAGAATTTAACGGCAAGAAAGTCCTTATTGATGCAGGCTCGTCAAGGCTTTTTCTGCGGAACATGAAGCGCCTCAATCTCGATGTTGGCGAAATCGACTATGCCGTCCTCAGCCACGCTCATTACGACCACGCCAACGGACTTCCCGCCTTTTTAAAGAAAAATCAGAAGGCAAAGCTTTACCTGCGTGAAGGATGCAAGGCTGACTGCTACCACAAAAAACACGGAATCCGCTTTTACATCGGAATTCCAAAATCTCTTCCAAAAAAATATTCAGAGCGGATTGAAAACATTTCAGGCGACTACATGCTGACCGAGGGAGTCTACGTCATTCCCCACAAGACAGAAGGCCTTTCCAGCATCGGCCGGCGCGAAAACATGTACCGCCGCACACCGCTCGGCTGGATTCCCGACGATTTTTCTCATGAACAGTGCGTTGTCTTTGACACGGAAAAAGGCCTCGTAATCATAAGCCCCTGCTCCCACGGCGGAGTTCCGAACATCATCAACGAAGTCAAATCAAGCTTCCCGGGCAAAAAAGTCTACGGAATCATCGGCGGCTTCCATCTCTTCAACAAGCCGGACGAAGAAATCCGCGCGCTCGCAGGTCAGATTCAGGAAACAGGAATCGAATATGTCCTGACCGGTCACTGCACGAAAGACAGGGCATATCACATTTTAAAAGAAGAACTCGGCGATAAAATTCAGCAGATGAAAGCCGGATTCTGCGTTGAGTTTTAATTTTCTGTAAAAAGCTTGCATTTCATCTTGAAAAAATGCATCTTGTCTGAAAAACAATCCCTTTCTCCCCTTCCCGCACTATAATTGAGTCAAAAAGAAAGGGGTACTATTATGAAAAAACTTATTGCTTACTGCGGCTTAGACTGCGAAAAATGCGACGCTTACATCGCCACACAAAACAACGACCAGGCTTTGCGTGAAAAAACTGCGAAATACTGGAGCGAACTGAACGGCGTTGAAATCACACCGGAAATGATAAACTGCGACGGCTGCCGCATGGACGGACGTAAAACGCCATATTGTGACTGCATGTGCCAGATAAAAATCTGCGCCCAGTCAAAAAAGATAGAAACATGTTCTTCCTGCCCTCAGGTCAAAAACTGCAAGACCGTCGGAATGGTCACCATAAACAATGACGAAGCAAGAAAAAACCTCGGGATATAAAGAAAATGCTGGATAAAACCATAGAATTTCATTCAATCATCATGAAAAATCCGAACGACAGGCTGCGCGAGACCGTGGCCGTGCCGGAAGGTTTTTCAGTCAGGCTCTATCAGAAAGGTGATGAAAAATCATGGGCTCAAATCCAGACCGCCGTTCTTGAGTTTAATTCGGCAGACGATGCGCTCGCCTGCTTCAATCACTATCTTGAACACGAGGACGAACTGAAAAAACGCCAGCTCTATGTAATTGAAGAAAAAAGCGGGAAAGCTGTTGCAACGGCGACTGCCTGGTATTCTGACTTAAACGGAAAGCCAATTGGCGTCGTTCATGCCCTGAGCTGCCTCCAGGACTATCAGTCGCTTGGGCTGGGAAAAGTTGCCGCCTCTTATATGATGAAATGCTTTTATCAGGTCATGCCGGGAAAGGAAGTCTGGCTCGACACACAGACCTGGAGCTACAAGGCGCTTGGGCTTTATCTGGATCTGGGCTTCATTCCAATGAAAAAAGCCGTATACAACGAAGTTCCGAACGAGTTTGACGCTGCCCTTTCCGTCTTGAAAGGCAAAATGCGCGAAGACAAGTATCAGCTTTTCATCGAAAGGGCAGAATAAAGGAAGGCTTGCGTGAAAAATATGATTCGTCTGGCTATCTGCATTCTTTCGGCAATCATACTGCTTTTTATTTGCTTTATGATTCTGCTTCCTCCGGGTGGCGGGAAAGTGCCTGCCTCAAAAAATCCGCGCTCTATTTCCGAACGGACAAGTCTTGAAGTGGACGGAGCAAGGCTTGGACTGATTCTTTTATCAGAAGATACTGACAATCCCCTGCTTCTGGTTTGCGGCGGCGGGCCTGGAATTCCCCAGTATCTTCTGGAGTCTTTTTATCCGTCTGCACTTTCTAAAGAATTTACAGTCTGCTATTTCGATTACCGGGGCACGGGAACTTCTTTCGATAAAAATACTGTAGCGCAGGATATGACCGGGGAACGCTATGTAAGAGACATTCTTGCCGTTACTGATTACCTTTGCGAGCGATTTTCACAGGAAAAGATTTTCATAATGGGGCACTCCTTTGGAACTTACGTCGCCTTGAATGCAGCCTTTCAGCATCCCCAGAAATTCAAGGCTTACATCGCCATGTCTCAGATTACAAATCAGCGTGAGTCAGAATACCTTGCCTTTGACTACATGAAATCCCTTTATGAAAAATCCGGCGACAAGAAGATGATTAAGGCCTTTAGCAAATACAATATCCGCGAATCAGGCAAAGACTACAATGAATACTTCTTTTCGGGGTTGCGCGACAAGGCCATGCACGAACTGGGACTTGGAACGGCAAGGAAGATGCATTCCGTAATCACGCAGATTTTCTTTCCCAGCCTGCGCTGCCTAGCATACACGCAAAAAGAGCGGATTAATATCTGGCGCGGGAAAATCGCCTCTCAGAACTTTCCGGTTGCTCAGGATGCGATTTCAAGATTCAACGCGTTCGAGCAGGTGAAGGCACTGGAAATCCCGGTTTATTTTGTTGCAGGAAAATATGATTACACCTGCTGCACGGAACTTCAGAAAAAATACTATGATTCTTTGAAAGCACCGGAAAAAGCCTTCTATCTCTTTGAAAATTCAGCCCACAGTCCGCTTTACGAGGAATACGAAAGGGCGGAAGAGGTGTTGAGGGAAATAAAGATGAATAAGGAATGGTCAGAAAAAAACAAAAAATGCAAACGCTGGAAGAGAACAGGTAGATTTGTGCGCGACGAGATTCCCCACAGCTGGGACGCAAGGCTCACCGTGGTCTCAAAAAAGGCAAGCGACGGCTAGGAAGCCGCTTTACGCCTATGAAGTACTCAGAATAGTTACAAAATCTTTTGTCAGGGGGTAAAAAATGAAGAGATGTGAAACTTCTTCTCCATGCAGGGCTTGAGGAATCTGTATGGAGGAAGATTAAAATTCAATTCCTCAGGCTTTGCTTCTTCACGAATCACAAACTTATTAAAAGAGGCAAGGAAAATGAAAAATAAATTACGCGACTATTATATTCTCTGGAGCACACAAGGGCTTTCACAACTTGGAAGCAGCATCACGGCTTTTGCACTTACACTCTGGTTGTACGAAAAAACTGGTTCCGCTTTAAGCACAGCGGCCCTTACAATCTGTTCCTATGTGCCTTATGTTCTCATGAGCATTTTTGCCGGAGCATTGACCGACCGATGGAAAAAAAAGCCGACCATGCTTGTCTGTGACACTTTGGCGGCTCTTTCGACTCTGGTAGTTTTTCTTCTATATAAAACTAATACTCTTGCAGTATGGCATCTTTATGTAATCAATGCTGTTTCAGGTCTCATGAATACCGTCCAGCAGCCGGCTTCAGAAGTGACCATGACGCTGATTGTTCCAAAGGAATGTTACCAGAAAACAAGCGGTCTCAATTCACTTTTGCGCTCCGTCAATTCAATTTTGAATCCTCTGCTTGCAACGGCTTTGTATGCAGCGTTCGGACTTGATATTGTCATTGCAGTGGATCTTCTTACTTTTGTTGTGGCATTTACCGCACTGGCAGGATTTATCAAAATTCCAGAAACTCAATCAGTAAAAAAGGAAGGAACGCTGAAACTGGCAGGGGAAGGCCTTTCTTTCCTCAAAAAATCACCAATAATTCTGACTCTGCTTCTTTTCATGTCTGGAATAAATCTGATTGCCTTTGCTTCCAGCGCAACTCTTCCGGCCTATGTAATTCCGAATCCAAGAGGAGGCAGCAATGTCCTTGGATTAGTGACATCTTGTGCAGGGGCAGCGATGGTCGTGGGAAGTTTTTTGGTTTCTTACATGCCAAAGCCAAAAGACCGCGTGAAAGTCGTATTCATCACAATGCTTATTTCTATGGGAAGCGAGAATTTTATTCTTGCTTTTTCACGGGAACCGATTCTCTGGTGCATAAGTCAGGTCATCGGGTGGATTCTGGTTCCTGTAATGGGTGCAAATCTGGAAGTTATCCTGAGGAGCTCAATTCCAGTGGAACTTCAGGGACGCGTTTACGCATGCAGGAATACACTCCAGTTTTTTACAAGACCAATAGGACTTTTCCTCGGCGGCTTTATAGTTGACAGCCTGTGCGAGCCTTTTATGGAAGCTCATTCAAATTCTGCCATGCTGACTTCTCTCTTCGGAAGCGGTAAAGGCTCAGGAGCTGCCATGATGATGCTCATTCTTGGCCTTGCCGGAAGTGCCTGGTGCCTTTTGAACGCAAGGTTCATGAAAAAATATCATTTCAGCGAGAAATAAAATCGTAATTTCAAGATGCATTTCATCGGCAATGGAGTGCATCTTGTCTAAAAAACAATGCTTTTTATTTTTCTTCTATATATCTTTGCTTCTTTCTGAAACAAAAGGCGCTCTTAAATCATAATCTGAAATCTCAGAAATGGGGACTGGCAGTTTAAGACCGATTCTTGAATCCTTATAATTTATTTGTTTTGAATGAGCGTCATTGCCGCTTCTGTCCACAGAATATAACTGTATCGTATCATTTTGCAATGAAATAAAGGCGTGACCAAAACCTGCGGGAATCAGCACCGCCAAGGCATTTTCTTCTGACAGTTCAAATGACTCCCATTGTAGATAGGTCGGCGATTTTTTTCTTAGATCAATAACGTAATCCAACCCTCTGCCTTTTATGACTGTCACAAACTTCGTCATCGGGCTGCTCTCATCTCTGTAGTGTATTCCAAAGAAAGTTCCTTCTTTGGGCATGCTGTAAACTCTTGTCTCCATGGCCTTGAAATCATCAATCTTTTCATCAAAAACATATGCCAGAGAGCCACGGTTATCAAGGCGCGTATGGAGCTGATATAATTTAACCCTTCCAAATAATTCTTTTATAACCATATATCCACCCTTGATTCAATCGCAACAAGAATCTCTCGAAAGATGTATTAATAGTTTTTACTCTTATAAAGTAGCTGATGAATATGAAAAAAACAAGAAAATGGGACTGCATTTCATCGGCTTAAGTCTGCATCTTGTCTGAAAAGCATTGTTTGTCCTTATATCTTCATATATCATTGAAAAGCAGGAGCAAAAAATGAAAAAAGAAATCATCGAATTTTACAAAAAAACAAGTCCTTTTACAGAACTGGGACTTTACCGGGATTTTGCCAGAAATCTTCCTGATGACATCAATGAGCTTTGCATTTTACAGAGAAAGCAGACAATTCATCCTGTAGGACTTTTGAATTCTGCGACAAGGATGGAAAAAGATGGTTTCTGGGGAGATTTGAGCCAGGTTCCTTTGACCCGCCTTAATTTTGAGGAAGACTGGTTTCCAAATGCCCTGAGCATGTTTGCTGAACTTTTGCGCCTGAACCCTGAATATTCGGTAAATCGAAGCGCAAAGGACAAGATTCATATCACATGCCGCTGTCAGGCAATCATGCTGGCTGCAACTTTAAAAGCAAAAGGAATTCCAGCCCGTGTTCGAAGCGGATTTGCGCCTTACATCAAGGAAGATGGTGAAAATCGTGACCACTGGATTACGGAATGGTACGATCAAAAATCTGATTGCTGGATTTTGACCGATGCAGACATTCACCTTGATCCCAACATCAATTTTGATCCAAACAATATTCCTCGAGAACGATATCTCACAGGCGGACAGGCATATTTAAATCTCCGCCGGGGAGAACTTTCTGAAAAACAGGTGTCCTTTGCCTCCTGGCCGGTTACTTACGGACTTGCGGCTGCAATCCGTGCTCTTTTTTATGACTTTCACTGCCTTATGAACGAGGAAATAATTTTTCTTCATCAGCCGGAATATGTTGTCTTTAAGGATTTTAAATTGGGCGAAGAAGAACTCGATGAGCTGGACAAACTTGCAGAACTAATGCTGGATCCGGACAAAAATTTTTCTGCGCTCTGTCAAATCTGGGAAAATCAGACAAAGTTCAGGATTTTGCGCGGTGGTTTAAATTAAATTTTCATTGAAACTGGGGAGATGAGAAAAGTCATGGAAGCTTATTTGTTCGGACAAGTGCTTGGAACTCATTCATTCTTGCTGAAAGACGGCTTTTTGCAGCCTGACGAATATTCTGAAATCAAAGAGCAGTATTTTCTTCCGGGCGGTGAGACTGGAACTGCTGCAATAGTGCTTGATTCTCTTGGCGTTTCGGTTCGCATGGACGGTACATGGATTGGTACAGAAGTCGCGCCCATGCTCAAAGCTTTTTATGAAAAAAAGAACGTTGACCTGTCGCTTCTCAATTTTGTAGAGGATGACAAGGGCGTTATGGATTATGTTGTGATCGCAGGGCTTGTTCGCTCACCGATGGGAAGATTCCAGACACTTTTTTCGAGCGGGAAAAGATGGTGGAGCGTTCCCAAAAAAGAAGACATCGCCGGCTGTAAGGTCGCTGCAATCGACCCCTTCTTTGGTTCTGAAACATTGCTAGCGGCAGAACTCTGCCAAAAACTTGGCGTGCCTTATGTCACAATCGACAGCCCTCATGATTCGCCTTTGCACAAGAATTCGGCAATCAACGTCGTTTCCAAAGAATGCGCTTCCCAGCACTACAAGGGAATGTCTGCCGAAGAAATCATGAAACTCATGCAGGCAGAGAGCGAAGGTCTCACGATTATCACTCAGGGTGACGGTGAAATGCTTTATGGGCGAAAAGGCGGCAAAATCCACCGTATGAAGCCTTTTTCTGTTGAAGTCAGAAGCACTTTGGGAGCCGGAGATACATTTAAGGCTGGATGTGTGTACGGCTTGCTTCACAAAATGAGCGATGAGAAACTTGTTCGGTTTGCAAGCGCATGTTCTGGCATTGCAATTTCAAGGTTCCCGCTTCCGCTCAATCCGCCTAAGCTTGAAGAAGTACAAAATCTGATTAAAACTCTTGAAGTTAGAAACTGAAAACATTCTTGAAGTTCGCGCGGAATGGTGAAACGACATTGAATAGGATGAGGTAATAAAAATGATTTCACTTCAATTTTTAATTACAGCATTGATTATCACGCTGATTCCTGGAACCGGCGTTGTATACACGATGAGCACGGGACTTACCCAAAAGTCGCGGGCGAGCATTTTTGATGAAGAAAATTGAGCGGAGCTTTGCGCTTGTCTTTGCGGGACTTGCGGTAAAGCTTGCGATTCCGGAAAAATAAAGGCTCTTGGCAACAGTAACAAAGGAGTAGATTATGAAAATTGCAGTGTTTACAGATATTCACGGAAACCTTAAAGCATTGAAGTCCGTTCTTGAACAAATCAATAATAAAAAGGTGGACAAAGTTATCTTTGTGGGAGACATTTTTCAGCGCGGCAATGAAGAAATTGAATGTCTTGAACTCCTTAAAAACAGCGGCGCAATTTGCCTTAAGGGAAATTGCGAGCTTTACCTTGAGCATGGAGTTGACATCGACCCGGACGTTGAATATCTGAGAGAATATTATGACGGAATGAGAAAGAAGATTTCTGATGGTCAAATGGAATTCATCAGGCAAATGCCGCTCTTTTACGAAGAAGAAGCTTTTGGCCACAAAATGCGTTTCTCACATTTTTTATTTTCAGACGTTGATGCGCCGTATCCATTCTTGCAATTATCAAGCTTAAAAAACGGAATCTTTGACACCGCATGCAAAAGCAAGGAAGTGACCAAATATGACCTTGTTGTAGTCGGCCATTCGCATCAGAATTTTGAAAACGGAAACGTAGTATCGGTTTCAGCGGCAGGCTTGGAAGGCGCGTCATTTCTTTTGATTGAAGCGACAGAAGGCGGGCTTAACTTTGAACGCGTTTTCATCAATTAAAATTCACGGAGAAAAAAATGAAACAATTCATTGTTGATAATATGCTGATAAAAAAATGTTCGCTTTCGGACGTTGAAGAATTGGCTCAGTTAAACAAGCTGCTCATCAAAGATGAAAAAAGCGACAATACGATGAATATTGAAGAATTGAAAGCTCGGATGCATGGTTTTCTTGAAAATGATTACGCTGCCTATTTCTTTATGGAAGAAAACAAAATAATAGGCTATGCGCTTGTGCGACACACTTCAAATCCAATGTATCTTAGGCAGTTTTACATCGACAGAAATTTCAGAAGGCAGGGCAAAGGTCGCGCAGCCCTAAAAGTTTTGCTAAAAGAGCTAAAAACAGATAAGATTGACATCGAAGTTCTGTCATGGAACGAGGCTGCAATTAAATTTTGGGAAAGCTGCGGTTTTATCGAACGAAGCCGCTATATGAGACTGGAAAAATAAGAAAAAATTATGGTGAGTGCATGTCTCTTGGGGCAAAAATGCAAATACAATGGCGGTGACAATTACAGTGAAAAAGTCATCGACTATGTGAAAGGCCATGAAGTAATTCCTGTCTGCCCGGAACTTGGCTTAATGGAAGACCCGGTTACAGGAAGCAGCCACTGCATGAAGGAAATATTCTGGAATAGATGGGAGGAATGATAAAAATGACAATCAATTTTCTTTTCTTTGAGAATTATGAGACTCTTGATATTTTTGGACCGATTGAGATTCTTGCCAGGATTGACGGCGTAAAAACCAATTACGTTTCTATGCAGGGCGGGCTTGTAAAAAGCAGGCAGGGCTTCGCAATTCAGACTTCGGCAATTTCAGACGCTGAAGAAAATGCGGTTCTTGTGATTCCGGGCGGTCAGGGCACTAGAGTTTTTGTAAACGACGAGCATTTTATTTCCGAGCTTAAAAATTATTGTGAGAGCGCGGAATATGTGCTTTCAATCTGCACCGGTTCGGCACTTCTTGCAAAAACAGGCCTTTTGTACGGACGCAAAGCCACTTCCAACAAAAAAGCCTTTGATTGGGTAAAAACAACGTCGCAAAACGTAAGCTGGCAGAAAGAACCACGCTGGGTAAAAGACGGAAAGTTTTATACCTCGTCAGGCGTTTCTGCAGGAATGGACATGGCACTAGGCTTTGTAAAGGATTTGTTCGGCGAACATAAAGCTGCACAAATTGCAGACGACATTGAATATTTTATATAGAAAAAAGTTGGAATAAAAATATGTTTGAAAGTGATTTTGCAAAAATCGAATACATCGAAAAGAATTTCCGCGTGATTCGCTCAACATCTTATGAAGAAGTTCTGTCACAAGTATAGCGGAGTGCTGAAGGCTCTGCATCAGCGCAAAGAAATGTTCTGCTTTGCCAAAAGCGGCTTGCATTTCATCGGGGAAATCCTGCATCTTGTCTGAAAGTCATTTCATATAAATCCTCTTTGAAGTATGCTTTAATCACTCGTAAAACGGAGGAGTAAAACACAATTGGAAAGATTTATCATAAAAGATTTTGAGCCTGCTTTTATTTCGGATGCAGAAAAAATTCTTAAAGAAGAATATTCTGCAGAAAAGAAAAAAGTTCCTTCGCTGCCGGAGGAATCCCCTGCCGGATTGTTGAACTGGCTTTCGACAAAAAAATATAAAAAAGCTGCCTTTTGTGCAGGGCGCCTTGTGGGCTACATGATGTTCGCAGATGTCTGGGACGGATTCTTTGGACTTTGCAAAGGAAGCTTTAGCCCTTTGGGAGGAAGCGCGGTTTCTTTTGAACTGGGGGCCGAAAGAGAAAAGGTTATGTCACTTTTGTTTGAAGGAATTTCAAATGAAATGGTTCGTGACGGTATTTATTCTTTAGCCCTGGCACGATTTGCACACGACACGGAAGCCAACAATTCTTTGATTCTGAACGGCTTTGGAATCCGCTGCAGCGATGCAATGACAAAAATAAAGTCAATCCTGGAATTCAGCATGCCGGCAAAATTTGAATTCAAGGAAGTTCCTTTTGGATCTTTCGGGATTTTCAAAAATCTGAAAATGAAGCTTGTGCATCACCTGGAAAACGGGCCAGTTTTTTTTCCGTCAGATTTGAGTGATTTTGACCAGTGGTTTGAAGACGACAGTAAGAGATGGTTCGGCGCATTTTGCAAAGAAGAGCCTGTCGGATTCATTTCCTGCAAAAAAGGCGACGGAGAAAACTACCTTTGTGGCAATATACACAACATCTGCGGCATGTATGTAAATGAAGAATACAGAAAAGACGGCGTAGGAAGAGCACTGGTGTCCTGCCTTTCAAAAATCTTGGAAAAAGAGGGTGCGGAATTCCTTGGGGTGGATTATGAAACACTAAATCCAACAGCCCTGCGCTTCTGGACAAAATTCTTCTCGCCATACACCTACAGCTTCCACAGAAGAATAGATGAAAGAATCGTTCATTTTTTGAAATAGCAAATCTTTATAAGAGAAAAAAAGGGAAAAGTTTTATGCGGAACAAAATAATTTTACTTATTTTTTTACTTTCATCTGCCTTTTTTGATGGATGCACAACGACAGCCTGGCGTGCCTTTGTTCGGCGTGACGCAAGCGTAAAGGATTATTTGTATTTTCCGGACCGGGAGATTGCGGCCAGTGAGAGTCCCAAGCCTTTTACGCGAGAAATTGATATCAATATAGAAGAAATGCTCAAAAAAGAGTTTGGAACTGATGATTTAGATAAGTTTATTGCTAAAACTAAAACTCAGGCTATCCTGGTTATCAAAGGAAATTCGATTCTTTTTGAAAAATACGGCAAGGGCTATGACGAGTTTTCAACCGTAACATCTTTTTCGGTGGCAAAAAGCTTTGACTCTGCGATGATTGGCACTTTGATTGACTCGGGGAAAATCTCTGGAGTTGACGAGCCAATCACCACTTATCTCCCTGAGCTTCTGGAGCGTGATGAGAGGTTTTCAAAAATCACAATCAGACACCTTATCACAATGTCATCAGGCATTTTGTATTCCGAAGGTTTCTTCCGCCACGATGATACAAAAACTTATTTCAATCCGGACTTGCGAAAGCTTGCTCTTACAGGTACTTTGATTGATGAAGAGCCGGCCCTTCATTTTCTTTACAACAATTACAACCCGATTCTTCTTGGACTGATTATCGAGCGGGCCAGCGGCCAGTCTGTAAGCTCTTATCTGAGCCGGTCAATCTGGTCAAAAATCGGAACGGAGTCAGACGCAAGCTGGAGCCTTGACAGCGACGAGGATGCCTTTGAGAAAATGGAAAGTGGAATCAACGCGCGGGCTCTAGACTTTGCCAAATTCGGCTGTCTTTACCGTGACGGAGGTCTTTTTGACGGCAAGGTCGTTATCAGTAAAAAATGGATTGAAGAATCTCTTTCGCCTGGCAACGGCAAAAATGACAGCGAATATTACAAGGATCCTTTTGGACAGAAAATCTTTGGCGGAGCCTGCAATAAGGGCGGTTTCTACGGCTTTCACTGGTATGTGATGAAGCGGCCGGACGCAGAAAGCGACTTTTTTGCCTACGGAAACAAAGGTCAGTTTATCTATATTTCGCCGCTGGCAAACACTGTTATCGTGCGCTTTGGTGAAAAGTATGGCATAGAGGGCTGGAATTATATAGAAGCATTTTACAATTTGAACACAAATATTGGAGCTGAAAAATGAAAAAAATACCAAGTCTTGCATTTTTGATTCTTGCAGCAATGGTAAATCTTCTTAGCGGTCAGGAAGCCAGAAAAGAGAAGACTTCACCACTTTCAGTTTATTTGACGACAGACCTTCTTTATTATCCAGAGTCCAAAACTCAGCCTGGAAGCAGCGACACGCATTTTGCCGGGCTTACAGGGGCATACAGCGGATTTGAGTGCCGTTCCCAGCTTTTTGTGGATTATATGATTAAAACACCATTGGGAGACCACTGGCTTTTAAAAGATGCAAACGTGGTTTTGACTGGAGCTTTTGAACTTACGCCGCTCTCTGTCCGTCCTCAGCTTGCACTTGGTTTTCAGCCTTTCCCATTCCTTGTGCTTAAGGGTGGCGGATCTTTTGGCTTCGGCTGGAATATGTTGGGATTTGAAGGACTCTGCGCCCTTGACGAAAAATCAAAAAGATACGAGGCGCTTTCAACATTTTCTCATCCTTTTTATGAAGTCTGGGCACAGGGAACTTTAATGTTTGACACGGGCGCTTTAATTCCCGGCGACTGGAATCACCTTATTATGCTTGCTTCTTACAAGACCTTCTATTCCGGGCTTGCAGGCTTAGAGAAGCACCGGCCTTTTGAATGGCAGGGCGACAAAAACAGGGTAGAAGGACTTCAGTACGAGTTCTGCGGAATCCTGGCATATCAGATGCCTCTTGTGCTTTACCGGGCGGGCTTTATGTACACGGCCTATGGTCATTATGACGGCGGTGATTACGGGGATTTTGATGCTTCTTATGACGGAGCCTTTACACAGCATTCACTTGCGGGACTTTGTCAGTTTAAGTTTGCCGAAAAAGATGAGCTTACCTGTATAGCGCAGTTTACGACACGCCGATCTTTTGATAAAGAGCTTGATGAGGCAGAAGACGCGCTTTTTGCACAGAAAATCGGAACTGAATGGTTCTTCCAGAGAATGATTTTCAGCTGGACTCATAAATTTTAAATAAAAAAGGAGCAATCACTCTGATTGCTCCCGTGTAAATCTAAATTATCATAGAAGCTTCCTATTTACAGAAAATATTTCAAACCCTCAAAAAAGCTGCTTCTCTTTTTTGAAGCAGCCCTCTTTTTTAATAATCCTTGAGCTTCATGATGAATGCTTTTTTGGCATCACCGTCAAAGCCCAGGTTTCTGTAGAACTGATGGGCTTCTTTCCTGAAGCTTGCGCTTTCCAGAATTACTTTGTAGCAGTCTCGCTCGCGGGCAAAGGCAATCGCCCTTTCCATAACTTTTCTGCCCAGTCCCTGGCCCCTGTAATCCTTGTCGGTGACGACGTTCTCAACAAAGCAGGCCGAACTTCCAATCCGCGTAAGATTTGGAATTATTATGCAGAAACAGGTCGAAATGACTTTTCCGCCTTCGACCACGCCAAAGTATTTTATGTTTTTGTTGCCTTCAATTTCGCTTTTCCAAAGCGCGCGCGCCTTTTCCACCGTAAAGTCGCCGTTTGCTCCGTCAAGCTGCTCGTACAGTTTTATCAGCGAATCCAAATCGTTTTCGTTTAATTCTCGAATTTCCATGGGTTCCTCCTTATAACGTTATTTCAGATTTCAAAAGTTGAACAGCCTGTTCAACGGTAATTATCTTTGCGTAACGCTTTGGCCACATAAATTCATTGTAATATTTGTAGGCTGTTTCCTTATCAAAATAGGGATTGTCATAAGTTGAATTTGCGTATGCCGGAACAATCATGTTGAAGCCTTTTTCGAATCCGCTCTTAACAGTTGCGTCCATGCAATAGTCTGTTGACACTCCGACAGTTACAATATCTTTTTCGCCCTTGGATTGAAGGTATTCTGTCAGACCCGTCATAGGATGAAAAGCGCTGTTCACGTTCTTTTCAAACCGCCTTTCATTGTTTTTCGGCGCAAACTCATCATATATTTCATACCTGTCCGTAGCCTTATCCAGATCTTTGCCAGGCCCGTCATCATGCTGAACATACATGACTTCAATATTGTTTTCTCTTGCTGCGGCAATCAGATCTTTTATATTCTTTTTTACCGTTTCAAACGAATATAAATTTTCGTTAAAGCAGCCCTTTTGCGTATCTACAACTAATAAAACCACTTATTTTACCTCCTTTGCCTTAAGCTCCAATGCCCTTTCTAATGCCCAATTCTGCATTTCAAGATACATCTTGCCGCTAAGCTCGTCATAGTCAATCCACATAAATTTGTGGTCGCTTTCCGTCGGCTCTGAAATTTTCTCAGCCAGACTTCCCGCATAATATGTTTGAATCGGATGGAAATAGCCGATTGTCTCATGCAGGAAATAGGTCTCGGCAGAACAGATTTTTTCTCCGACCGCCGCTTCAAAACCAGCTTCTTCCAGACACTCGCGTTTTATGCATTCGTTGTGGCTTTCTCCTTTTTCGATTCCGCCTCCAAGAAAGAAAAATCCCTTGGGAGTTTTTACTATTCCCACCTTGCCGTCTTTTACAGGAATCAAATAGGCACCTTTCCTGTCAACATATTCCGCATTTTCCTTTGCGCCGAACACTTTATGCAAAGACATGTTTTTAAAATCTAGGCTCATGTGCTTTTCGTAGTCGTCAAGTTTTATTTCTTCCCACGGATTCGCCATTTTTATTCCACCTTCACTTTATGCATTATCCTCAGCCTTTGCGCCTCGTTCGCCGCAAAGCCGAACTTTTCATAGAAAGGAATCTTGTCAGGCATTGCGCAAAGTTCGACGGCAATTTCCGTTCCCTCCGCGCCGTTGGCGTTAATGTATTCAAGAATTTCGCCAATCAAAATTCTTCCCAAACCCCTTCCCTGATAGCCGGGATGGACAACGACATCTTTAATGTAATAGCACAAACCTTTGTCGCCAATCGCCCTTGCCATCGCCACAATTTTTTCGCCGTCGAAAATCGACACCTTGAAGAGCGTGTTTTTCATCGCAAGCTCCGTCTGCTCCAACGAAGGCGGCTCGCCCCACACGGATTCCCACAGAAAAATGAATTCCTTTGCGTTAAGCTCGTTGTATTTTATTGTAAAGCCATTCTCTGTTTTCTTGGTTGTCATTTTTCACCTCACTTCAATTTTTTTTCATACACGCGGGCGCTTTCGCCGTAAATGCTTTGCGCCTCTTCGCGGAAGGCAAAGTCGCATTTTTGGATTTGCGAAAGCCAATGTTCCTTTTTGTCGCTTTCAAAATAATTTATCACTTGCATATTTTTTCTTTCGCGTTCCTCTTTTTATCATTTACAAAAACAGATTTTTTCCTTTTTCGTATGCCGCGGCCAGATTCTTTTCAAAATTCTGCTCGCGGGAATCAAGCTCTCTACTCATGCCGGGGAAGACCACAAAGTCAGATTCCTTTGCGCGGCCAAAAAACCTGTCGCCAATCATGACTTTTTTCATGCTGTCCAAAAGTCCAAAGTTTACAAGCCGCTCCATTGTGTTCCCGGCCGTCACAAGGAACAAAGCCTTGTCCAGAACTTTCATAGTCCTATTCTCGCCGTAAGCAAAACCGTGCGACCATACGCGGTCAAACCAGCCGACTAATTTTGCAGGGGCCTCAGTCCAGAACACAGGATAGATAAAGACAATCGCATCGCATGAATTGATTTTTTTGTGCTCGGCAAGGACATCCTCCGCCAAATCCGGCGTGTTCTTATAAAAGGCATCGCGCAGATATTCTTTTTCTGACAAATCAGTTTTAAAATTCATCTTGTACAAATCAGAAATCTCATATTCGTTGCCCGAATCAACAATTCCCTTGATAAAGGAATCGCGGACGTTCCGCGTAAATGAATCATCCGACGGATGACAGTAAACGACAAACGCTTTCATTTTTTATTCCACCCTATTCCTATTGAACCAGCGCATAATTGCATGAGCGAATCTTAGGTTTATCATCATCACAGCAATGCCAACAGCAATGCACAGTACGCTTACAAAATCAAACTTAACAAAAGCGGCGCATTTTATCAATATGAGAATGCTTATGGGAAGGCATATAACGCTTGTGGCAAATGACGGAATGTATTTTCTGATGAACACGCTCTGTCCAATATGAATGACAAAATGCAAGGTCAAAGCCAGCATCAAAGAAAACCAGAGCGCGCAAAGAATTTTTCCCGGAAAAAAATAGGCTAAAAGGCTTATCCCAAAGAAGGGAATAAACTCCTCGTATACCGCAAGCGCGAATCCGTCAGTTTTAAAATCTCTGTAGACAGCCGTTATTTTAGGAAAACGCTCAAACAGCTCCTGATTGTTTTTAAAGAACCGTTCAAAGCCTATTATCTCTTCCATGTCATGAAAAATAAAAATAATCGGCAAAAACAAAATATAATCTTTCAAATTTTATTCTCCGTCGGCTTTCCGCCTATCGCAATACGCATTCCAACTCATTGCGAAATTCAATTAACGAATGGTTTTCATCGTGCCCATCCGAATTGCTCTTGAACAAATCATGTATATAAACTTTTGCCGCTTCAATTATTTCTTCATTCATATTTTCTCTATTCTTTTTCCAAAACAAATCTAAACACTTTTACATCGCCATCCATCTCAGAGCCCTGAATTTTAAAGCCGCATTTTTCTGTGTAAAACTTTACATTCTGACTTTTATCAGCAGGCGTGACCAGGGTGAATTTCTTCCAATCCTTGTAATATGATTTTGCAAATTCCATGGCAGCAGTCCCAATTCCTCTGCCCTGAAACTCTGGAATCACACATAAACATCCAACTTCAAAATTTCCCTTCTCAATCTCTTTGCAGGAAATGCAGCCGACCGCTTTGCCGTCATTCATAATCAGAAATTTAGGATAATCAATTATCGACTTCTCCATCATCTCTTTGCTTCTTCCATACGCAGGACACTCGCCGTATTTAATGAAGTCCGCGTAAAACGAGGAATTGTAAATTTTTACGAGCCGTTCAGCGTCTGAAATCTCTGCTTTTCGAAAATCTATATTCATATTTTATTCTCCGTAGGCTTTCCGTGACCGTAATAGATTGTCCGCTGCCCCAAGTCTTTGATTTTTTGCGCGCTGTCTTTAATCGCGTCAAAATCATAATACAAGTGACCGAGAGCCGGTCTTACCCAGTTGTCAAGCTCATCTCCGACAAAAAGATGCTTCTGTTCAACGTCAACGCCGATTGAACCGAGCGTGTGACCCGGAAGCCCGATGATTTTTGCCTTGATTCCGTAGGAAGACAGGTCATCGCCTTCCTTAACGAAAATCAGATTCTCCGGCTTCTCGACTTTTGTGTTCCGCAAAACCTTAAGCGAAAGTCCGAGGACAAGCTTTCCGACAAGGCCGTAAGAACTCAGAGGCTGTCTGTCAAAGTCTTCAAAAAGTTCTTCGTCCGTCTTGCTTACAGCCACCGGAATATTGTACCGCTTTGAAAGCTCCGCCGCGTTTTCGGCGTGGTCAAAGTGAACGTGGGTCAGAACGATAAGCTTCATTTCGTACTTGTCGCATTCGGCGATTACCTTGTCCAGATGCGGCCTGCTTGCCGTGTCTATCAAAATCGCCTTTCCGTCGTCAGCGACAATATAGCAGTTGTCGGTTCCGCCTTTAATTTGTGTAATTGTTGTCATATTAAATCGCTCCTACCATTATGCGCTGTTTCTTTCAATCGCGTAACAGACTTCACCGTCCGGCGTTTCTCCTGCACGAATGAAGCGTTCGACAGTCTCCGTCCGGTGCATGACAGATTTTTCCAGTACCCGCCCCGATTTCGGATTCGTGGCGCGGTGATAAGCTTCCAGCCTCTGAAACCCCGTTTGCGCAAAAGTCCAGTCGATGACGGCGGCAAGCGCCTCTCCGGCATAGCCATGCCCCCAGAAATCTGCGCCGATACAGTATTCGATCTCTGCCGTTTCGCAGTCTTCCCAGACCTTGCAGAACGCAATCATGCCGATATTCTGCCCGCTTTCACGCTCTATGACCGCCCAGCGGTAAAAATCCGGCTGTGCATAGCCCGCGAGATATTTCTGCAATAAGAGCTCAGCGGCTTCGGGCGTTTCATAGGTCGGCTCGCCGTACTCATGCTGTACATTCGGAGCGGATGCCCAGTTTTTCAGCATATCTGCGCCGTCTTCCGGCAAAAAGCGCCGCAAAGTCAGCCGCGCTGTTTCGATTTTCTGTGTCCCTGCGTGCTTCATTCCGGTATCCACTTGTCACATTCGGCAATAACTTTGTCCAGATGCGGTCCGCTTGCGGTGTCTATCAAAATCGCCTTTCCGTCGTCAGCGACAATATAGCAGTTGTCGGTTCCGCCTTTAATTTGTGTAATTGTTGTCATATTAGATTAACCATTCCACCTATTTTTTCATCACAAAAGACTAGAAAGAAGAGACGGAAGTTCCCTTATGTCGTTCAGAACGGCGTCAGGAGAGGTGGCCTTTCCGAATCCGTATTTTGCCCAGACGAAAGGAATGCCTGCAAATCTTGTCGCTTTTTCGTCGCCTTCAGTGTCGCCGATATAAACCGCGTCCGCTTTTGATATTCCGTTTCTTTCCATAATCAGGCAGATGTTTCTTCCTTTATCCATGCCTGTGCGGCCCGACATTTCGATGTCCTTAAAAAACGCTTCCATTTTGTGAGCCGTCATGAATGCGGGAACATAGCCGTCTTGGCAATTGCTTACGATATACAAATCGTAATCATTGGAAAGTTTTTGAATCGTTTCCTTCATGCCGTCAAACAAAACCGCGCCCTTTTCCTTAAGGTATGCAACTTCTTCATCTCCGAACTCATCAACTATTTGACGGCGTTTTTCTTGAGAAAGGTCAGGGAACAATGCGTCACCGATTTCTTCCATTGTCTTTCCCATCAAAGATGCGGCCAGCTCCTGTGTCATGCGAAAATTCACTTCGCTATGTTTGTCAAAAATCCGGTTCCAGATAGCGGGCGCGCAACCTGTAGCATCCCACAAAGTTCCGTCCAGATCAAAAATAAGCGATTTTCTACTTGATTTCATTTTTTTCTCCCTCAATTTTAATTTTTTTCATAAAAGACTATGTCCATACGGTCGTTGATTTTTTCGATTCTTCCGGTCTGACGGTAGCCTAGCTTTTCATACAGGTGAAGGTTGCCCTTTTCCTGCAAGATTGTGTCCAGACACCATGAGCCGCCGCCGTGAATCCGCTCCGCCTCTTTGATTGCTTCCTGCGCATAGCCTTTGTTTCGGAATTCTGCCATTATCCAGACAGGAGAAATCCGCTTCGGGCTTCCGTCCTTTTTGTCAATCACGCGGATGACACCGACTTTTTTTCCTCCGGCAAGGATGAAATAATACGTCGTCCAGCTCTCGTTGAACCTGCGGATGATTTTTTCGAGAGTTTCTGCTGCGGGACTTGTCTCAAAATCCTGGTATTTTTCCAGCAGGGGCGAAAAGGCTTCGACCTGCATTTTCCAGATTTCTTCCAAATCTTCCTTCCGTGCAGTTTTTAAAGTCACATTCATCTTTACACACCCAAGTTTTTTTCCATCAGGATGAATTTTCCCTTGCGCCAGTCAGCAGTTCCGGTCTTGCGGTAGCCTGTTTTTTCGTACAGTCGGAGCGCAAAAGGATTCTGGGTAAACACGTCCAGCCGGATTGATTCAATTCCTTCGCCGGACAATTTTTCTTCTATATAATTCAGCGTTTTCTTTGCTATTCCCTGATTTTGAAATTCCGGGTTTACGCAAAGTCGGTGAATCACGCAGAAATTTTCGCCGCGGTAAGTCCAGTCAGCGGCAAAATAAGCCTCGTCCTGGCATTTGTTCAGGGCAAAGATGACCGCAATTTTTCCGTCAATAATTCCCGCATAGAGACTTTCGGCCTTTATGTCGTTAAAAAAATCTTCCCTTGCAGGATAAACTTCATCCCACTGAGGAATGCCGTTCTTTTCCATCACGTCGATTGCGCCCTTTACCAGCCGGCAGATTTCTTCGATGTCATTTTCGCTTGCTTTTCTAAATTCCATATTTACACCTAAAATCACGGCAGGCACCACACGGAGCTGCGCCTTCAATAAGTCCGTCAGAGTTACCCTTGAATATTTCCTGGATATATTGCTTTGTCGCTTCGATTATTTGTTTGTCCATAATATCATTTCTTTGCAACGATTGCAGGCGTCTTCAAAACCGAGTTTTTTATACAACGGATATCCCATAGGTGCTGCCTTGAGTTCGATAAAATCAAGATTCTGTGTTTTGCCAAAATCCATGATCTGTTTGATGATATTGCCCGCAATTCCTTGACGTCGTTTTTCCGGAACAGTATAGACGTTCATAATATTACCGACACGGCCATGAGGAAATCCCGAATTCGCAGGTTTTTCCTGAATCAGCAAAAAAGCAACTGAAATGATACGACCATCTTCCACCGCTGCAAAAACATAGCAATCGCGATTCAGATGATTAGTCAGATATTCCTGAAGCTGGGCTTGGATTGTTGCTTCCATTTCCGAAGTTTGAGGCCCCATATCTTCACGGATAAATTCCATGCGGCATCTTATAATTTCATCAATTTCATTCAAATCAGTTTTTTTGTAATTAATCATATTTGCCTCCTGTTATTTGATGATACTATTTATGCTTACTCCCCGAAAGACTCAATTGCCTTTTCCGTCGTGACCTTGCGTTTTGCCAGTGTCTTTTCAAAAATTTCTGCTGCGACAGGCGGGAATTTTTCCTCAATTACCTTTGTTCCTTCCTGAGTGATTCCGCCTTTCGTTGCCACGCGCTCAATTACGTCCGCAAAAGACATGTTCTTTTCTGCAATCAGGCGGCCTGTTCCGACCATCGTGTTTGCAAGCATTTCGATTATTTTTTCTTCGCTGATTTTTGTGTGCGGCCGGGCAGCTTTTTTAAGCTCGTTGAAAAGGGCGGCGATAAATCCCGGCATGCAGCTTACAAGCTCAGAGCCCATTCCCATTTCATTTTCCGGCAGCTCAATCACGTTTCCAAGCGTGTGAAGGATTCTTTCGAGCACGATTTTGTCCTTTTCGCTCACGCATTCGTTATGGCAGACAAGGGTCTGAGACTCATTGACTTCGGCAGTAACGCTTGGAATAACTTTTGAGATTTTTATCTGTCCGAGGACTTTTTCAAGCTGGCTGAACTGTATGCTTCCGTTCAGGGAAATAATGTGGCTGTCTGCTGAGACCGGCTGAATTTCTTCAAGGACGGCTTTTATGTCACCGGGTCGCAGGCAGACAAAAATGATGTCAGCATTTGAGGCGGCTTCCTTATTCGTTTTGCAGACATTGACGCCGCACTCTTCCTTGAGGGCAGTGATTTTTTCAAAGGTACGGTTGGCAAGGTAAATGTTTTCCGGCTCAACAAGACTTGAAGCAAGAAGCTTTTCAAAAATCATCCTTCCCATGCTTCCGTAACCGATTATCGCGATTTTTGCATCCATAAAAATTCTCCCATATTTTTTAAACTTGCGGCTAAATCACGCTGATTTAGATTATAGAATAAAAAATGAAAATAGAGTTGAACTTTCACACAAGATGCATATTTTTGCCGATGAAATGCAGTGAATTTTGCTTAAAGATCTATGTATTCCTTTGGCTTGAAATTGTCAGTCATGGACCAGGTGCAGGCTTTTCCGTTTTTCATTTTGAAAATCTTCAAGAAGCCCTTAACTTCTTCCTTTGATTTTCCCCACTGCTTTATGAACGCGCGCGACGGATGATTGTAGATTTCCTCAAAAAGCTCGTCGCTTTCATCAAGTTCAAATTTTCCGGAAACACGAACCTGAGTTCCCTTGCACTGGAAGCAAAGTTCTGCATTCGGATTTGCCATAAGCTGCTTGTAAAGGTCCTTAAAGGTTCCGGTGTGAAAAATAATTCCTTCGTCACAGGCTTTGAACATAAGGATTCCGCGGACATGAGGGAAGCCCTTTTCATCAACCGTAGCAAGGTGCATTACGGGACTTCCATTCATCATCTGAAATAATTCTTCTTTTGTCATAATCAACTCCTATAAAACTCCGCGTTAGCGGTGATATAGCTTGTTAAAAATGATAGTCAAATTCAGAATCAATGCTTTTAAAAATCGCTTAAAAGTTTGTAAAATTTATTTATCAGACCTGATATTTTTCCCTGTATTCGGTCGGGCTTATTTCATACGCTTTTTTAAAAACGGCGGAAAAATGTGAAAGTGAATAAAAACCGCATTGTTCGGCTATTTCAGATACGGAAAGGTCGTTTCTCCGCAAAAGCTTTACGGACTTATTCAGGCGGACATCAGTAAGGTAATTTTTTGGAGACATGCCGACTTCTTTTGTAAAAAGCCTGTTGAAATTGGAAACGGACATATTGGCGCTTTTGGCAAAGTCTGAAACGGAAAGGTTCTCGCCGCAATGAAGTTCAATGTAGGTCTGGATTCTGCCTATCCTTTCATTTGTGGAAATAGAGCGCGTGTCATAATTTTCTCCAAGAAGACTGCGGATAATCCAGTGGGTTAAAAGCTTTGTCTGGCACTCAAGGGTAATTTCTCCGTTCTTCATGTTCTTTGAGGATTCAAAAGCGTACAGATGAAGCATTTTTAAAAAATCGTGGCAAATCAAAAACTGCTGTCCTGCATATCTTGGAATTTCATTTTGATACAGCAAAAACTGGCTTTCAAAATATTCCTTATCAATCATGATTGTGTAATAATTCGGGAACTCAACAGCCTTGTCTTCGTGGGGGATGTTGGGAGAGACAATAGAGGCAAGATAATAATTTTTCTTCAGTTCGATTCTTGGGGGAATCAAAAAACCGTCGCTTCCAAATTCAATTATTATCATATAGGACGGATGAACATGCTGTTCTTTTACGGCAAATTCGCAAAAGCCCATCGACTGAATGAAGAGGGCAAAATTTTCATAGACATAGCAGTCAACATTCTTTAAGTTTGACTCTGTAATGGAATCTCCGACTAATTTTTTAATGACTTCCATGTTTTTCATTTCGCTTTTTTCCGTCCGTCGTCAGATTTTTCTCTTGTTTTTCTTAGCTTTCTTTTCCGGAAGTTCGGCATACATAACAATTGATGCACAGATTATTCATCTTTATTTCTATAGGCTATGGCATCAATCTGAAATTTGATTCCACTCCTTATGAAATCAGAAGTATAGGCCTTTCTTGTAGGATATTTGCCGGCAAATCTGTCTTTTAAAATCTTTGGCAAATAATTCAAGTCCTCTATATCCTTAAAGAGACAATCCATTTTCACAACAGATTCCAATGTTAATCCCACCATTTTTAGGCGATTCTCCAGTACATCAATGGCTCCATGAATCTGCTCTTCAATAGACTTACCTTCATTTCCCATGCAGTATCCCACAAAGACAAAATCGCCTGCCTCAATAATTGTGGAATCTGCCCAAAACTCATCTACTTCAATTCTATTTATCTCTTTCATTTTCATAATAACTTATTCCTCCAGAACTATTAACAATTTATATCAGTACGAAAGATTTGAGAAACTTTTTCAAACCATGCCCTGTGTGACAGTATTAAAAAAAGAGAGGACACCGTAAGGCATACCCTCCTTCTCTACCATCTTCTTTTCATCATCAGATAGCAGTTAGTCCCCTTTTTATAAAAATCAGTTAGTTCTCCAACACACTTATAGCCCAGATTTTCATATAATTTCTTTGCTCTCGGGTTAAAATCATCTACAGTTAAAAAATATTTTGCTGAAGGAGAATCGGAAGCATTATCCTCAAAAAACTTCATTAGCTGCCTGCCGATACCATAATTTCTGTATTCTTCCTTTACTGCAATAATATGAAGATAAGGGTAGCTTCCAAAAACACCATTTGTCATGTAGTAAATAAAACCCAGACATTTCTCATTTTCATCCAATGCAACATATACGTTTTCTTGACCCACTGCATATGTAAGCATATTCGCTGCCTTTTCATGATCACTGAAATAGGCTTTTCCTAGGTCAGAATTTTGCAGGATTTCTTTGCAGCTATCAATATATCTCATATCTGCAAGTTGAATATGTATATCCATTAATCTTTACCTCCAGCTCTTTCGTCTCTTTATAAGTTATATCCATATTAAAAGCCTCCTTGTAGATATTCATAAGTTTATTCTCCTTCCATTTCCATGTCGATACAGGTCCATGTTCCTATGGGCATCTCAAATTCCCTGCGGTTGCATTCCTTGAAGCCTACTGATTCATAACATTTCCTTGCGGACTCATTATTCTCAAATACACCAAGGTCAATTTTTTTAACAGTAAAATTATCTTTTACATACTTTATTCCGAGCCGGAGCATCTCTTTTCCGTAGCCCTTTCCTCTGAGTCTGGGATCTACAATAACAAAGCCAAAACGAAGCGTACTGTTGTCATCATCTCTAGGATATCTGATAATGAAATGTCCGATAACAATCCCATTATCATCAATCGCCGTAATGGGGAAGAATCTTCCGCCTTCAAGCTGAGGCAGATAATTATTTTCGATATCTTTTTCGGAAAGCGGAAATTTATTATATCTGTCAGCAGACCATCTGTATAATTCTTCTTCTGTCCTTATCCATCTGCATATAAGGGCCGCATCTTCTTTTTTATACGCTCTCAATTTCATGCTATGCCTCCAGATTTATTCTCTTTATTATAGAATAAAAAAATCCGATGAGGATAACTTTTCCGACAAGATGCATTTTTTGGCGATGAAATGCAGGTCGGGCTAGACCTTCTTCCTTGAAAAATACACCGTAATTCCCAGCGTCAAAAGTTCCGTCGGTCAGAGTAATAAAAGTTGAAAGCACCATTCCGATTGTGCTTGGGATTGCGAACTTCAGCAGGTTCGCGATTTTCTGATTCCGTATACGCGGCCGAGTCTTTCGATTCTCTTTTTTAGCTCTTCACGGACATGCGGCGGTTCCATGCATTCACATTTGTCACCGAAACTCAAAAGCATGTCGTAGTAATAATCACGCTCAATGAAAGGATATTCGGCAAGATAGTATTCTGCGCCGTCAGCTTTTATGCAGTCAAAGTCACAGAATTCAAGCAGGCGGTCGAGGATTGATTTATGAACCCGGAGTTTTATGAAGGTCTGCAATTTTTTGGCGGTCTCTTCAAAATCCAGGACAGGCTTCTGGTATTTTCGCGGAAGGAATTTTTCATCAAGAAGAGTGAGCTCTGCCATACGGGAAAGCCTGAAGAGGCGGAAATCATTTTTGGTGAGGCAAAAAGTCTGAACATACCAGTCACGGCCTTTTAGGACAAGCTGGTAAACTTCCGCTTTTCTTTCTGATTTTGTGCTGTGGCCGTCGATATATGTGAATGAAATCAGCCTGCTTTCCTCAAGAGCCGCCTTTATGATTTCCAGATTGTGATTTACGTTTCTTTCACCAAACCAGGGACTTAAATCAATTAAAACATGACTGGTTCTTATTTCAATATCTTCGGCCTGATCTTCAGGAACGAGGCTCTTTAATTTTGCAAGTGTGTGTTCAACTTCACTGCTGCGGAGCGTTTTCGGCAGGCTGTTCAATCCAAGCAAAAGGGCAGAAAGGTCATCCCTGGAAAAAACTTTTTTATCAATCTTGTACTGACTCATAATCTCAATTCCGCCGCTGGGGCCCGGAGTTGCAGAAACCGGAATCCCTGCCATGCTGATTGCCTCAAGGTCGCGGTAAATCGTCCGCCTTGAAACTTCAAACATGTCAGCAAGTTTCTGCGCGCTTATCCGCTTTTTTTCGAGAAGAATCATGATTATGCTTACAAGCCTGTCGATTTTCATTTTTTTCTGAATAATTTTAAATTGTTGACATAATGCTGTCAACTTTGAGGAAGTAAAATAGCAGCAAGATTACCGCAGACGCGGATATTATTTGGAGGAAATCATGATAACAGTTTACATTTATTTACTTGCCACTCTTGCTGACTGGGAAATCGGGCCTGTTTCGGCGGAACTCAATTCAAGACGCTTTTTCAAAAACAATGCACCGGAACTTATCGTTAAAACCGTCGCCCGTTCAAAAGAGCCTGTAAAAACAATGGGCGGACTCACGCTCATTCCCGACTGCACGATTGATGAAATCAAAGTGAGCGAAAAAACAGTCCTCATTCTACCGGGTGCAAATACATGGAGTGAAGCAGAAAATGCTCAGATAATTCAGAAGGCATCAGACTTGCTTTCAAGAGGCGGAACTGTATGCGCAATCTGCGGAGCTACAGTTGCTCTGGCAAACGCCGGCCTTTTAAATGACCGTCCTCACACGAGCAACGGAAAGGGCTTTCTTGAAATGTTCTGCCCGGATTATAAAGGTCAGAAGTTTTATGTCAATCAGCCTGCTGTAAAAGACGGAAACCTGATAACCGGCAGCGCGACAGGCTCCCTCTTGTGGGCAAAACTGATTATAGAAAAACTCGATGTTTTTAAGCCGGAAACTCTCGAAGCCTGGTACGCATATTTTTCAACAGGAAAGCAGGAGCACTTTTTTGCAATGATGCGGAGCGTGAATTAAATGGCACGACTTCAGATGTCTTTTCCTCACACAATCGGGATGCAGATGTCAAGTTCCATGTAGAACGTGTCCTTGTCGATGCGGCGGTAGATGTCAAAGCCCATGCGGCTGTCTACGTGGTTGCCGGTTTCTGCAAGCCAGTTGCAGAAAAAACTCTGGTAGGCGCTGTAAATCTGCTGGGGGTAGCCTTCGTAGCGGTAAATCGCAAACTTTCCGCCATTGATTGTCATGGTGTTTGGCACTGTCGGTATTCCTGCCCGGCTTGTAATTCCGGCTGCGGCAGTTTTCTGAACCGCATTTTTTAGCCGTGGGTCTTCCGGGTCTACCGTCATGCAGATGTCATAAATGCAATCGTCCGGATTTGTGATTGAAGGATCATTTTTTGTGCATTCAATAAAAAGACTTTTTTCGGTGTAAAAACCTTCATAGCGCTTCATAAAATTGCACCAGTCATCTTCCAGCGTTTTGTAGTTTCCCTTGTGGCGTTCGTAAAGCACAAAATAGTCCGGCAGGGTTTCAATGCGTATCTTCTTGCAACATTCTTCATAAGTTTCAATCTCGTTATCTTTTATATGAAAAAAGGGATGGTAAAAAGAAGTTTCATCGATGTCTTTTCTGAACTGAGCAGGTGTTTTGTTAAAATGATTTCGGAAGAGCACCGCGTAATTTGAAGGCGAATATCCGTAATCGCCGCCAATTTCCGTGATGCTCCTGTCTTTTTCCACCTTAAGCCTGAAAGCGCTCAGTTCAACCTTGCAGCGTTTTATAAAGCCATAGATGCTTTCTCCAGTCTCCGCCTTAAAAAGCCGCTCCAGGTAAAACTTTGAGTATCCGCAAAAATCCGAAATCTTTTCAACAGACAGCTCTTCGCCCGCATGAGAGAAAATATAATCAATTGCCTTGTTTATAATCTGATTTTCAAGCATAAGCTGATTTTAAACACATTCTCCACAACTTACGATTTCACCCGCGATTCTTAGAATAATAAATGAATTCGTTATCCCGTTTTACTTCCACATACCCAAGCTTAAGATAAAAAGCATTTGTCCTTACATTCCAAATGGGCGTATCCAACGCAATTTCCTTTACATCTGAAAAGGCCGCTTCAATTTCCCGCATAATGCAGCTTCCATAGCCTTTGCGATGGAACTCCGGGCTTACAAAAATCCTTCCGACGTATAGCTTGTCTTTATCCAAAAACAGCACCGCCCCGCCAACAATCAGCCCATCATCTGTTAACTTATACAAATGATTTTCTCTTGCCATCTGGGTATGAAAAGGAAGTGACATATAGTCTGGAGGCCCGCCCGCAGAAGGCGCTCCTACCTGAACGTCACTGTCAAAAGCTTTCTTAGATATTTCAGTTAGTGTCAAAGCGTCTAAAGCGCTTGCTTTTACAAATTGCATGCTCATAGTTTTACCTCACGATTTCAAAAAAATAATCAATCGGGAATCCCGTAATTTTTTAAATTACAATATAGATAAAAAAGGCTATAAACAATATTTTTCCGACAAGATGCAGAATTCGGCCGATGAAATGCAATCAGTTTAAGGGCGCCGATTCCGCAAAGCTCGTCTTCCGACATCTTTCCTCAAACGGCAAGGTAATTTTTGCGCTGATAAATTCTTGAAAGTCCTTTATAATAAAAGAATGTTTTTACCAATAACCGCAACGCCGTTTTCTCATTCAGGTTACAGCGAACTTTTGCCGTGCAAAAATCTTGCTCCGTTTGTACGCTGCTTCTGGACAACATGGAATGACGGTTCAAATGTAAATGATTTTTCCTCTGTGATTATTCCAGACGCGTGCGCAGATATAATCATTTCCGTAGATGAAAATGAAAGCAATTCAGACGAGCGGGAAATTTCTGGCATGGGATTTTGCGGTACTACAGACAAAATGTTTCGCTCAAAAAACTCTGACATTGTTCACAGGAGGCTTTTTGGAATCAGATTTTACGCGTGGCAGGCTTTCAATTTTTGCGACGAACCGCTGGCAGAAACTGCAAACAGATTTTTTGATCTGGAAGAACATTTTGCGACAGCCAAAAAAATGCTTTGCAGAAAAATTCATGAGGACATGACTCTTTCAGAATTCAAAAACATAAGCGAAGAAGTTTTGCTTGATTTACTCAATATGCCTTCAAGAAAAATTACAAAACAGGATTCACTTGTACTTGATGCCGTAGTTCAGATGATCCGCACGCGGGGTTCACTTCCGCTTTCGTCGTTATTAAAAGACATTCATGCAGGCGAGCGGCAGCTGGAAAGGCTTTTTAAAAACACCGTTTCGCTTTCTCCTAAAAAGTTTTCTTCGCTTGTCCGTTATCAAAGCTTGTGGCAGGATGTATGCCGTTCAGAAAATTTTGATATTCAGGATGCAGTTTTTAAATATGGATATTTTGACCAGCCGCACCTTCTTAATGATTTCAAGAAATTTCACGGCATGAGTTTTTCTTATGCAGTAAATGCAGCCCTGTCGGATTTTTACAATACAAAAAAGCAAAGCGGCGTTATGCTTTTCTAAAGCAACATTATTGGAGGTTTAAGATGAAACTTGATGGATTTGGAATTTTTGTAAAAGATATGGCTCAGATGATTCGTTTTTATCGTGATGTACTTGGATTTGAAATAAAAGAAGATGAAAATACATCAAACGTTTTTCTCGAAAAAGACGGAACCCTCTTTCTTTTTTACGGCAGAAACGATTTTGAAAAGATGACGAATTCCCGCTTTAATTATGCTGACAAAATTCACGGACATTTTGAAACGGCACTGAGCGTTGAAAACTATGCCGCCGTAGACAAGACTTTTGCAGAAGTAACTTCCAAAGGAGCCGGTGCCGTAATGCCGCCAACAACAGAACCCTGGGGCCAGCGCACCTGCTACATTGCAGACCCGGAAGGCAATCTTATTGAAATCGGTTCTTTTGTAAAAGAGTAAGTGGATAATGGATTTCGACAGTATTTTCAAAGATTTAGGTAAAGAGTGCTTTGCCTTTAGCATAATAGATTCTGCTTATATTCCGATGATTTTGGCGAATTTATAAATGGCACGAATTCAGAAGTCTTTTCTGCCGGCATCTGCCACAATCACGGCATGAATGACAAAATAATTATCAAGGGATTAAGACAGAACAACCTCAAGAACATCAGTCTTGAAATTCCGAAAAACAAGATTGTTGTATTTACAGGAGTTTCAGGCAGCGGAAAATCAAGCATCGTCTTTGACACGATTGCAGCGGAAAGCCAGCGACAGATGAACGAAACTTATCCGGCATATGTGCGCACGCGGCTTCCAAAGCACGAAAAGCCTCACGCGGATTTTATAGATAACCTTACGGCAAGCGTTGTAATAGATCAGGCTCGGCTTGGCGGAAACATGCGCTCAACAGTCGGAACAATCACCGACATGTATTCTGCCCTCCGCCTGCTTTTCAGCAGAATCGGCCTGCCTAAAGTCGGGGCGGCTTCGTGCTTTTCTTTCAACGGAAAAGGCAAGTGCCCTGCCTGCAAGGGACGCGGCGTAATCGTAACCGAGCTTGTCTTTATGGATCCGGTTGTAACAGTCTGTGAGGAATGTGAGGGAAAACGCTACAGCAAAAAATCGCTGGACAAACTCTACAAGGGAAAAAACATCGTGCAGATTCTTGATATGAGCGTGGAAGATGCTCTGGAATTTTTTGAATCCGCCCTGGAAAAAGACCGCGAAAACAAATCCATCAAAAAAATCATCGAACACCTGCTTGCTTTAATGGAAACAGGTCTCCCATATCTTTCGCTCGGTCAGCCACTTTCAACTTTGAGCGGCGGCGAACGACAGCGGGTAAAGCTTGCAAAAGACCTTCATAAAAAGGGAAGCATCTTCATTCTTGACGAACCGACCACAGGACTTCACGCAAGCGACATCAAGCCGATAATGGAGCTCCTGGAAAACTTCGTAGTACGCGGAAACACCGTAATCGTAATCGAGCACAACACCGACGTAATGAAAATGTCAGACTACATAATCGACGTAGGCCCGGACGGAGGAAAAGCAGGCGGTGAAATTGTCTTTACCGGCACGCCAGCGCAGATGCTTGATAGTGGCAAAACGATAACAGCGGAGTATTTGAGGAAATAAAACAAGGAGGGGGAAGCGAGTTTTGCAAACTTTCGATATCAATCGAATGCAAAACTCGTTAGCGGAGCGTCGCTCCCCCTGCGCCCGCACTTCGTTGCGTGCTACCCTTTCTGCGGGGTACCCCCGCAACGCCTTGTTCACACAATCGGGATGCAGATGTCAAGTTCCATGTAGAGCGTGTCGTTGTCGATGCGGTGGTAAATGTCGGTCTTTATGCAAATGGCTGACTATTCCCAGCTTCACTACGAGTTCGACCGCTTTCCCTTCCACAAACTTTTCTATTTCAGAAACAATCTCTTTTTCAAATTTGCCCTCTTCAAAGGGAACCTCTGCATAAAGAATTATCTGTATCCTGCTACCGGAACGATTGAATGTAGTTTCTTCAGCCATTTTCACTGAATAAGGAAGCCTGTTAAGGTATTGCTCAAGCTCTCTGCGCATGTTGCTTTCAGTCTGCCGATCAACAGGAACCATCGGCTGAATCGTGGCAATATATCCGAATTCACGGAAAATGCCGCTTCTTAAACCCGTTATATCATCAAGTACCTCTTCATCCGTTCTGCCCTGCTTCGGAACAACATTAACCAAAGCTCCGAATCGCTCATATCCGTAATCCATAATCTGAACGTCAACGCATTTTTCTATCACGCCCTCGTTATATGACAGGATATACTTCTTCAGTCTGTTTATGGCATCTTCATCTGGCTCCTCTCCCATTATGCGTTTCGATGTATCTGCAAAAGACTTGAATCCGTTATAAATAATGAACAGTGACACAAGAAGTCCACAGTATCCGTCCAAATGAAGTCCTGTAATTGTCTGCATGATGAAAGAAAAGAGAACTACTGACGTGGATACAGCATCAGAAATACAATCAAGTGCCGCAGCCTTATAGACTTGTGAATTGTGTTCTTTCGATTTTGATATATTGAAAAAATAGAGGAAGATTTTTGTGGCTACGGAAATCA
This sequence comes from Treponema ruminis, assembly GCF_014201975.1. Classification (NCBI taxonomy): domain Bacteria; kingdom Pseudomonadati; phylum Spirochaetota; class Spirochaetia; order Treponematales; family Treponemataceae; genus Treponema; species Treponema ruminis. The sequence goes on along the minus strand of NZ_JACHFQ010000006.1, from coordinate 123,210 downwards.
CAAGTATTATCAGAGCCACTATACTGAATGAAGCTTCGGAAGGATTTCTTATTCCTTCCACAGACTGCATTAACAGCTCCCATCCCACCACTACGATTGAGCAGGACACGGCAATAGCCACCAGCCATTCGATTCTGCCATGGCCGTTCTTATGCTTTCTTCCTCCCGGTATAGCGGAGAACTTCGCACCAAGTTCAGTGATTGCAGAAGTAACGGCATCCATGAGATTATTGGTGGCGTCTGTCATTACGGATGTCAATCCGCAGATGCTTCCAGCAAAAAACTTGAGTCCTGCAAGGCATAAATTAATCAATATCGGTATCATAAGGCACGCTCCAATCCATTTTCATACCTTTAATTTTTCAATTTCATTCTGCAAGTTCGCAAGGAATTTTCCTGCGTGGGCTCCGTCCATCTGCGTGTGGTGGAACTGGAAGGAAAGCGAAAGCTTATAACGGAACCAGAGCTTTTTGTATTTTCCCCAGATGATGAAAGGGTTGTTGAAGATTCCAGAGTTCATTCCGACAGCTCCGTCAATTTCGGTGTCGATAATCGCCGAAGTTCCAATCACCATGCAGCTGTCTGACAAATCCCTGTCCGTACATTTTTCTGCCAAGTTTGCCGTGTGCTTTAAATAGTAGCGGTTGAAGACTTTGAGATTATCCGAAAAAAGCAGGTCGCAGGAATTTACTTCGCCGTCCTTGTTTTTTACAATCGTATTGACCGCAAGATTTTTGTACTGAAGCAGCCTGTCGCCCACAGGAAGCGTGTAAAATTCCTTTATGGAACTTGCTGCTTTTCCAATGCACCAGTCAAGCAGCATGTTGAATTTCAAATGCTTTTTGCGGCTGATTTTAACAAGGTTCGTTACATCCAAAGTCTTGAAAAAAGTCACCATCGGGTTGGGAGCTTTCATCCAAAGTTTGTATGCCATCGCGCGGGTTGTATCCTCAGGATTAACTTCCACAGGCTTGTTTTCTGAAACATCTTTTTCAAGATTCATGCCAGTTACAATCCTAATTCATACAAATAAAAATCAGTCCAGCCGGTGTTGTCAGCAAACAAACGCTGCTTTCCGCAATAAACAAATCCAAGTCCTTCATAGAGTTTCTGAGCAGGAAGATTTGAATAAAGCGCATCAAATCGGCAGACTTTCATTTTATTTGACCGTCCAAGTTCAAGAGCGGCATGAATCATTTTCTTTCCGATTCCTTTTCCCTGAAAATCCGGCATGATTCCAAGAATGTGAAGCACCATCACCTCGTCATCATTTACCTCAAACTGCCATTTTACAGGATAATATTCTTTGTCCTGAGAGAATGTGATTGCAGTTACACCGGCAAGATTTTCACCTTCCATAAACAGATACATGTTCCCGCTGTCGATGTATTTTTGAATCATTTCATCGCTCGGATGCTTTCCGTATTCCCAGCGGACATATTCCTTCATGCCCGGAGTTCGCCTGATTATTTCGATATAGGCTGACCTTACTTTTTCAAAATCAGCGGCGGTCGCTTTTACAAGATTATTCATGCGCTCCCCCGACAGCCCAGTTTTTTCATTTTTGTTTTCTCTCCATACCGCATGGAAACACAGATTTCAGCAAAACCCATACTTTTCCAAAAGGCCATGCCACTTTTATTCCAAGGCAGAACATCGATGTCGATTGTGTCCGCTTTTAAGTAATCCAACAAAAGCTTAAAAGCTTCACTGCCCAAATGTTTCCGGCGGTATTCCTTTTTTATATAGAACTGCCTTAAATATAACGGAGACGCTGTATTCCTTACAAGCGCATAACCGACTATTTTATCTGATGCTTCGAGGGTATCATCTGCAAAGAAATACGCATCATATTCGCCTGAAAGAAAGACTGACATTCTCTTTTCAAGTTCCTTAAGATTCATCGTGTTTGAGCTTTGTTCGTCTTCAATAAGACATTTGTTCATACCCGCCAAAAGCGTAATATCTTTTGTGGAACATTTTACTATTTGCATTTTTAATCCTCCAATTCTTCGGATTTTTTTACAGGAATCCAGATTGCTGTGATTGTCGCGGTAATCCTTTTCACCGAAGTCTGACCGTGCGGGAAAGGCAAGGAATTCTTTTTCGAGGCTGAACTGAGCGTTTACCCCGGCCTTGTTTCCGCGTGCGTCAAGGCGAATCCATTTTTTGAGCGGGCTGATGTAAACCGTGCTCATCGTGTATACAACGCCGGTTCCTGGAATCAGCGTGACAATCAATGCCGTAATTAAAAATTGAAGTGAAATCATTTTTACCTCATTCTATTCAAAATAAACTCATACGAAAATTCAATTCCGCGGCAAGTAAGGCTCTCGCACAATTCAAATCTTCATTCCAATACAATTCGTGTACACGTTTTTTGATATAAGTAAGTTCTGCTTCTCTTATCATAGTAAAAACATCCGCCTTATCAGTCCCAATTAAAATTTTTTTTCATGCAAAGCGAGTCGTCCATGGAAACATAAGGCCCGTAATTCTTTATGATTTCAAATCCGAGCTTTTTATACACATGGCAGGATTCTTGCAGCAATTCGCCGGTCTCAAGGATTATATTCTTAAAACCAAGCTCCTTTGCCCAGTTAATCAACTCCTGAACGAGCCTTGTTCCGATTCCATGCCCCTGAAATTTTTCTCGCACAAAGATTCTTTTGAGTTCTACGGCATTTTCTATATCATCGTAAGTATATTCTCGCAAAGCTCCCGCCCCCGCAACTTCATCGCCCGAATAAACGACAACAGCTTCTTTTATATCATCAAGCAGATTGTATTGGTGATATTGCTTACGCTCGACAACCCTTCCAAGCCGCCTGTCTAAATCCAAATCCAAAAGGTAGCAATTTTCTATAAAATCACTATCGTTGCCGGAACATCTTTTCATTCGACAGTTCATTTTTATTTCTCGCTGCCAAGAGTTTTTAGAGTATCGCCTGCGATGCGGTACACTGTCCAGTCCTTCATTGGCTCTGCTCCGAGCGAAAGATAAAAATCAATGCTTGGCTTGTTCCAGTCCAGGCACCACCATTCAAGGCGGCCACATCCTCGCTCAACGGCAATTTTTGCAAGCGTCTGAATCAAAGCCTTTCCGTATCCCTTTCCGCGGTATTCCGGTTTTACGTACAAATCTTCAAGATAAATGCCGGCACGCCCCAAAAACGTAGAGAAATTATGAAAGAACAAGGCAAAGCCCACTTCTTTTCCATCTTCAAGCGCAAAAATCACTTCGGCCTTCTGCTTTTCAAAAATCCATTCCTTCAAAGTCGCCTCGTCAGCCACAACTTCGGAAAGCATTTTTTCATACGATGCAAGTTCTTTTATAAACTGAAGGATAAGAGCCGTGTCCTTTTCTGTCACAAATCTGTATTCCATAGAATTTATCTCCTTATTTCCTGGCCTTGCCGCCGATTCCCCAGTTTATGTCAGGCTGCTCAATAATCTGAATGAAAATATCCGCAGGAGCAACGCCGAGTTTTCCGACATTTTGGCAAATTTCGCGGTAAACGGCTTCTTTCTGCTCGTCCGTACGGCCGGGGAAAAGATGAAGCTCGATTATCATGAAATTTTCGCTCTTAAAATCAGGAAAGACAAAATCTTCTTTGGAAAACTTGTAAACCCGATGAAAGAAATCCCTGTCCTCGATTTTGAGCGCGCTAACAAGACCTTCGTGCACGACCTTGTTCAATTCTTTGATTCTCTCGCTTGTCCAACTGTCACGAACGCTGATCTTTACTAATGGCATAGGTTACTCCTTTGATTGAGGAATATACTTCATAGGCGTAAAGCGGATTCCGTCGATTGTTTTTTCTTCATCCGTTGCCACAAAGCCAACAGCCTTGTAAAAAGGCAATCCATACGGAGAAGAATTGAGCGTGACCGACTCGCCCTTGTATTCGTTCAGTACATGGCGAATCAAGCGGCTTCCTAGCCCCCGCCTGTGATAGCTTCCGTCCACAAACATAAAGCAGATGTGGCGTTTTTCTACCCTTATGGTGCAGAGTGCGACAAGTTTGCTTCCATCAAAAGTTCCGTAATAGTCAAGGCCGCTTAAATATACAGGGTCGTTAAGGCTTTTTCGGAATGACTCGGTTCCTTCGGCAGAATAATCCGGCGATTCGTATTCGCAAAAAACCTTCCAAGCAAGAGAATGTGCTTCTGGAATCTCTGTTTTAGTAAGTTTTCGTATGCAAAATGATGATTCTGAATTGTCACCTTTCATTTTATTACCCTCTATTCGTAAAAATAAGTATAAAAATCATACTCACCTGTTTTCCAGCTATTTTTTTCGTAAAAGGCTTTTGCCCTACTGTTGCTTTTTTCCGTAACTAGAATAAAGCCTTTAGCCTTATCAGCAAAATAATTTTTAACAAAGGCCATAAGCTCTTGTCCAATTCCCAGATTTCTGTAATTCTCATCAACGAAGAAATCATTCAGAATCCACTGAGCTTTTAACGAGACAGTTGAATAAGACGGATACAATTGAATAAAGCCGGCAATTTTTTTATTCCGATTCTCGTAGATGAAAATTTTTGACTGATTATTCGTCATCCGCATTTCTATAAAATCATGAACTTCTTTTTCAGTTTGATTTTCAACTTCATAAAATGCCCTGTAATTCATCACGACTTTCACAATTCTGTTTATATCCGAAAATTCAGCTTCTCTTACCATAACACACCCCATTATATATTTCTTCCGTACCCAATACTTTTATTCCATTATCGGATCTCTTTTTTACATTTTTCCTCATATAAACAAAGGAAAGACCTGACTTGCCCTGTTCTTCTTTGAAGATTCTGTAGCCAGCCTTTTGATAAAGCTGAATGTTCGGAAGACTTTTTGTGCAGGTAAAAAGCTCGTAAACTTCGTTAGAAAACAATTTTTCTACTTCAAGAAGAAGTTTAGTTCCCAGCCCACGCTTACGGTATGACTGCAAGACCATAAGCCTTCCGATCTCAACACATTCCAAAGTTTTTTTGCAGCGAACGGACGCGATGATTTTATTGCCATCTGTGATTTTAAGAACTTTCCAGTTTGGAAAGTCACCTTCCGCATCTGAAAGGGTTTCGAGCAAAGGCGGAATATCGTGGGTTCCAACCAGCTCGGCTTCTGATTCAAAAGCCACACGCTGAAGTTCAAATAGTTCTTTTATGTCTGATTCTGTTGCAAAGGTACATTCCATTTTTATTACCTCATCCTATTCAATGTCGTTTCACCATTCCGCGCGAACTTCAAGAATGTTGCCGCTCGTATTTAGAATTTCTTTAAGCCGCGCGTCCAAATCAGTGTGGTTGTCGCGGTAATCCTTTTCGCCAAAGTCTGACCGTGCTGGAAAGGCAAGGAATTCTTTTTCGAGGCTGAACTGAGCGTTTACCCCGGCCTTGTTTCCGCGTGCGTCAAGGCGAATCCATTTTTTGAGCGGGCTGATGTAAACCGTGTTCATCGCGTGGATTATGTAGCCGTCGCTTGCGTCATCGGCGCGTGTCAGATACTGGTAGCTTATTCCGCTAGGTATTTTATTTGCGCGAAGCAGGGCTGCGAGCAGGCAGGATTTTGTCCAGCAGATGCCGGTTCCGTTTTTGAGCACGTCGCTTGCCTTTTTTGAGACCACGGTGAGCCTTGCGTCCCAGCTGTGGGGAATCTCGTCGCGCACAAATCTGTATGCCCTTTGGATGTAGTCCACCTCATCAGAAGAAGCGGCTTTCAGTTCGTCCGCTTTCTGCACAATCAGCGGATTTGAAAAATCAATGCAGTCCGTTTCCCTTAAGAATTCAGATAAATCTTCCATTAAGCTTTTTCTCCCTACCTGATCTCTTCAAGAATCCTCAGGCCGTCTTCGATTTCCTCGCCAAGGACTTCCTGAATTTTCTGGAAATCCTTTTTCTTGTGGAGAGTTTCGAGGACTTTCAGCAATTCCTTTTTGCCGTGTTTTTGTATGAAAAGAGCCATCGCCCTTATGGCGTTTGTATCTTTGCCCAATGAGTAAAAGCCTTTTTTGCAATCATAAAGCTCGTCGCATTCATAGCAGCCGTCAAGGCCTTTTTCTTTGCAGCAGGCTGTGTTGGGGCATACACCGTCTGGGGAACAGGTCGCGAACGAACAGGTGTTGTAAATTGTCCTGCAAGAACCGCACCAGGCCGTAAGAAAACAGTGATTGCAGGAAAGCCCGCAGCAGGCAATCTGGTCTACGCCTTTTTTTGCCTCCTGACACAACTTGTTTTTGATTCGCCGCATTGCTTCCACGTGCATAATCCAGTGGCGGGAAAATGGCATCTGTATCAAGCCTTTTACATTTTTACCGCACCAGAAATCAATCAGCCAGGAAGCAGAATCGCTGTCACTGACGCACTTGCCTGCAATAAGTCTTTCTTTGTCCGCGCACGAAAACTTCCGCTTTAAGTCTGAAAATCGCAGGCTCTTCAAAAGCTCATTTGTGGAATCCATCACCGCCTTGCAATAGTCATAAAGGGCTTTTACGTTGAGCTTTTTTGAAAACTCAACCATCACCTCACCATAAAGCTCATTTCCTGTCGTGATAAGCGGGCTCTTTATTTTCTCCTGCCAGTCCTCTTCAAAAATCTGACTGTCATGCAAAATCAGCGTATGACAAACAATATCTTCAATACGAAAAAGATGCCAGAGCGACCATGCAAGAGTGGCGTTATGATTTGACTCACCGTCTCCAAAAGGCAGCTGATAAAAAGCCACTGGAGGAAAAGTCTTTATAATAGAAGAAATCTGCTCAAACAAGTTGCCGCGTAATTCAAGAAGAAGATTTATGCCTTCAGAGAAGGTCGATTCCTTAGAAATGAGAGTTTGCATTTTTTTATTTTTTTCTGACCATTCTTTATCCATCTTTATTTTCCTCCGCTTTTATGCGACATCCTCAGGATTGCACAGGAATCCGGCGTAGTCAAATTTGTAGAAAGTGACGTTGTTTCCGAAGATGCTTACCTTCGTTGCGCGGGCAAGGGCTTTCCCATCCTTGATTTCCTGCGCTCCTTCAATCAGCTTTGAAATCAAATCCTTCTGTACCGGGAAGGAACCGTGCATGGGATAAATCTGGTCGTATAAACTGTCGAACTGAGCAAGATGCCTGAGACTTTTGATATACTGGTCCAGATTCCGCCTTTCTCCGTACATAAAAATATGGCTGTTCTGGACTGAATCCCCGCTTATTAAAACCCGGTATTTTTTGTCGAGGATTGCGATGCTTCCAGGAGTGTGACCCGGCATGTCGATAATCATAAGCTCCCTTTCGCCCAGATCGATGACATCACCTTCATGAACCGGGAGGATTTTGCCCGTTCCCTTGTGCGCGCGATAGTTTTTTTCTTCTTTCGGACTCATATAAAATTCTTTGAAGGCTCCGTTCCCCGAAATATGGTCAGGATCTGCATGAGTATTTATCAGAATGAGCGGAAGGGATGTAATGCTTTCCGCAAGATTTTTTGCCTCCGGATAGTTCATTCCCGTATCAATCAAAGCCGCCTTCTGGCTTCCGCAAAGCAAATAGAACCTGACAGAACCGTCCTCAATGCGCCATGTGTTTTCATCAATCTTAATACAATTTTTCATATCATTGTAATACGCTAAAACTCACACAATTGGAATACATTTCCGACAAGATGCATGGTTTTGCCGATGAAATGCAGTCCTTCCCATATTGCCCTGCTCTATTATTTGGAATAATGTTTTAAAAGCGATGAAAATTATTACAAACGAAGATGCAAGAAACTTTCTCATCAATTATCAGAATCTGAACGGTGATGAAAAACTACAGGGCTATGACGGCGCGAAAGAATACTTAAACAAAGTGCGCTGTGTGCAGTTTGACCCTCTGAATGTTGTCGGAAGAAATCCTGATTTGGTGCTGCAGTCGCGTGTTACAAATTACAAGCCGGAAATTCTTGCTGATCTGCTTTACAAAGAGCGCTGCCTGATTGATGAAATAAAGGCCTTCATTCGTGAAAACGGTCCTCTTCCTGCAAACAAAATTAATATCGGCGGAAATGCCAGACCCGGCAGATGGGGGCACAAAAAGCTTTCAAGTGCAGCGCTTGATTATCTTTACAACAATGGCGAACTTGGAATCAGCTGCAAGCGGAAGACTCACAAAATCTATGATTTAAGCGAAAGGCTCTTTCCAAAAGAGATTCTTACGGCAGGAGATTCTTTTTCAAGCGAACATGATTTTTATAAGTGGTACATAAAACGCAGGATTGCAGCCATCGGTCTTTTATGGAATAAGAACGGCGGTGCCTGACTCGGTCATTTTCTCGCAGACCAGAAGCTTAGGACTGAAATTATCGGGGAACTGGTTGATGAAGGAGAGCTGCTTTCCGTTCAGGTTGAAGGCTCAGTTGAATCTTAAAATCGCATCCTGAGCAACCGGAAAGTTTTGAGAGGCGATTTTCCCGCGCCAGATATTAATCCGCTCTTTTTGCGTGTATGCCCGGCAGCGCAGGCTAGGAAAGAAAATCTGCGTGATTACGGAATGCATCTTCCTTTTTCAGATAAGATGCATATTTGTACAGATGAAATACAGTCGGCAAAAAGTAAAAAACTATAACCCGTCTGCCTTATGACAGACGGGAACTTTCATTACTCTATCGGAAGCTGAATTTCTGTAAGCCAGTCGTCAACAGAATCCTTATTCCAGATTCCGTCGATGTAACATTCGCGGCTGAAACCTGCGATTTTATAACCGTTTTCTTCGGCATATTTCATAATGAAAGCGTATGCTTCGCCAATTTGGTCGTAAGCTCCTTTATGGAAAATGCTTAAGACTTTTACGGCAGGAAGTTTTTTGAACTTGATATTCTCGCTCTCCTGTCCAAAGTCGGTAACGGCTTCCACATGGCGGATAAGAACGTTGTTTTCCCGATATTCGCCATCCGGGTATTCACAGAATTCGTAAGGCGGTTCCGCACATTTAAGGTTTGGATTGAGCTTTTTGAATTCTTCGCCAATTGCAGGAATTACATGCATCATATCTGAATATTTTGCGAGTCTTTTTTCCGCAATGTAGACAATCTGCTCCGGGATATTTTTTACTGTAACCTGATACTTCATAGTAGTTTTCTCCAAAATATGTTTGATGATTGAAAGACGGACGTCAATTTCTTTCTGCTGAACTTGGAGTTGCAGGGCTTTTTCTTCAAGGATTTTGCGCGCATTATTTCCTTTAAAAATTGCCTTGATTTCTTCAATCGACAAGTCAAGCTGGCGGTAAGATTTGATTTTTGCCGCCCGCCTCAGCTGGTCTGTCGTGTAAAAGCGGTATCCCGTCCATTCGTCAACGGAAGCAGGAATCAGAAGGCCTTCCTTTTCGTAGAATCTGAGTGCCTTTACAGTCATCTGACACAGCTTTGAAAACTCACCGATTTTCAGCATAAGATTTCGTCCTCCAACTAATATGAAGTCTAAGTTATCCCCTAAGGGGAGAGTCAAGAAAGATTCTAAACTATTTTGAGAATTTTTTTGTGCATTTCATCGCTCAATCCATGCATCTTGTCTGAAATGGATTTTTTTTCATAGAGAAATGTCATAAAATGACTTCATCTAACTAATGAGGAAAAAAATGATAATTCGAGACTTTGAACCAAAACATGCAGAGGAAGCGACAGAAATTGCCCTTGGAGCATACAATCATGAGAGGGCTTTTACACAGGAGCTTCCAGAAATATCAAGCATTCCAATGATGAAATATTTATCTGAAAATGGTTTTGGTGTTGCAGCATTTGAAGGCGAAAAAATGGTCGGCTTTCTTTGCAGTGTGGAACCATTTGAAAATGCCTTTCGTTCCACTGATGCGAGAGGTGTTTTTTCCCCAATGGGCGCGAATGGCACAGTTAAGGAAAACCACGGCAAGATTTATGCGGCAATGTATCAGGCGGCTGCAAAAAAGTGGGTAAAAGCCGGAGCTGTATCACATGCCATTTGTTTGTATGAACACGACGAGGAAGCAAAACAGCAGCTTTTTCGCTATGGATTTGGCATGAGGTGCTTAGATGCCATTCGTCCGATGGAAGCAATCGATTGCGCCACATGCAACGGATATGAGTTTTTGGAATTGCCCAAGGAAGATTATGCATCTGTTTATCCGTTGAATCTGGCACTTAATGAGCATTACTGCTCCACCCCATTTTTTGTGAATCGAAAAGCTAATACACAGGAAGAGTTTTTGGATTTTACGAGAAGAGAAAATGTACGTTACTTTGCAGCGAAGACAGGCGGAGAATTATGCGCCTATATGGAAGTGTCAGAAGAGGGTGAAACCTTAGCTGCATCAGGAGAAATTTATCGTCATATCACAGGTGCATATTGTATTCCAGAACACAGGGGCAAGGGTGTATACCAAAACCTGCTGAATTATGTTATCAATACCCTGAAAACAGAGGGATATACCAGACTCGGCGTAGATTTTGAAAGCATCAATCCAGCAGGAAGCGGCTTTTGGCTTAAGTATTTCCATGCCTATACCAACAGCCTTGTTCGCAGGATAGATGAGCGGATTATACAGAGAATTTCTCTGATATAATCTCATAGAATTTAAGACAGTTGGGAGAAGCGGGATGCATATTGTCAAAGCGGAAGAAAATCAGGTAGAAAAAAAGGAGTAAGAACGAATTGAAGAAAGCGTAAAGATAATTGAAAAACAGCTGGTTGAACTGACAAAAGACGATGAGATGGTAAATCGGCTTCTGACAATCCGTGGATGTGGAAAAATCACAGCATGGACAATCAGGGCCTACACAGAAGACATTTCTAGATTTGCGACAGCAAAGAAATATGCTGCTTTCTGTGGACTTGTTCCCTGGGTACAGGATTCGAATGAGACCATTCATCATGGAAAGATTACAAAACGCGGACCTCAGGAACTGAGAACTTGTTTTGTGCAGTTAGTGTTGGGAATTCGTCGCTGCAAAGATACTTCAGACTGGAGAATGATGCAGCGTTATGAATATATGAAAACAAATAAAGGCAGTGGTAAATCAATTGTCGCTGCTGCAAGAAAGATGGCAGAAATCGTTTGGGCAATGCTCAGCGACAAAAAAGATTTTGATGCACAAAAGATGATTGGAAAATACAAACCAATGTCTCTTGCAGAAGAAACTTTAACTGCCATGAATTAAGTATTTTAAAAAGTCGACTTGTTCGTTGACTTTTTATGGGAGACAAAAATGAAAATTGCTTTTTTTGACACTCGTTCTTACGACAAGGCTTCATTCACAAAGGCAAATGTGGATGGTGGATTCAATTACGAAATAGATTTTCGTGACTATAAGTTGAATGAAAATACAGCAACCACAGCCGCAGGTTTTGATGTAGTTTGTGTTTTTGTAAATGATGTCGTGAATGCAGATGTTATTGCTGAACTTAAACGTGTAGGCGTAAAGCTGATTGCCCTGCGATGTGCCGGTTTTAATAATGTTGATTTGAAGGCGGCCGCAGCAGCTGGAATTAAAGTTGTGCGTGTTCCGGCTTATTCCCCGTATGCGGTTGCGGAACATGGAGCGGCCCTGCTCATGTCGCTTACCCGTCATATTCCGCAGGCTTATCTTAGAACAAAAACTGCGAACTTTAATATAGAAGGACTTACGGGCCGCGACCTTCACGGCCTTACAGCAGGTATTCTTGGTACCGGAAAAATCGGCCAGATAATGGCAGGTATCTTGAAAGGCTTTGGAATGAAGATTATCGCCTACGATCCGTACCCGAACGAAAAGTGGGCAAGCGAGACTGGCGCACAGTACGTGAGCAAGGAAGAAATCTTCCGCCAGAGCGATGTTTTGAGTCTGCATTGTCCGCTTACCGAAGAAACAAAGCACATTGTAAATCACGACACAATGAAAATGATGAAGCAGGATGCAGTGATTATCAACACAGGCCGCGGTGCTCTTATAGATTCAAAGGCCCTTGTTCACGCCCTCAAGCACGGTCACATCGGCGGAATCGGCATGGACGTTTACGAAGAGGAAAGCAAATACTTCTTCAGCGACTGGTCTACAGATATTATGACTGATGATACCCTGGCCCGTCTGCTTACCTTCCCGAATGTTATTATCACCGGTCACCAGGCCTTCCTTACAACAAATGCACTTAAGAATCTGGCAGATACAACGCTGGAAAATGTTAAGGCTTTTGCCAGCGGGGAAGAGCTGGTGAATGAGGTGAAATAAAACTTATCAGGCCATTTTGCCATCGTCGGCAAAATGGTTGAAATTCATAGCGATTGAATTATAATAATCTTAATGGATACTGCGATTTTAAGTAGTTTTGATAAATATACAACCTTCTCATTTGGCGGAAAGACCCTGACCTTTCGTACTTGTAACGGATTAGAAAGATATACAAAAATCCTGTTATGGGATTCTGGTTATATAGAGGTTATGGCAAAATATAAACATAAAGATGAAGAAATCGAAGAATATATAGACCTTATTCCAGTGTTAGAAGTTTTATATATGGATAAAGAAAAATTCCTTGCACCTATCAAAGAGGTAAAAATCGAATATGCCTGAAAAAGAACTTCAAAAAACAATAAAGGTGTTCGCAAATTCCAAAAGGACTTCACAGTCTCGAGCACCTCTATTTCATTTATACACCGAAGCTTACTGACATCACTGATTCAAAGTCCATTCGTCAAGGAACTTCATCTGTTCTTCTGTATGAAACCAGTGTTCACCGTTTTCCATAACGGTAAGCCGGGCATTATGCTTTTTTGCAAAATTGCTCATAGATTCAAATGAAGTAAGATTGTCGTTACTGCCGTAAAGAATTTTTGTAGGAACATTCCAGCTAAGAGGATGCTCGCGGACGTAGCACAGATAATCCCATGACAAATCCTCGCCAAAGCTGGTTGGAATTCTACATGCGTTGCATTTCCAAACGGAATACCTCATGGATTTATAACAGGACTTACACATGCAATGAAAGAATGTAACAACGGAATCGGATTTGAGCCGGACGAGAATTATGAAAAATGGTTCGGCACCCAAACTAAATAATATGCAGATTAGACTAAACGACCTTCCGTTTTCGGAAGGTGATACAACATAAATCAACATACCACCTCCGTGAGCATCGTTAGATGCGAACAAATCCGCTTGTAAACAACATCTTACAGCTTAATCTCATATCCCATATCTTTGAACACGGCGAGAAGTTCTTTTTTGCTTTTGCCAATTTTCAATTCCTTACAGTCCATTATACCACGACTTCCACAGAATTTGCACTCACCTACACCACATGTCAAATCCCTGCTTAGTTTCACATGCAAAACCTGTAAAGAATCGCCCCTGTAATACTGTAAGGTTTCGCTCATGAAAGCTGTAAGGATTCATACCTGCGATACTGTAAGGATTCGCACACGAAACCTGTAAAGATTCATAGTGTAAACCTCGCAAGAAACATGGCTCAATTTTTTAAAGGATTGCGACAAAATGCTTTACGGAATACCGGATAAAACCTGTAAGGAATCATGGCAAAATGTTGTAAGCAGGCATAACCAAAAGCTTTAAGTAACTGCGGGTAAAAGCTACAAGCTTCCGGCGGCAAAAGCATACAGAAGTTGACTGTCAAAAATATAAAATAAATGACTTTCTATATATCCTGTGCTATACTTAACTAAACGACCTTCCGTTTTCGGAAGGTGATACAACCCCAAAGCAAGCGATGAATTTCTATAACAAACACATGGGGAAAAAATGATATGACTTGTATAGACGACTGCACTTTTTGTAAAAATAGCACTCCTGATAAAATGATTGACGGCTGGATTCCAACATGCAAAGCATTCCCAAATGGAAAATCTCACGGTTTTGCAACAGGACTTGCCCATGAAATGAAAGAATGTAACAACGGAATCGGATTTGAGCCGGACGAGAATTATGAAAAATGGTTCGGCACCCAAACTAAATAATATGCAGATTAGAAATACAGCCCCGTAAATCGCGGGGCTTTTTACTAAACGACCTTCCGTTTTCGGAAGGTGATACAACCAATATTTCTTGCCCCTCAGACTAATACGGTGTATTCTGAAAGTGTGTTTGATGATGTTCGCAAAACTTACACAAAGTATTTCAAAACTGATAATCTTGATTTTAATGATAACATCATAGATTGCTGTCTGAACCGAAAGGAGGCTAGAAAATGACAAAAGAAGAAGCTCTTGAACTTGCAAAAATAGATGTCTCCAAAATTATCCATGATGAAAAAGAAGAATGCAATGATTGCGTTGTATTCGGCACATACAATAACGAACAAATTGATATGTATGATAACGGTGATAGTTTTGTTGTAGGGCTGGGGAGCGGCCGAAAAAACTATAGAATTGATAAAGGCACTCGTAAGATTGAGCAAAAAATCAGAAAGTAAAACAAAATAACAACTCGTTATTAACGAGTATTTCATCGCTCAATCCATGCATCTTGTCTGAAATGGATTTTTCTTCGTGTAGAAATGGCATAAACAAATGGCCAGTGAAGATACCCCAACCTGGAATGGGCGGACAAATGCTTTTTACAAAAAATTAGGCTATCAGCTCATAAAGGTTGAGGATGGCTTTAACTTTTATCGGAAAAGAAAAGATGGCTGACGGCTGCATGCGGGAGACGCCCGCATTAACAGCGCGAGGGATTGTACCGTTGCCGGATTACACCTGTGGCATGATGGATTCAACTCGTTCTTGATTCCTGCTGGTTTCACTGCATTTCATCTGCAAAAATATGTATCTTGTCAAAAATACATTCTCAATCCGATTTTTCTTTTGTAAAATTGCCATACTTTGTTATGAAAAACCAGATAAACATGACTGAGGGCGCAATTTTCCCAAAGCTGGTGAAATTTTCCGTTCCTCTGATTCTCAGTTCTATTCTCCAGCTTCTGTTTACTGCAGCGGATATTGTCGTCTTGGGGCGTTACGCTGGCGATAATTCTTTGGCTGCTGTCGGGTCCACAAGCTCCATGGTTAATTTGCTGGTCAATTTCTTTATTAGGGCAAGTGTGGGGTGTAGTGTTGTGGCTGCAAATTCTTTGGGGGCGGGCAATAAAGAGGAACTTAACCGCTCGATTCATACAACGATGGTTCTGAGCGTGATTGCAGGACTCATTCTCACTGTGGTTGGAATCAGCCTTTCTCGTCGGATTTTGATTTTGATGGACTCCCCTGAGGATGTGCTTCCGCTCTCGGCTCTTTATCTCAAAATTTATTTCAGCGGAATCACGGCGACTATTATCTATAATTTCGGTGCGGCTATGCTCAAGGCGAAGGGTGATGCCAAGCGGCCTTTGTACATCTTGCTCGTAGCGGGTATAATCAATGTGATTCTCAATTTGATTTTCGTAGTTTTCTTTAAGATGGATGTTGCAGGCGTCGCCTTTGCAACTGTTCTGGGGCAGACTTTTGCGGCTTTTTGCATTGTCTGGATCTTGCTGCACGAAGATGAAGAATTTCGTCTTGATTTGCGCAAATTCCGGCTCGACCTGCCGATTCTCAAGCGGATCATAAAGATTGGAATCCCTGCGGGCTTACAAAGTATGCTTTTCAACTTCTCGAATGTAATGATTCAGTCAGCGGTAAATTCTTTTGGTTCGGTAATGGTAGCTGGAACTTCTGCGGCTCAGAGCATTGAGGAATTTGTTGGCATTTCAATGGGAAGTTTGGGCTATGCAACCCTCACTTTTGCAGGGCAGAATATGGGCGCTCAAAAATTCCAGAGAATCAAGAGACTTGTCGTAATTAGTGAGGCGAGCGTTGTTGTCGTGGGACTCGTGCTTGGATTGGGGGCTTTGGCTTTTGGTAGAACACTTTTGGGAATCTATTCTGAGAATCCGGCGGTCATCGATGCGGGAATGTTAAGCCTCTCGGTGATTCTTGTTACTTGCTTCATGTCCGGCATGATGGACACGATGACAGCTGCGATGCGCGGTATCGGGCATTCTGTCCTTCCTATGGTCATTACGTTGATTGGAGCTTGCGTTTTTCGCGTCGTCTACCTCACGACATTCTTCCAGATTCCCCGCTTTCACACGTATCAGTGCATTTTCTATTCTTATCCGCTGAGCTGGGGGCTTACGTTCGCATTTTTGACCGTGAGCTTCGTGCTGATTATGCGAAAGATAGAAAGAAGGTAGGTTCCAGGCTCACTGCCAAAAGAAATGAGTTTGAGAATGTACATTCTTAAAGATGAGATCTTTCTGAATTCCATTATTAATTCTCTTTTTGTCGTTTTTAATTCAGAGTCTGACATTCAATAGTCTTCATCATTTCGCAAAATCCGTTGCGCTCGTAAAAACGCATGCCGTCTACATTGCCCGGAAAAACCTGAGTGCGGATAAAATCTGCGCCGTGGGCTTTGCCGTATGCCTTGGCTTCTTTTACAAGCCGGGTGCCGATTCCGCCGTTTCGTTTGTTGGGACTAACACATAAATCCTGCATATAAACTGTAGTCTGAGGCTTGAGGCAGCTGACTTTTTTCTGAGGGATAATCATTACATGAACAAAGCCTGTGACCTGGCCGTTGTCGTCGGCAACAAGAATATCCTGGGTTGGGCTGTCAAAAATGTTTTGGAAAAAATCATCCGTTCTGCTACCGATTACAAAATGCTCCGGCTGGTAACGTACGCCGTCTTTTTCGAGTTCAAGATAAAGCTCGCGCAGGGCAGGTATGTCTTTTGGCCTTGCGGTTCTGATTATAATTTTTAAAGCCTGCTTTTCGATGAAGTCTTTATTTAAACCATCGCATCTTTGATATTTGATTTCGCTCATTTTTCCCATCTATCCTTCTCTTCCAATTATTAAAACCACATTTCTGGTTTGCTCAGTAAATATTGAAAATGGTAAGAATTTCCGTTCACCACATTATTCATTATTTTTGAAAGCAAAAAAAGATAACAGGCAGAAAACTTCACACCTTTAATTTTTGCAAGATCGTAAGTTTTAGTAATATCTAAATCAAGGCAAGTATTAAAGCCCGTCGGCATTACTTTTGTATAAAAATTAAAGTTCCCGGCATACTTCCAGGAATCCATATCATATTCAGTAAAAAAAGAGTTCATTTGTTACCTCACGTAAAAATACAACATACTGCTTCAAAAAATAGTTTTATGAACGTTCACAATATAACAATAACGCAGTCTTCTACTCAAAGCTACCTACTCTTCGTAGATTACAAATTCTACACAGGAAAGTGCAGACATAGTCTGGAACTGAAAGGACATCTGCGCTTTCCTCTACATGTGCCTTATCCTGTTCACACTCTCTACAATTATTTCGGGTTCCGTTAAATGAATATAATGAGAACCCTTTTTGGCATGAATCCATAGTGATCTTTTCGAATACCCCAGATAATCTTTCATGATTTCCTTCCATAATTCTTCAATTTTTACTTTTATCTGCTCCGGATCCCTCAAGCCTTTTTGCTGCATCCGAAAGGATTCTTGCGTTTCCGTCCCAGTAGCCATCAGACCAAAGTTATTTTAAAGACATCACATAGATCTGACAGGGATTTGCTTCATCCCAAAGGAGCGGAAATACCTCTAACTCTTTGAAACCACAGCTAATGTAAAAGAGATTCGTTCTGTCATAATCCTCATATATTCCCATCTTCACAGTCTTGACCTGCATGAACTCATATCCTTGTAATCTGGCAGTTTCTATTGCCTTTTCTACCAGCCGCCTGCCAACACCGCTCCTGTGATGCTCCATTAAAACACCCATAACAGCCAGTTCAACTGTAGACTTCCCTGTTTCTTTTAAACAGAGGAATCCTATAGGTCCCTCCGTTCCCTTAGCTGCAAAGAATGTCCAACCGGCACTTCCGGAAATGTATTCTTCCCTGCTCTCTTCTATACCAAACCAATCAGTAAGAGCCTCAAGTATTTCTCTTGCAATAGCCTGCTTTTCATTAGAATCCGTAATCTCAACAATCAACATTCTCTCTCCTATTCACCACTTTGTATCTGTGTTTCGTCTGGATAATCCCAGAAACCGCCTGTATGGAAGTTTTCATTACCCAAAGGTTTTGCAGTCAGTAGGTACATTTATATACATCACCGATTTCTTCACCATTACGACAATACCTTTCTGTATGATCTCCATGCAAAAAGCCCGTTACTTCTACGGTAAATTCATATTCTTCGTCATACCACTTTTTCATATTCCCCCCTATTATTGGTCAGTTATATTAAAAGATTATGATCTCTACAAACTTGAATTTTCATGATAGCTGTTATGGCATCACTAATTTTTCTCGTAGAAAACAATATCCATACGTTCGTTAATATGCTCTACCTCACCAGTGCGCTTGTATCCCATTTTCTCATACAGATAAAGATTACCTTTTTCCTGCAAAATAGTATCCAGGCACCAATGATCTGCTCCGTAGATTCGTTCCAGCTCCGCTATCGCCTTTTGCGCATATAGTCTGCATATCATCTCTATTTGCTTTTATCAATGAAACTTCTGACATGTTTCCCCCATGCACCGGCTAGATATAAAAAAAATAGCCTTTTTCCGACTCATTAGCTCTTCCTAGCTCTCACTTCTACTTATTATTTATCACTGACTTTGCAAACCTGATGACCTGCTTATCCGCATCGATAGTCGCATCAACACCGAAAGGAATGATACATCTTGGTGTGGCATGACCGATGTTTACATTAAACAGGATTGGTAGATTCGGGTTATCTATAACGCTCACCAGGAGCTCCTTGTATTCTTTTGCATAGCATTCATCCATAGGCTTTCCTACCAGCACACCGGATACTGCATCAAATACGCCACGAGCCTTAATGAACTCAAGAGCTTGTCTGTATTTCTCCGGAGTCGGTTTCTCTTCACTCGTCTCCAGAAGAATGATACGGCCTTCCCAATCCTTTGCATCAGGAAAAAGATGATACTTTTCGCAGAGCACAGGCATATCTTCATAGCGCTCACCATCGAAGAAATCATACATAGAATCGACACAGCCACCTAGAATCTTTCCGGAAAATACAGAAGGTCCCTGTAAAAGCTCAAAGCCCTGGTTGGGATGTGAGGCTGTCATAGTTCCAACCTTTTCAGGCGCAAACTCTGTTCTTTCCTCGTACCACACATCACTTGGAGTAATCTCCCTGATGGTTCCAGTGGTTATTAGCTCCTCAAAATATTTCTTTGTATAGGGCAGCATATCCGGACCAATCTCACATAGATCGCATAAAAATGCCTGCCCGTAGAATGTGGGAAGTCCCACTTTATGAAGCATAAAATGATTTATTGTAGTATCTGAGAACCCAAGAAAAACCTTGTTAGTAACAGCTTTCTTAAGCTCGTTATTTTCAAAAAGATATGGAAGCAGACGATAGGTATCATCTCCACCAATGGCGCAAAGGATCATATCGATTTCAGGATCGCGAAAAGCCTCAAGAAGATCCTGCGCCCTTTTTTCCGGATGTTTTTCCACATAGTCAAGTCCTGAAAGAGCATGGGGCATGAATTTCACATTAAGCCCAAACTCCTTAAGTCTTTTAATGCCAATATCTGTCTCAAACTTTACGAATGATTCTCCGATAATTCCTCGGGATAAACTCACAATAGCAACGTTTTTTATCATAATAGCCTCACAAAATTCAAATTGACCGAGCTCTTTAGAGCGAGGGATGCTTCTTGACCGCCAGGTCAAGAAGATGTACTCAGCTCCATAAACCTCGATTTGTCATACTCATTTATATTAAAAGTTATTTCTTTTTCTTCGGTGCCGGTAGTTCATCATACATAGCCTCAAGCAAAGTCCTAAGGAACTCCCTGTTGTCGATATCATCTATCAACAACATTTCCTTTGCCCCCTCATACGGGAGTTCCAAGTCTGCTTCTGGCATTAAAGTTTTTGCTGACTGTGTATGCTTGACAAGGAAACGATCATCATAGATTCCACCAACAATTTTGTCGCGATAGTAGATGATGTATTCTCCCATCATCGCCTTATATGTTATATCATCCAGCCCTGAAAGCTGTTCTAAAACAAAAGCAAGATATTCTTTGCTTGACGCCATTATCTTCACCGCCTTTAGTACGTTATGTTCAAAGAGAAATCTTTTATACGGTTACGCTGGTTTCTTCGTCAGATACAGCACATATGTATCCCAAAACTCGACTTTATCTCCACCCGCAATCGCCGCACTCCGAAGTTCATCGAAAAATTTCGTTTTATAAGGCTCCGGAATTAAAATGTGATCGCTGTGCGTCCCACAATACATCACATATTCATCCGCAGAAAAAACGCGTTTCCCATAGAAATCATGGCGAGTCAGATCTACATAGCCATAGTCGGTCGCATGAAGATAGTCAAATGGCTCCTTCATGTTCTTGTATTCCGTCACTGGCTTATAATATAAGTCGTAAACCTTCTGGATATTGCTGTACAGCTCCTCATTTGGTGTCTTATAATCCCCGATCAGAAACATCATCGCCAACGTTCCACCTAACTTTAACAGTTCAAACGTCTTGGAAAAAGCGACTTTCTCCGGAATCCACTGGATCGTCGCAGCAGAATATATCACATCAAACCGCTGTCCCCCGAAATCGTGCGTAATAAAGTCATCGTTCACGATATGGAA
Source organism: Treponema ruminis (assembly GCF_014201975.1). Classification (NCBI taxonomy): domain Bacteria; kingdom Pseudomonadati; phylum Spirochaetota; class Spirochaetia; order Treponematales; family Treponemataceae; genus Treponema; species Treponema ruminis. The sequence continues at coordinate 102,594 of NZ_JACHFQ010000006.1, read as the reverse complement.
ATTCGGTCTTGTGCCGTATTTTTCTTTCATCTTCTCATAGAGATGCTCTCCGAGCTCGATAGCATTATAATCGCAGCCTGTACCCAGAATGGGATCCGTCGCCTGGCCGGTTCCCGGGCCTATTTCCAGCACCTTCGTTTGAGCTACGATGCCGGCTTCCTTGATGAAATATTCAAAAAGTTCTGGGCTATAACGAGGTCTGAACTTATCAAACTGCTCCGGAATTGTGTCAAACACCTTACGATATTCCATTGGCTTCTTCCTCATATCGCTATATTTTTCATTCTGTCCCAAAATCGAATCTCCGTAGTCATTTATCTTAAAATATAAAAAGCTTAAAGTTCCTTTTTCATATAACCGCATGTAAATGGAAAAAAGTCAAATTTATGCGTTCCTACATGAACCGCTCCGTTATCTTCATACCACTTTTTAAGCTTTACGTTTTCTTCTACGATTCCGATATTCATAAGCTTACAGCCATTCTCCCGGGCTGTAGAATATGCGTGTTCCAACAGTTGTTTCCCAATTCCTTTATGACGATATTCCGGCAAAACTGCCAGGTTATTCAATTCGCACTCCTTATTATCCTGAATGAGCAAAGAATAATATCCATACAAAACACCGGCATCTTCATATACATACATGAGTCGGTGTTCACCATCCATCTGCCAAAGAAGCCTCTCCTCATTGGTTGCAAATGCAGTAAATCTCGGTGCATTCTCTTCCGTAAATCCAAATTCATCTGCCACGGTCAAAAATGCCTTCTTTATAAGGCTTACACAGTCCGGCATTTCTTCCCTTTTTACTTCTCTGATCATTTGTTTCCTACTCCACTATTTACAGAAAATATTTCAAACCCTCGGTTGAAGTTCTTTTAGGTAATTGATGTTCTTCCTGATTATTTTTATTAACCATTGCTCTTCATTAGGAACATTGTCAGCTAAGCGTGAGGCGGCAATGATTGAATACCATTTCCTAAGTTCTTTTTTCTTCAGTTTGGTAAGTTTCAAATACTCTTTCATATAAATATGACCAAGTATATTTTTATAAATCCTGAACAATATTCTTATGATTCTTCCGGCGGGAAAAGGAATATATGGCGAAACTAGCATCAAATAACTTCGTATCAAATCGCCCTCTTTATTTCCTGCATAACAATTCATCCAGTCTATCGCTATATAACCTGAGCTGTTTACTATTATGTTTCCCGCATGTAAATCACCATGACAAATACAATTATCCTGTTTTATTGATTTTAAGCCCTCAATCAGGACATCTTTGTATGATTCTATGCCAGTTGATTTATTAATCAGATAGGAAAAACGGTCAATTTGGCTTGTAATATTGTTATTTCTTTTTTGATTAATGCTGATTTGGGTTTGTGCTAGTTTTTTTATCAGCTTTATGCCTTGCGGCAAGGAAGATTTTAACAGCAGGGAAAACAGTAATTCACCTTCAACAAATTCATAGACTATACCATTTTGCCCGTTGATTATAATTGTCTGATAAAATTTCGGCGCAGTGATGCATGAGTCATTAATCTCTTGTGCGATTTTAGCTTCATAATTGACGGTGTCAATGTCATAATCATTGTTGAATAATTTAATGATCTTGTTATTGTCATATAAATAGACATTTGCCGTTGCACCGGAGCCTATAAGCTGTAAATCATCTATCTTAATCATATTTTCTTGTATAATTATAAAGTAAAATCGGATAAAAAAAACTGCATTTCATCGGCAAAAACATGCATCTTATGTGAAAATCCAAGTTTATTATTATTATTTATTTTATAATCTGAATCAGGAGAATAAAAAGTGAACATTGATTTTATCGACAAAGGCAAATCTTTTGACTGGGGAAAGACTTCCGAAGATTATGCCAAGAAACATGTACAAGTACGGTGCCAAGTGGACGGGCACTGACATTTCCCCGGAGCAGATTGAACAGGCAAAAAAACTTGCCCTTGAGGCCGGAATGAAGATTGACTTTCTTGCAAGGCGAGCGGAAGATATTGATTTTGCTGACGGCACTTTTGATGTGATTACTGCCTGCCAGTGCATCTGGTATTTTGCACACGAAAAGACAGCTCCTCTTTTTGCCCGGCTTTTGAAAACTGGCGGAAAGTTTTACAATCAAGCATTACGTTTCAATTGCGGAGCTGAGGAAGAAATAAAAATGATAAAATCTGTAGATGAAAAGAATATCGATATAGCCTCGCGCATTCACAGCGAGTCCTGGCAGGAATCTCACAAATCATTCTGTAATCCTGACTTCGTGGCAAAACATACGCCGGAACATCAGAAAGAATATCTGGTGGAGAAAATCAGGAAGGGTACTGCCTTGTATATGCTGTTCGACGAAACTTCAAGAAAAGATGTGGGAATTGTTTCAATAACAGAAAATCTGATTGAAGATTTATATATCCTTCCATCAGAGCAAAACAAAGGCTACGGTACGGTGCTCTTGCGGTTTGCCTGTAGTAAATGTAAAGATACGCCTACACTCTGGATTTTGGAAAATAATTTAAATGCGGCCCGCTTGTATCGAAGGGAAGGTTTTTCTGAAACAGGAAGACGCAATCAAATCGATAAAGGACTGGATGAAATTGAATTCATAAAGACCGCGGGGTAAAAAATCGGGGGAGTGAGGAAGTTTTTATCGTAAAATTGAGGATGCAAAAATATCAGAAACATGAAAAAAATACAGCTGAAAAATGATGACTTTCTTGGCTATGTGAAACATTTGCGCCATGCGTGTCGCGGAATCGTTGTGAAGGACGGAAAAGTTCTTTTGGGCTACGAGAGTAAAAATGACAAATATATAATTTCTGGCGGCGGTGTTGAAGAAGGTGAAACTCTCGCTCACTGCTGCGAGCGTGAACTGCTTGAAGAAACCGGAATGCAGGTTCGGGTAAAAGAAGAATATCTGGAAATTGAAGAGCTTTTCTGCGACTGGCGGCATGTGAATCATTATTTTGTCTGCGAGCTTGTAAAAGATACTGGAAACGTAAATCTTACGGAAGCAGAAGCCCGTGCTGGCTGCACTTTCAAGTGGTTGCCGATGGCACAGGCTCTGGACATTTTTGGAAGCTACGAAGAATATCACAAAACAAATATTGCGGATTATGGTTTGTATCGGCGCGAATTTACGGCGTTGAAAGAGTTTTGTGATTTGCAGTAAAAATTGAAATGAGGTAATTATGAAATGCAAAAATCAGGGAGAAATAGAAAATGAAACAGTACATTGTAGACGCTTTTACGGACAAAATTTTTTGCGGAAACCAGGCGGCTGTCTGCGTTATGGACAGCTGGATTTCAGACCCGCTCATGCAGAACATCGCAAAGGAAAATAATTTTTCTGAAACTGCATTTGCGGTAAAGGAAGCAGACCTTTACCACCTGCGCTGGTTCACTCCTGCGGCAGAGATTGATTTTTGCGGACATGCAACGCTTGGAACATCTTTCGTCCTCTTCAATTTTTACGAAAAGGACGCGGACAAAATCACTTTTAAGACTCAGGTCGGAACCCTTACTGTTGAAAAGCAGGGCGACTTGTACAGGATGGACTTTCCTGCCTACCGCTTGAAGAAAATTGAAGTGACGGACAAGATGGAAGAAGCCCTCGGAGTGCGGCCTTTGGAAGCCTATATTGACAGGGACCTTCTGCTTGTTTTGAAAAGTGCGGACGAGGTAAGAAATCTTTCTCCGAGCCAGAACAAACTGAAGGAGCTTGAAGGCCTTTGCATCGTCGTAACAGCTCCGTCCGACAGCCCGGAATATGACAGCGTAAGCCGCGTTTTCTGTCCGGAGCTTGGATTGATGGAAGACCCGGTCACAGGAAGCAGCCACTGCATGATTGCCCCCTACTGGTGCGACCGGCTTGGAAAGGAAAAGCTGGTCTGCTATCAGGCATCCGAAAGAAGCGGCGTCCTCTACGCGGAACAAAAGGGCGGGCGAATAATTATTTCAGGAAAAGCAGTCCTCTTTTCCGAAGCAGAGATTTTTATAGGAAAATAAAAATGAAAGCGTTTATAGTTTACTGCCATTCCTCAGAAGATTCATTGCTATCTGCCGTGTCGTTCTGAGAGAACTTTTCAATGCCTTGTGAAATCTGCTGCAGGGTGTTGAAAATTTTTCCGCCGGAAGAAGCCACCTGCCCTACTTTATCCTTGATTTCTTGCGAAGCGCTGTTGTCACCTGATGAAGCCATGATGTTTCCGAAGCCCTTTTCAAGCGACTTGGCGTTCTCCCAGCTGGAGTTTATCTGCTTTGTTCCGTTCTCGCTGGCTGAAATGAGTTTTTCTGATGCCCGCTGTATATCCCCGATAATAGTCTTGATTTCCTTGATGCTGTCAAGGATTGTATCGGAAAGGCGGCGGATTTCAGTTGCAACTATATGGAAGTTTTTGCCTGCCTCGCCGGAACTTGCAGCTTCAAGCTCAGCGTTAAAGGCAATGATTTTAGTCTGGTCTGCAACATTATTGATGATGCCCACGATGTCCCAAATGCCGTTCATTTTTGTGTTCAGCTCTTTGATTCCATCGGTTGTGAGCATGTTCATACTCTTGATTTCCTGCAAATCCCGAACATTGCTTTGAAGTGCCTCAGTGCCGGAACTTACGGCTTCCGTAATTCTGTTTAAAGCCTCACGAATTTCCTTTTCATGATCTTGATTTGCAAGCTTCATGACGTAGTGATGGCAGTTTTCCCTGCGGTTGAGTCCGTTGAAAATCGCAACGGCCATCTGTTCACAGCTGTTATAGCCGCAGGCCCCGCAGTTGTAGATGTCGGATTTGCTGTGCTTGCCCATACTGATGTAAATTTCTTCCAATTCTTCAGGTGAAGGAACTCTGATGAACTTTCTCATAGCCGCACTTCTATCCTGATAGTGACGGTCATAAATGCCGGGCTTCCAGTATGCATTTACCGTTCTTTCAAGTTTTTTAAGGGCGAATTTGCTTGGTTTACGTCCATTTGTCTTCCATTTTTCCTGTCTTGCCAAGGCCCTGCTTTCAACCAGATTTTCCAATTCATCAAGAGGCAGTTTGCTGCTTATAGTTCCGCCTCCCCTATTGCAGCCCTTTTCGCAGTTCAAACAGTCAACCAGCTGATAAAAAGGTTTTTTGCCGGATTCAAGACTGTGGTCCAAACCTGAAAGATATTCAAATACCATCGGCTGACCTTCAATCTTTCTTGTCTTTGAGGAAATGCCTGGAACAAAACGCTCGGCCGTACGCATAAGTCCGCCCGGTGTCGAATACAATACGGCGCGTTCTGCAAGAGGATTGTCGTAATCGGTCTTCGGGAAATTTGTCAGATCCACACCATGATTTTTGAACCAGATGTCAAGATTCTTCATCGTGACGTTGTAATCACCCCGTCCGTTTTCATCGAATTCCCTTCGTTTTGCAAAGCACGGAGAAATTACGGCAATCTTGCAGTCCCGGTAGGCAGGATAGAAATTGCGGATGCATTCAACGGTGTGAGCCATGGGACTGTCAGGTTTTGCAAGATAGGGAATCAGGTTCGGCTTGTAGACTTCGATATAACTTACCAGCGCAGGACAAGGTTGTGAAATTACAATATCCGGCTTTTCGTTTTTTATCTGCTCGACGTAACTTTTTGTCGTCAATTCTGCACCAAAAGCAACATCAAAGACAGCCTTAACTCCGATCGATTTAAGCCAGCCGTTCAGATGCAGGTCTTTGTCCACGAAATTTACGGCAACAGCAGGAGCAACGATGGCAACAATAGAAACTCCATTCTTGAGGTCGCTGAAAAATTCTTCTGTATCGTCTATGCCGGTCCTTGCTCCGTGTACGCAGGCTTCAATGCAGGTACCGCAGCCAATACAAAGATCGTGATTAATAGACACGTGGTCACCTGAACCGTTGTTGCACATCTTAACAGGGCAAACGCTTATGCAACGGTGGCAGTTACAGCATTTTTCTGGATCCACTTTTATCACGGGGCGAAGATGCTCCGAACTTAAAAATTCATTCATAAGCTAACCTGAAACAAAAAAATTGAAGGGAAAACTTAAAAAAACGAAAACCCTTATTACAACTATAGCATAGTTTTACAAAAAAGCAAAAAATATTAAAAAAAACTTAAAATTTAATACATCAATTTTTGCATTTCATCGGCAAAAACATGCATCTTGTCTGAAAAAGATTGTTTATTCCCTATCTTCATGTATCATGAAAAATATGGAAAACATTATTTTTAGTGCAATGAGGTCATTCGTAAAAGGAGAAAAATATGAATCAGAAAGAAAGAATGTTAGCAAACCTTCCCTACCGCTCATGGCTGGACGGTCTTGAAGAAGAACGTTTTGAAAACAAAAAGAAGATTTTCAAATACAACAACCTTCCGCCTGAGGCAAAGGAAGAAAAAGACCGCCTCATCAGGGAAATCCTGGGAAAAACAGGCGACTGGATTAACATTGAGGCTCCCTTCCACTGCGATTACGGCTACAACATTGAAGTCGGACAGTGGTTCTTTGCAAATTACAACTTCATTGTTCTGGACGTAGGCAAAGTTAAAATCGGCGACCGCGTTCAGATTGCACCGAACGTTGCCATTTACACAGCCGGTCACCCGGTTCACCCGGATTCTCGCAACTCTGGCTATGAATATGGAATTGACGTCACAATCGGAAACAACGTCTGGATTGGCGGAAGCTCATGCATCATGCCGGGCGTTACAATCGGCGACAATGTAGTAATCGGAGCTGGCAGCGTAGTCACAAAGGACATTCCTGCAAACGTGATTGCCGTTGGAAATCCATGCCGGGTTCTCCGCGAAATCACCGAAGCCGACCGAGACTATTATTTCCGCGACAGGAAATTCGACGTTGATGATTACAAATAATTGAGGAATTTGCGGAAATGAATATTTACGTTGATTATGATGACTGTCTTTGCGAGACCGCACGTTATTTTTCTGAGCTTATAAAGGAACTTTTCAGTCTGGATATTCCCTACGAGAAAATAAGATATTTCAACCTTCAGAAATCTTTCTCACTTTCCGACGAAGACTACGAAAAAATGATGATTCAGGCTCACAAAGCAGAATCCCTTCTGTCCTACAAGGAAACGCCGGGCGCAGTCCAGACAATCAACGGCTGGATTGACAAAGGCCACGACGTAAAAATAATCACAGGCCGCCCATTCAGTGCATACGAGGCTTCCCGGGAATGGCTCAACCAGCACGGACTTGAGCGCGTCGAGATGTTCTGCCTCAACAAATACGGCCGAGACAACTTCATAAAGGGCAGCACCTTCAGCCTTGAGCTTGAAGACTATTACAAAATGCACTTTGACTACGCCGTAGAAGATTCACCCCACGCCTTCAAATTTTTTGAGCATCTCCCGGATTTAAAGGTTCTTGTCTTTGACCGCCCCTGGAATCAGGAATGCAACTTCCCGACCCAGAATTATAAACGCTGCGCAGGGTGGGAAGCAATCAGCTCTCTTGTAAAGTAAATTCAAAAGGGGGAGCCCCTCCTCCACTCCCCCACCCTGCATTTCATCGACTAAAGACTGCATCTCATCTAAAAAATCTTCTCTCTTGCTTCAACATGCCTTATAATTTAATCCATGACACAAAGGAAAAAGCATGTACTGTATCTGATATATTCTCTTTCAATTTATTTGACACTTTCTAGAGGTAAAAAATGACTATTGAGACAGAACGTTTGATTTTACGAAATTACACTATGGATGATTTTGATGCATTGTTTGAAATCATGTCGGATGCAGAAACCATGAAGCATTATCCGGCTCCATTTGACGAGGAACGTACCCGGGGCTGGATTCAGTGGAATCTGGAAAACTACGAAAAATACGGCTGGGGACTCTGGGCTGTCGTGCTCAAGGAAACAGGCGAGTTCATCGGTGACTGCGGAATCACCTTGCAGAACATCGACGGAGAGCAGCTTCCGGAAATCGGCTATCACATCCACAAAAAATACTGGAGGCGGGGTTTTGCAAAAGAAGCTGCCCGAGCCGTCCGGGACTGGGTTTTCCAGAACACAAAATACGACGCGATTTACTCCTACATGAAATACACAAACGTCGCTTCATATTCAACGGCCCTTGCAAACGGCATGAAGAAGGTCAAGGAATATCCAGATCCGAAAAACGAAGTCTCCTACGCCTACGCAATCACGCGAAAGGAATGGGAAGAGCTTAAAAAATAATTTTGCAAAAATCGACAAACTATAGGAAAATAAAAAAAAATGATAACAAAAGAAGAATTAAAAAAATCACTTACTGACCTTGGAATCACAAAAGGAATGACTCTTGAAGTTCACAGCTCGCTTTCATCATTCGGAGAACTTGAGGGCGGCGCAATGACTGTCATCGATACACTGAAGGAACTTGTTACTGAAGAAGGAAGCATCTTCATGCCAGCCCTTCGCCTGAGCAAGGAACTTCCGCTTACAGACGAAGACAAAAAGATGGGAATTACGGTCAAAATCAAAGTCCTTCCGCGAGATGAAGAGCGAACCGCAATGGGACTTGTTGCCGACACATTCCGAAAACTGCCTGACACCTACACGGGAACTGACGTCATAAGCACATCGGGCTGGGGGAAGCACGGAAAGGAAGCTTTGACAGGCGGTCTTGATTACGCGATTCACAACGGCGGAAAGGCGTTGCTACTTGGAGTTGATATTTACAAACTGACTGCCATGCACTATATGGAAGGCGCCACTCCCAAAGACATAAACGACCGCTTTGCTCCAACCGAAGAAATCAACAAACTTTATCCGCCTGACCAGTGGTTCATGGAAGCCGGACATCCGCCTGTAAAGGCATGGTACACAATCCAGAAAATGGCTTACGAAAGGGGTCTCATCAAGGAAGTCCAGATCGGCAGCTGCAAGGCGATGTTCCTCGATATCTGGAGCGTAGTTTCAATCTATGAAAACGAATTAAAAACAAATCCTTATAAATTGTGGGGATTAGAATAATAGGGGTCTTATGAAAACAATCATCGTTTATTATTCACTCGAAGGAAACACTGATTTCGTGGCTCAGAAAATTGCTTCAGAGCTGAACGCTGACATTCTGCGCCTTTCTCCAAAAAAACTTTATCCGAGCAAGGGATTTTCAAAATTCTTCTGGGGCGGAAAGAGTGCCGTCATGGGCGAGGCTCCTGAACTTGAGCCGTATTCTTTCAGCGCCCGGGACTACGACCTGATAATTTTCGGAACTCCTGTCTGGGCAGGAACTTTTGCCCCGCCGCTCCGAACATTTATCAATGAAAATGATATGACCGGCAAAAAATTTGCAGCCTTTGCCTGTCAGGGCGGTGAAGGAAATCAGAAGAAATTCAAAAAACTCAAGGATGCTCTGAGCATTGAAAATTTCGAAGCAGAACTCGCCCTTCTTGACCCGAAAAAACGTCAGTCCGAGTCAAATGAGCAGAAAATCAAAGAATTCTGCCAGAAACTTAGGAGAAACGAATAAATGCCTTCAAAAGTGACCACCGTTTGAAGAAGTTTTCCATATCCACAAGGAATTTAAAGGCTGAAAAAACTGACCTTAAACTCTACAAAGCGTAGGTTGCTTTACCATGCGTCAGAATGTATTGTGTTAATGTAGCTACGAAAAACACGGGCTTTACGGCCCGCTTACACAAGAGGCAATTATTATGATTAACCAGTACATTACCGGCGCAATGATTAAGCGCCTTCGTGAAGAAAAAGGGCTGACTCAGACTGAGCTGGCAGAAAAGATTTTTGTGACCGACAAGGCTGTTTCCAAGTGGGAGACCGGCCGCGGTTATCCTGACATTTCGCTTGTTGAAAGTCTTGCAAAGGCTCTAGGAGTCTCTGTGATTGAGCTTCTTTCAGGCGAAAACATCACGAATAAAAACAAAGCCGCAAACATGAGCAAGGCAGAGTTTTATGTCTGCCCGGTCTGCGGTAACGTGATTCAAAGTTCAGGGGAAGCTGTCGTAAGCTGCTGTGGCATTACCCTGCCCCCTCTGGAAGCCGAAGATGCTGACGAAAATCATGCTGTAAAAATCGAGCGCGTCGAAGACGAATATTTTGTCTTCATTGACCACGAAATGACCAAGCAGCATTACATTTCCTTTATTGCGGCAATCCGTTCCGATGGTATTGAAATCAAAAAGCTTTACCCCGAGCAGAATGCGCAAGTCAGGTTTAAAATCAGTGGTACAAAACAGATTTATTTTTACTGTAACCGCCACGGTCTCTTCAAAAAAAGGTAACAACTTTGTTGTATTTTTGAAATAAAGACCTTTCCAAGGTAACACTCTTGTTGAATCAGGGAAAAAGCTCTCCCCCTGCTCTTTTCATCAAGATTGTTACCTGTTTTCTTTTTATCAGCCCTTTTTTTGTATTTTATTCCTCGAAAGCAAAAAAATTTTCACTTTAAAGGTAACAGTTTTGTTGAATCTCATGATTTCTACCCTCTAAAAGGTAACAAGATTGTTGAATTATGCGATTTTTCCGGCAGCTCTTTCTCAAAAAGTCAAATTTTTGAATTAAAAGGTAACAGTTCTGATGAAAATCTATAGAAATCAGGTAACAGAATTGATGTATTTCCAGATCATTTCGTAAAATTCTATTTTCTTATATGACAAAAATTTATTTATAGATTACAATGAATTTGGTAAAGCAAAATAAAAAGGTAACAGGATTGTTGAATTAAAAGGTACCAACTTTGTTGACTTTATCCACAAATTCGCGTGGAAAAGGCTTTTTGAAGGTAACAATCTTGCTGAAATTTGCCGAATTCCATTCTTCATGCATCATATAGAAGAAAGTTGCACAAAAATGAAGCAAGGTAACACTATTGATGAAAAAGGTAACAACTTTGTAGTTTCTTCTATTATATCTAATAAATTCTAATATAAATTTAGACTAATAATAGAAACTGTGGAAATGTTAATAACCACAGTATTCTTCAACAAAACTGTTACCTCTCTTTTTTACAACAATCTTGTTACCTTAGATATTTGATGTAATCAAAGCATATCTTGTATCATCTTTAAGAATTGGTGTTGGACTTTTATACAAAGTTATTCCTGCAGAAGATGTGATATCAACTTTTAATTCTGGATAATACTTTTCTTTAATGTTTTTAATTTCATCAATAATTCGGCTGTAATAAACGCTGAGAAGCTTTCTGTCGTTCTCATCGCTTAACGGCATAAACTGCTCGACAAGCTTATCTCTTGGAATGAAAACCTTATCTTTCAAACCGTTGTTTCGATAAACCAGCCAGGCATAAATATCTTTTCCGGCAGCACTGGAAATCTCTTTGTAAACAGTATAATTAATTGGTACTGCGTGTTCCTGGCAAAAAGCCGCAAATTCACCAGACAGTAAAATCTTGAAATTTCCAACCCAGGAACCGTTCTTTTCGCTGGTATCCGTTACCTTTTGATATTGAACACCAGTTGTAAATCGAATGTTGCCTGTGGTTACTGTTTCTACCCTTACGTCGCCTTTTGGATAAGGTTTTTCCATTATGTCTTCAAAAAGATAGCCTGCCTGAAGTGTTTCAATTCGCTGCTCAAAGCAGAAAGCCGCATTCTTAAAACATTCAAGCTGTTCCTTTACTTCCTTGCCCCTCTGCTTTGGAAGCTGCAATTCTTTCAGCAAATCTGCTAGTGACTTGTATTCAATCATCACCGGCGCGTTTTTTTCTTTTGAAAGAACCGCATGAGTCGTAAGAACACTGAGAAGAAGCCGTCCAAACTTTCCGAAGGGAACATTTGTAGGCGATGTAAGAGTCAGCGTAACGCCCTGGCTTCCCTTTCTTGTAAAAGTTGTTTTATTTACGTTTTTGAAAGGTAACGAAGCTGTTGTAAAAAAACTCGGAATATAGCTCATGTAAAGAGCTGGTGCTGGCTTAAAGGACTTAAACAATTCTGTTGTTGAATTGTCCAAAGGGATTAAGCTTGTTGTCTCACTTTCTATTCTTTTTCGTCCCATTTTTAAGCCTCTTTCTTAATGGTTCGAATACCGCTCTTAGAAACCGTACACTTGCCTTCTTCTACTTCATCAATCAGATGTTCGATTGCAAAAAGAATGAATGTGTTGATTGGAACTTCATGAGCCGCACAGAAAGTCTTTAAGCGGGCCTTATCGCCTGTTCCCATGTGAACATTGAATATATTTTTGTAATTGGGCTTTTTAGCAGCTTTTTTGGGTTCTTCTGTTGATTCAGCTGGAACTTCATTTTCTACAACACTTGTTGAAGCAAAATTATTCTGAAACTGACTCATGAGTTCTGGTGAAAGTGATGATTTAGTTGTTTCAGTTTCGACCGGTGCAGACTTTTTTAATGCCATAATTTCCTCCCTTTATTATTGGCTTATTCAGCTTCAACAATCTTTGCAAGTTCTGAGATTGCATCAAGAGTTGCTTTCTTTTCACGGTTTGTCTTCTGTGAATAGAACTGCTGTATTGTCTTTTTTTCCATCTGTGCTTTTCTGAAATTCTGATCAGTTGGGACCGTAACGATTTTGTAGGCGTTCTGTGTACCCAGGAGCTTAAGCAAGTCGTTGGTCATTTTGTGAGAGCGGTTTACGTCGTTCATTACAACGGTGTTGAGGACCGGCTTTATCTGCTTTTTCATCTTGCGGCGATAAAAACTGTTCAGGTTGTTTTTGAAGGTTTCCAGTCCGTCCTGTGAATACTGATCCGGTTTTATTACGGCAATGATTTCATCGGTTGCCTGATAGATGTTTTCTTCAAATGCGGCGAAGGCCGGGCTTGTATCGAAAATGCAGTAATCAAAGCCCATGTTTTTGAACTCTTCGCAAAGTTCTTCAAAGACGTTTGGTTCGCGGGCTGCATTCCTGTCCCTGTAATCGCGCAAGCCTGATTCAACATCCGTAAGGCCTGCTGTCGGAAGAATAAAAAGATTTTCTACGGAAGTCTGTAATATTGCTTCTTTTGGATAGCATTTGCCTGTGAGGACGTCTGCGAGCTCGTACTGAAGGGTACTGATAAGAGTTGATGAAGAGTTACCCTGAGGGTCGGCATCAACTAAAATGACTTTGTATTTCTTTGCAAGTTCTGCGGCCAATGACATAGAAATTGTTGTTTTGCCATTTCCGCCTTTTTCGATAGAGACTGCAATTGTTTTCATTTTTCCCACCTTTTACAACTTTTATTGTACTTCCAATATAATCTACAATAATAAATATTGCAAGTATTGTTTTTTTTATTGTGGATATTGTAAAAAGTACAATATAAAAGATTGTGGAAAATATTGTTAATAATACTATAGAATATACAATATATACAATTAAAAATATTGTAAATATTGTAATTACAACTAAAAAATTGCTCAAAATCGATTTGTTTTTGAAATTTGATAAATTACATGTCCGCGTCTTTTTGAAGCGATTCTGGGGCTTTTTTTAAAATTTAAAAACCAGGCGATTTTGATGAAAAACCGCCTGGTTTTACGGGGGTTGAAGTAGGGGAGGGGAGCCTCATGAAAGCGGAAGGGGAGTGTGAGGCTCTTCTGCCATGTTTCCAATCTGCTTGACATACCAGACGATTCCACGCCATGCACCGAGCTTGAAGCCAGCATTTTCAAAGTGACCGACTTCCTTAAATCCAAGTGCCTTGTGGAGGGCGATGCTCGCTTCGTTTGTATCGACCAGAACGCCGTAAATGTAGCGGTAGCCCTGATCGGTAAGAATCCGGGCAAACTCATTGTAAAGGGCTGTCGCGATTCCGGCTCTTTTTGGAGCTTCAGGGGAAAGAACGATTGTCCATTCAACATTCCACTGATATGCGTCGTGCGGGCGGAGCGGAGAACCGCAGGCATAGCCCAAGATTTTTCCGTCAGAATCCTCTGCGATCAGGAAAGGATATTTTTCCAGCGTGTGAATGATTTTCTGGCGGTAAGATTCGACATCCGGGTTTTCAACGGTGAAAGTCACATAATCAAGCGGAACATAAGCTCCGTAAATGTCGTGAACTGCCTTTGCGTCCTTTTCATTTGCCATTCGGATATTGTATTTCATAATTAAACCTCACTTATTCGCACTGGATTCTTGCCGCTTCTGCTGCGTGAATCAAAGTTGTGTCGTAAACCGGCAGAACGCTGTCTTTCTGGCTGATGAGCATTCCGATTTCCGTGCAGCCGAGGATTACGCCTTCTGCCCCCTGCTCCTTCATTTTTTTGATTATGCTCTTGTATTTTTCGCGTGATGAATCGAGTACGTTTCCAAGGCAAAGCTCGTTGAAGATGATTTCGTTTACAGTTTTGATGTCTTCTTCATCAGAAATGATGACTTCAAGACCTGAGTCGATGAGGCGCTGCTTTATAAAGTCCTGAGTCATTGTGAATTTTGTTCCGAGAAGGGCGATTTTTTTGTGACCGTCTTTTTTGATTGCCCTTGCGGTTGCATCTGCAATATGAAGAATCGGAATATTGATTTCCTTTTCAATCTGAGGAACAAGCTTATGCATCGTGTTTGTTGCGATTACGATGAAATCGGCACCAGCTTTTTCAAGTCTTTTGGAAGCTTCCGCAAGAATTTTTGCGTTGCCGTCCCAGTTTCCTTCGGACATGTTTTTTTCGAGTTCCGCAAAATCAACGCTGTACATCATGATTTTTGAAGAATGAAATCCGCCGAGGGTATTTTTGACACTTTCGTTGATGACCTGATAGTAAGTGACTGTGCTTTCCCAGCTCATTCCGCCGATTAATCCGATTGTTTTCATTTTTTTAACTCCTTAAAGAAGCTGACGTGATCCGTCAGTTCCTCAAATCCACGTTTTTTGTAAAACTCGTATGCCGGCACATTCCGCTCGGTCTGAAGGAAAATCTGCTTAAGTCCTCTCGCCTTCACATAATCTTCAATCATAGTCATAAATTTTGAGCCAAGACCTTTGCCCTGCATGTCAGTTTTGATGCAAAGTTCCTGTATGTAATATTCAGTTCCGCCCCACCAGTGGTGAATTTCGCCAATTGAAATTCCGACAAGCTCGCCGTTCTCATAAAGTCCGAGCCGGATTGGATTGCGAACCTTTGTTAAATCCAGAAGGTATTCGGTAAGCTGATTGTCATCGCTCCAGTCGTCATTCCACGGCGGCCCCATAAAAACCGACTTGAACAAAGCCTTCATCTCGTCAAAGTTTGAATCATCAAGTTCCCGTAATTCTGTCATTTTTTCCCCTATTATATTGTCTTCCTTAAATAAACCATGTCGACAAGCTGAACCCCAGCCTCAAAAATCAGATGGTCGTAGTTCTTTGTAAAAAAATCTTTCTCCACATGATGCCTTGTAAATCCGCACTTTTCATAGAAGGGAACCGTCAAAGGGCTGTCTCCCGTTCCAACCTGCAAAACGGAAAATTTACAGGAAAAAGCATTTTCCACATATTGAATCAAGGCTTTTCCGTAGCCCTTACCGTGAACTTCCGGGGATGTCGCAATGTTTTTGATTTCAAGTACGCCGTCCCCTTCATCAGTCACGACGCACTCACCGAAAACTTTTCCGCTTTCGTCTTCAAGAACGAACATTCTGCCGTGCTCAAGATAGCGGTCAATCATATCTTCCTGCTCGTCAGCAAGCAAAAGCAAATCGAGAAAGGCTTTTTTATTTTCCGTTACTTCCCGGATTTTTGTTTTGGTATTCATAGCCTAATTATAAAGATTAAATACAATTTTGTGCGGGCTTTTCATACAAGATGCATATTTTTTCAGATGAAATGCAGGGCGCACCGGCTGCCTTTCGGCAGCCGGCCGGGCTTTTCGCCCTTCGCTCACGCTCATTGCCAGCAAGCTGGCAACTTCGGGGCTACAATCCCTTGCGCGTTTTCAGTTAAAAGACGGATTTTATCCACTCATCCAAAAACTTCATCTGCTCCGGGGTGTGGAACCAGTGCTCGCCTTCTTCCATGACGGTGAGTTTTGCTCCAGTCTTTCTGGCAAAGTCGGTCATCGTTTCAAGCGAAGTGATGTTGTCCTTTGCGCCGTAAAGAATCTCGGTCGGAACTTTCCAGCTTACAGGATGATTCCTTACATAGCAGAGGTAATCCCAGGACAGGTCTTCGCCGAAATCAGTCGGAATGATTTTCTTTTCTTCGAGTTCGGCTTCCGTTACCTTTGCCCAGCCCATCATGTCACAAATCAGCTTTTCCATATTCACGACAGGTGAAATGAAACAGGCTTTTTGAATCAGGCCTTCAAGATTTGCGTTCATGCTGAAAAATGCCCCTATGCTGTTTGCAATCAGAATTATATTTTCATATTCCGATTTTAAGCTTGCGACAGCCTCATGGATTTCTTTTCCAGTTTCCCATGGCGTAAAAGTCTTGTAATCCAGTCCGATTACCTTGCAGTCCGGGAAGAGTTTTTCGTAGTGACTGCTTTCAGACGCGCTTCCGCCTTTTCCGTGAATGTATAATACCAAGTTCATAATTAGCTCCTGATGTTCCGTGTTAACGGCGTTCTTTTTTCTTCTTTTGTTTTGAAAGATATTTTTCCTTTTCTTCAAGCTTTTTCTGCTTACGGTTTTGCTTTTTGCGTTCTTCGGCGTATTCTTTTTGTGCTTCTGAAAATGCCTTCAGGGACTTTGGAATTCCGCTGGAGTTTTTTTCTGCCTTTGCAAGTTTCTTGAAGCGGATTTTTGTTCGTCCTTCCACCGGCAAGAGAGGAACTTTTGCAAAGTGATAAATCATCCAGTTTAAGATTTCAGGATTTGAAGGCTCTGCTCCAAAGACAAAACGACCGGCAAAGTTTTTTCCGTTTCGGCACTGTTCGATTAAAGCACACCAGAACTGACCGTCAAAATAGATTGTCGTAACCGTAAAATTGTTTTCCGTGATTTTCATACATCTTCCATGTGCCCGATTCCGAAAGTTCCGCAGGCATTGGATTCCGCACGAACTCACGCAGGCTTAAAGAGAGGATTAAGAAAAAAATTACATCCTTGTAATTTTTTTCTTAGCAGTTTCCGACTTCGGCATAAACTGCAATTTCGCACATCCTGTGCGCCCACTACCGTGGAGGTTTAGAGGAAAAAAGTTGTGAAGCCAGAAAATTATGCGCCACATCACCGGCAACCTCTGACTTCGGAAAGTAAGACCCAATCAGTCCTGACAAGACCGGCTGAATCTCTCGAAAGATGTATATAAAGTTTTTACGTTTTTATCCTAGCCAAAATGAGGAAGGAATGCAAGAACTTTCAGACAAGATGCAGATTTTAGCGATGAAATGCAGTCATTATAAAGTCAAGCAAAGTGCTTCTGAACAAATCTTCCCGCCTTTTATAGTCTTCCAGACTGGTAACATTCTGATTTTTCAGCTCGGTTATGACCGATTCGTAATTCTCAGGTAGATTTTCAAGCGTCAAAGAATAGTAGAGCTGACGGTCTTCTGCCGGGGCATAAGAATTATTCTTGTAATAAAGAGCGCAGACTCCGATTCTGATTGCCGTATTAAGGTTTTCATTCAGCTGGAGCAGGGCAGCCCGCCTTTCCCATCGGTCTTTTTTGTAGTCAGAAAGCAAATAGTGAATATAACCGATGTTGTCCGAAAGCTTTTTCTCGCATTCTTCAGTCTTTATTTGATTAATCTTTTTGAGTTCAGCCTCATACATTTTGGTTTTGTCATAAAGAATTTCGGCTTCGAGGATGGAAAATTTTCTTGCTTCTTCAAAATGCACAAAATCATCTGCAGAAATAAAATCCGTAAACCAGATTGCAAACCACAAATCGCCAGACTTAATGCAGTGATATGGAATTGCCGGCTCCTGATTCGGACCAAAAATCTTTTCCGCAGTTGCAGAACTTCCTTTTTTCTTCATGACAATCAAATCTATCATGCCGACATAGCCGCCCTTTTCATCCTGTCGTGGAAAATAATCCCCGCGGGCAACGCTGCCGGAAAGAAGAATCGTTTCAATTTCTGATTTATCTGTTGAAGCGATAAAGTTTTGTGCAGCGGCTTTCATTTTGCTGATAAAATCTTTCTGCTGGGCAATAATCACGTTTTTGTTTTTCATAGTCACTTGAGATTAAGTATAACCCATAAATGAAGAATTTTGTCACTCCGTCGTGACATTTTTGCCGTCAAAAAGCGGTGTGAATAAATCTTCGTCTGTGTTAGATTATAGTCAGTGAGGACAATATGATTTTAGGTGAAAAACTTGCACTGCTCAGAAAACAGAACGGATATTCTCAGGAAGAACTTGCGGAAAAACTCAAGCTTGCCCGTCAGACTGTAAGTAAGTGGGAAAACGGACTTGCCGTGCCGGAACTGGACGGGCTGATCGCACTGAGCAATCTTTATCATATTCCGATTGACCGCATCGTAAAAAATGACGACGACTGCAACATTCCTTTGACGGAAGCAGCCGATAAAAGCGACCGTGCAGAATTAATCACATTTTTGCAAAAGGCAAAACAAAAGACTTACGCAGGCCACGGAGCAGAAACAGCCCCATGCCGCCCGGCATCGCACGACTTGCGTTACGAAGAAAAAACGGAAGCCGGTGTGCTCCTTTACATCGACACCTATCTAGGCGGAAAGAATTTTTCCGGCGAAGAAGCCTTGTGGCGCGACGGCGTGCCACTGTGGTCAATGAACTATTACGGCCGCGTTACAGCCGAACCTTTTTCCGGCGATTTTTTGAAGGCAGCCCTCTACGAAGTCCCGGCAGACAAACCCTTTCGTGGCCCGGACATTTTCCGCCAGGGAGACTACACCTACCATTGCCAGACCAGCGGCGACTTTGAATGGTTCCAGGGCTACGAAGACATTTTCTATCTGGACAAGAAGATTTACGAGTTGCACTTCCACGGGGGCGTGATTGTGTAGGGAAGGGGGATATTTATCTTAATGGACTTATTTTTTCAAAATGCTCGCCACTTACCGCAAGATTCCAGGCAGCGTAAGCTTCTTCTTCATGAAGTGCCAGCCATCCTGTAACCATTTTTAACTGACGTGCTGGCAATTTTCCTGCCAACAATTCTCCGTCAATTCCGATAGCAGCTTTATATTCTCCATAATATACATGTACATGAGGCTTGTTATGTTCTTTGTTATCACGGAACAATAAATAAATTACCATTCCTTCGAAACGGCTTAGCTCTGGCATTATTCTCTCCTATGCGTAAACTTCTTTTGAATACTTATAACTTTCTGCATACAAAGTTTCTGGCGCAATATCAATATCTCCATCAAGCCATGAAACAAAACCATGAGTTACTTTTGCCGTGCGCTGATTTTTTTCATCTGCAAGAGGTGCAAAAGCGCTACCTTTATCAAGCAACGACGTAACATCAAACAATCTGGTTTCACCCGTTGAAAAATCAACAAGCATCATACCGCTATCAAGAAGCTTTATAGACGAAACTTCAATGTTAGGAACAAGTTCGCCTGCGTAGCAGACACCATCTTTGATATACATTTTGTCACCTCTCATAAGAATTATAGCAGAGGACATGCAAAGTTTGAAGAGATATTTTACGGACGTTCCCGCCAGCCAACACCGCGTCACGCTGACTGCCAAGTCTGCGGACTTTGGTGTTGTTACACAATAAAATTCACAATCACCACGTAGCTGATTGTTCCGGTGAGGATGCTCAGGATTGTGTTTTTTTTCCACCAGTGAATTAGGACGATTAGAAGAATTGAAATGATTTCCGGGAGTCCGTGAACGCCCCCCTTAAAGTCTACGGATTTCAGGCAGAAAACTACAAGCATTCCAATTATGGCAAAGGGCAGGGCTTTTCCGAGGTATGAAATGAAATCGGGAGTCTTTTTGCTGCCGCGGAAAATCATGAAGGGGAGAAAACGGAGCAGGGCAGTGACAGTCGCCATCACGATGATTGAAATAATTGTGTCAGTCATTTGAAACCTCATGAGTTGAATCTTTTGCCAGGATGGAATTTTTTCCTTTGACTAATCTTGCAATTGAAAGAAGTGCAAGAATCAGAATCATCGTTGGAATCAAAAAGCGGTCTGCGCCAAAAACAAAAAGGCATAAAACAGAAACAAGCACGCCGGAAACTGCCGCAAAATGGGAGTCAGAATGAAGCCACTGGTCACAGAAAACCGTAACAAAGAGGGCAGTGAGGGCAAAATCAATTCCGACGATTTTAAATGGAAGAAGTTCGCCCAAAACCGAACCGATTGCGCTTCCTGTAACCCACCAGCAATGATTCAAAAGGGAGACAAAAAAATAATAGTCATGCTCGCGGCCTGAATCGTCCCGGACACCGTTACAGACAAGAGAGTAGGTCTCATCAGTAAGGGCAAAAATCAGATAGGGCTTTTTCTTTCCGGCACCTTTATATCGCTCAAGCATGGAAATTCCGTAGAAAATATGTCTCGCATTCACCATGACGGTCGTAAGAGCCACGGTTAGAAGAGATGTGGGCACTCCGCTGATTAAATCAACGGCGACAAACTGCATGGAACCGGCGTAAATAAAAATGCTCATGGCAAGAACCAGGGGAAGACCGAATCCATGCGAATTCATCAGAAGGCCGAAGGCAATTCCAAGAAAAATGTAGCCCGCAAGAACAGGAATCGTAGCAACAAAAGCTTTTTTCAGTGTGGGCATCATTTTACCTCCAGAAAAATTATGCTACCTATGATAACAGATAAATTTGAAAAACTGTTGAAAAAAAATTTAAAATAAGTCATATTTGTTTATGGAAAACATATCTTTAATCCTTTCAGATTTAGACGGAACTTTATTCCACGACGACAAATCAATTTCTGACTTCACCAAAGAGACAATTGCAAAAGCACAGAAAAAGGGAATCCTTTTCGGGATTTCAACTTCCCGGGCCCTTGTAAACGCAGAAAAATTCCTTGAAGGAATTGCACCCGATGTCATGATTACAAACGGCGGCGGAATGGCGTTTTACAAGGGAAAAAAAATCTACAACTGCGAATTTTCACCGGCTGAAACCCAGGCTCTCATAAAAGCCGCATTCGACCTGCTTGGAAAAGATGCCGTAATTTCAATCGATAACGAAAAGGGACTCTATTCAAATTCAAAAGAAGAGCTCGGTGACAAATTCTGGACATTCAATGATTTTTCTGATTTCAGGGAGCCTGCCATGAAGCTTTGCATCAAGACGCTCGATAAGGAAGCCGTCACAAAAATCGCTTCAAGCATCGGAATTGAAAAAGTTGACATGCTTCCATTTTCAGATATTCCCTGGTACAAGCTCAGCAGCCACAAGGCAACAAAGGAAAATGCAATCAAGGCTCTGTGCGCTCACCTGAATCTTCCGGCTCAAAAAATCGCCGCATTCGGAGACGACTTTAACGACATCGGCATGCTTAAGCTCTGCGGAAAGGGAATTGCCATGCAGAACGCCATCGCCGAAGTAAAGGCCGCGGCCGACGAAACCTGCCTTTCAAATCAGGAAGACGGCGTTGCAAAATGGATTGAAGGGCTGCTTTAGCTTCTCCTGCGCCTTGCCAGACATATTCCCGCGATGACTGCAAGGTAAACTGCGGACAATATTATATAGAAGAAAATGTCAACCTCCAAAAAACAGTAGAGGAAGTTAAAGCAGAAGTGAATGACAATTCCGTAAAGAAGGTTGTCGTGCTTTTCCATAAAGAAGTTCATGATGAAGCAGAGTCCGGTCATGACAATCACGTTGGAAAGAACGTAGTGAATCATCTGTAAGCCCATAAAATCTGAATCGACGAACCAGAGGATTGTGTGCCAGAAAGCCCAGATCAGCCCCTGAATGACGGATGCCGCAAAAAATCCGTGGCGGGAATTGAGGTAAGGACGTACATATCCGCGCCAGCCGGATTCTTCACCGGTCGGGCCGGTCGTTACGGAAAAGAGGAAGGAAGCCCAGAAAGGATAAGACCCGAGATTCCAGTAAGAGGCGAAAGGCCTTCCCTGCACGGCTGACAAAAGAGCCACGGTCACAAGGGTTGCGCCCAAAGTGAGCAGGGCTGCGGTCAGGATGGAAGGAAATGTGACCTTCCCGGCAAAGGCATTCCTGTAAAATTCCCTTATGCTTTTCCCCGGTACAAAATATCTGAAGCCTACAAGAAGTACGATTGTCGGAGCCCACGCGCACACATTTGAAAGGATGCGCATCACGAGCGGCGGACAGTGAAAGACCATGCTTGCACTTCCGCAGATTCCCATAACCATCGCCCAGAAAACAAGATACGAGGCGACCACAAATTTGAGCATTATTTTCTTTTCCATAAGCAAATCCTGACTTCAGTATAAAAGATAAAATCAGCTCTGGAAATGAATTTCAGACAAGATGCAGGTTTTGCAGATGAAATGCAGGAGTTTTTCATGACTTTGTGCTAGTATATGGCAGGAGATTTAAAAATGAATGTGTTTTTTGATTTGGACAGGACGCTGATGAATTTTGAGGGCGGCGAGGACATGGGAATCAAGGCCGTGTATGACACCTACAGGAATCAGATGAAGATGGATTATCAGGAATTCCGCTCGACCTGGAAAGTTGTTGCGCAAAAGATTTTTGACGAATATTCGGCAGGGCTTCACACTTTTGACGAGCAGCGGCACATCCGTGTAAAGAAAATGTTTGAGTTGAACGGCACAGAACTTGATGACAAGGGCGTGGAAGAACGATTCCAGCTTTACTGGTCAAATTATGAAAACGGAGTCAGCCTCTTCCCTGATGCCCGCCCCATTTTGGAAAACCTGAAAAGCCGCAAAATCCCCATGGGACTTATTTCAAACGGCGACACATCAAACCAGCGGTGGAAACTAGACAAGGAAAACCTGAATCAATATTTTGACCCGGTCATAATTTCCGGCGAAGTCGGAGTAAGCAAGCCGGACTTGCGCATCTTTGAGATTGCCTTGGAAAAAGCGGGCGCCAAAAAGGAAACTTCCTGGTACATAGGCGACAGCCCTGTTCACGACATTGAGCCTGCACTGAAATTCGGACTAAACGTAATCTTCCTGAACCGAAAGCTCGAAGCCGGAACAGTAATTTGTCATCAGCAAAAGCCCGCCTACGTTGAGGTCGCCTCACTGACTCAGGCATGGGACTGGCTGGAAAGCCTTTGACATGCGTTTCTCCCGCCCGCTTACTGCTGCACATTGCTCCTTTTTTGACATGCCTTACATTTTATATTATA
Source organism: Treponema ruminis (assembly GCF_014201975.1). Classification (NCBI taxonomy): domain Bacteria; kingdom Pseudomonadati; phylum Spirochaetota; class Spirochaetia; order Treponematales; family Treponemataceae; genus Treponema; species Treponema ruminis. The sequence goes on along the minus strand of NZ_JACHFQ010000006.1, from coordinate 79,463 downwards.
TTCAATAATTGAATATTATGAAAAGTGATGTAGCAACCTTACAAAACATTGCAGATACCCTCAAAGAAGAACCAATGGCAAGCCAGCGGGTACTTGCGGAAAATGCCGGAATCTCAATCGGCCTCATGAATGCAATCCTTAAGCGCTTTGTAGAACGCGGATGGATTATGCTTACAAATGTGAACCTTCGTAAGCTCTCGTATGCAATCACCCCGGCCGGAATCGCGGAACTTTCTGCCCGCAGCCAGAAATTCGCAAAGCGCACATTCGAAATTGCAAACAAGTACAACGAAACCCTCTGTAAAGTCGTTTCTGATGCAAATAAAGAAGGTAAAAACACGCTGGTTCTTTACGGCAAGAGCTACATCAAATTCCTGTTAATTTATGCCTGCCAGACTTATAACGTCACTTTTCTTGAAAAGACGGTGGATGAGCCGATAGAAGAAGACGCTTTCTGTGTGGTTGGCGAGCAGTGTGAAGAAAAGGACATTGCCCGGCTGACGGAACAGGGCGGAGTGAGCCTGCTGGATTTGATGGAAGAGTAGGGGCGGTTTGTCGTGACGGAAAATCAATCATCAAAAAAGAATTTTATTGTCTCTATATAAAGACAGGCTGTGAATGGGATTATGTAAAGGAAATCCAGCCTCTTTTGGATTCTCCGGAAACTCCATGTACAGGAAAGCTCTATTGCCTGGGCAAGCAGATGCGGCTCAAAAACGGCATGGAATACATAGACACACTTTTTCAGAGCTATGTTTTTTGGGAAACTGATTCCTTGGACGGAGTTTCCATTTTGCAGAAAGGAAAGGGTTTTGTAAGGCTTCTTCCACAGAGCAGCGAGCCCCAGCAGCTTAATGACAAAGATATTGAACTCATACAGTCATTACTGAAATATGGCAGCGTAATGCCGATTGTCCACGTAACCTTTGACGTGAATGACAAAATCCAGATACTCGACGGCTTGTTCAAAGGACGGGAAGCCCTTGTAAAAGCCGTGAACCGCCGCAACAAGCGTGTGAACTTTGAAGTAGAGCTTATGAACGGCACCAGGCTTATCGGCCTGACTTACGAAGTTGCGAAGAAGGTAGGGGATTAACACTTGACTTCAGGCTGTTTATGCCATATATTATAAGTAATTGGGAGCGTTCCTGCCCTTAAAGTGGAAGATATAATTCTAGGTGCACTTCTACCTTTAAAATGAAGGATATAATCCTAGGCGCACTTCCGCCTTTAAAGTGAAGGATATAACGGGCGGCTGTATCAGCCGCCTTAATTTTTTAAGGACAGCCTTGCTAGAGTTCTTATGCAGAGTGGATATTTTTTTATCAATTCTAATAAAGAGAGACTTGAAAAATGTGTGATGAATACGGCAATAACAAATGAAAATTCGAAGTCCTTATACGGAAATTCTTACACAATGGAAAAATCAGCAGATTGTCAAAACTTTCCAAATTTTAAAGACTACTCCTTGTAAAAATTATATTAGTATTTATGTAACTATTCAGCACCTAAAATCCAAAGCAAAGAGCCGGAGTCCCTGAGAAGGCTAGCTTTACTGCTTCAAACGCATTGACACCGTGCTTTCTTGCAGAATCAATGTAAGAGTGGATTTTAAGATACCATCTGGCTCCGTCATCCGAGCGGAAATTGCCTGCGACTTTTGATTTTGACTTCAGGTTGCGGATGTTCTGCTCGGCAGAATTGTTCGTAAAAGGAACTGCGAAATTCCTTGCGAAGAGAAGCATCGAGTCTTTCAGGCTTGAAAGCCGTTCAATCAGGGAGAGAACCTTTCCTTTTTTCTTTTTGCCGCGTTTTACTACGGTGGAAACCGGCGGCGGATTTTCCTTTCTCGCTATCCCGATTATTTCGTCATATTTCAGGTCATAATAATCAAGATAGCACTCATCCAGCTTTGTTCGCCCGAATCCGGCATAGGATTTTTTGAGACTATGAGCAATTATTACTGTATTTGGGTAAAAACCGGTTTTGAGAATAAATTTATAGAAAAAATACAACCTCTCTTTGATTCCGCCCCAGACGAGCACAACGGCAAGCTTCATTGTATTGAAAAGCAGATGCGCTTAAAAGCGGCAAAGAGTATATTGATCCGTTGATTCCCGGTTATATTTTCTGGGAGACGGACAACCTTTCAAGAATCCAGAATATAAAAGATGAAGAGGGCTTTATAGGTTTTCTTCCCAATGATAAAGACATAAAACCTTTGTCCGCAAGGGATACCGAGCTTGTGACCTCGTTCCTGAGATACGGAAGCGTTATTCCTATCCTGAATGTCCGGTTTGATGTAAACGACAGGATTGTGATTGTTGACGGCTTGTTTAAGGGGATGGAAGGATTTATTTCGGATGTGAACAGATCGAATAAGCGTATAAATTTTGAAGTTACGCTTGTCGATGGAAAGCGGATTTTGAGCTTGTCGTACCAGGAACTGCAAAAAAAAGAAGAAAAATAAGAGTATCTCCAAAGGCTAAGGATTAATTTAATTTTGAGAAAGTAACAACGAGAACCCGATTAAAAATCAGGAATAACGCATAGGGCGTTGTCCTTACGTTACTTCAACCAAAATATAAAAACTTGACAGCTATAGGATTTTGTCTTATATTAATTAATGTAGGTAGCAGGTCTTACCTATGAAGCCGAAAAAGCCGAAAGAAATCTGATAGTCGTGGGTTTCCTGGGCAATGTGGCTTAGTCTAAGGGTTTATAGTTATATCCAAAAGACTATCTAAGGCATGGTGCATATCAGAATTAGGTCTGGTAGTTCTATGTTGAAAGAAAAAACTATTTCTTGAGGAAGCTCTTGCCAGTCGCAAGGGCTTTTTGTTTTTATGACAAATAAGATAAAAGTAATAAAAAATTCAGACAAACTTAGTGCTGCTTTCTCCGCCTATAATAGCTTACTTAATATTGAATATGAGATAATTATAAAAAATGGGGGCTGTATTGAATCTTTTGCAGAAAAGAAATTTTCTGCACCTACGGCCTGCAATCTTGAAAAAGAAATTCTGATAAGCTTTTTCAAAGAGAATTTTTATCATCTTACAGGTTTGCATCATTCAAATCTTACGAAACTTACACAGTATAATCGTAACGGAAAAACACAAGCTAATTTTTATGATGATGTGAAAAATGGAAAAGTTACTGATGAAGATTTGCAAAATTCAGAGCGAAAAGATTACATTTTGCAAAGGCTTGAGATTCTTTCAAGCCTTGAGACAATAATTGATAGGGCTTCAAATTTAAGAGATTATGATGGCTTTCTTTATGTTGAGAATAAGAAAAATGGTGTGGTGAAGGGAAAAGAAAAAATAGGAGCGGCTAACTGTTTTATATACAACAATGAAAATGATTTAATTTTTCCAGAAGCTGATAATATTTTTATTTTCTTTTCTCTGAACGGAGTAAAAACATATCCGACCAAGCAACCGAGGTACCTCAGTTACTGTACAAATCCATGTTCGATTGTTTTTAAGGAGAATGTTGAGGAAGAGGATTACAATCGCGGTCATAACAGGCTAACAGTTCTTGTTCGTAAGAAAGATTATGCAAATAATAAAAGAGAAACGCTTTATATTGCCCCTGGCTATGTTGTAAACAGAATGAACATCATAAAAAAGGAACTGGAATATTATAAGGCTGATAAAAACAGGTTTGAGGCAGTTCTTAGACATCCTAAAGCAACGGAAGAGTTTAAAAAAGAACTATTGTCTTTTATGGAAAGTTTATGAAAACACCTGTAAAACTCAAGTGCATTACCTGCGCCCGGTAAAAACTCCAGATGTCCGCTGAAACTTCGTAAAAGATTTTCCTGCCAGGCGGCGAAAGCGATTTATTAACAAAATGGGTATTGTATGATACAGTGTATTTAAATCATGGAAAAGAAATATCAATTCTTCATTTCTTCCACCTATGAAGATTTAAAAGAAGAAAGGGCTAAATCAATACAGACAATTCTTTCAATGGAACAGTTTCCCATTGGAATGGAATTGTTTTCAGCGGCAGATGAAGACCAGTGGACTATAATTAGTCAAACGATTGATACTTCTGACTATTATGTGCTTATTATTGGCAGGCGTTATGGCTCGATAATACCAGAAGGTAATGTTGATGCTGGAATAAGTTATACGGAAAAAGAATTTAACTATGCCTTGAGTAAAAATATCCCGATTCTTGCTTTTATTCTTTCGGATGAAGCGGAAAAATCGAATCTCACAAATGAGACACCTGATAAAATTGCAAAATTAGATGCTTTTAAAGAAAAAGTAAAAACATCACGCTATGTAAAATTTTTTAAGAATCCAGATGAATTAGCTTCCTTGCTTTCTCAATCAATATACAAAGCTCTGCAGCGGAAAAATAGACCTGGTTGGATTAGAACAACAGAATTTAGCATTGAAGAAAGTCATGCAAGGATTCTGCAGCTTACTGAACGAATTCATACGCTTGAAGCCTTAAATGCTGATTTGAGACTTGAAAATGATAGAAAACCGAATCTAATTTTGAGTTGTCATAGAGACCCAGAAAACGAAGATGAAGACGGAAACCCGATTGGAAATGAACCTGATATAAAAGACGGTGTTGTTCATTATTTGGTAAAGCCTGTATATATGGATGACGTGGCAGAAAAAATAACTTATTCTGATTCCTTTAATCGTGAGAAAAGTTTTAGTAAAGCAGATGTTTTGCTATTAAGGACATTTTTCCAAAATGGTTTCTCATTATTATTCAGAATTGTTAATAAAGGTACTTTAAGGGCAACTGGCGTGCGTTGTAAAATGAAAATTCCAAAAGGTTTGATAGTTGTGTCAAATGCGGATATTGAAGAGTATGTGACATATGGAATGATTGGCTTGTCAGATAAAGATATCGAAGAAAGACAAAGAACTATGTTTGCTCCAGAAGGCTGTAAAGCTTCTGATGAAAAAGTTTCCTTTTTGAGCGTTACTGAGCTAGAATCAAATGTTGAGTTTGCAAATTTATTAGATCCCGTGGATGTCAATATTTCATCACAAGAAATTTATTTTGAATTTGCAGAAATAAGACACAAAGATTTTCAGTTTTACAGAGGTGCATATTTTTATCCAACAGCTGTCGGAACTTTTGAAATAAAATGCAGTATTTTATGCAACGAGATTGTTGAACCTGTAGAACAGATAATCAAAATTGTTGTGGAGTGATATCTTTTCCGATTTTGAGGAGAGAATCTTGTAAGGGGTAATAATGAGTATACTATTTTTAATTGGAAATGGATTTGATCTTAGTTGTGGAATGAAAACTCGCTACGAGAATGTTTATGATTCTTACTGTAAGATTGGTGAATCGGATTCTGAAATAATAAGGAAATTTAAGAAAGAAATCTCTTCAGATTACAAAAACTGGAGTGATTTTGAAGAAGGCATGGCAAGATATGCTGCAGATTTGGATTCAGAAGTTGATTTTATTAAATGTATAAAAGACTTCCGAAATTACTTACAAAAATATTTAAAACAAGAAGAGAATAAATTTATCGAATATGTATCTAATAATGAAGATATTAAACCTTTATTAATTGAAGAAATGCGAAAATCAGTCTTGGATTATTATTCGAAAATGACACCGCGAATTTCAAATATTATAAAAGATATACATACACGAAGTTCAAATAATATTAATTTTATCTCGTTTAATTATACAAATACTTTTGATTATTTAATAAATCTGGTATTTGGCACAGAAAAGGTTTTTCATATTCATGGAAAATTAGATAAATACCTGATTATGGGTATGGATAATGAAAAGCAAGTTAATTCAAGTTATACATTGACAGCACGTGGAAAACAAGCTTTTGTAAAAACATATTTTAATAATGAATTTGATCCGAATAAAATGAGAATTGCTAAAGACAGAATAGAAAGGGCAGATGTAATATGTGCATTTGGATTATCTCTAGGAGAGTCAGATTTAACATGGAGAAATGCGATATTAAATTCCTTGAATAATTTTGGAAATCATCATCTTTTTTTATTTGATTATCAATTAGCATGTGAGCAAGTTTTATTGGAAAATGATAAACTTGATTCTGAATTGTTAAAGCGTGATTCTATTCTAAAATCCTGGGGAATACAAAACACGGAAGCTTATATAAATAAAATACATATTCCTTGTGGACAGAAATTCTTTAATATTGAAGAAATTATTAAAGAAAGCAAGAGACAGAAGGGAACGACTGTCTGATGATAATTGAAAATATTGTTACCGGGAAAAGTGATTTGGTTTTTGACAGAATTGCAGATTTGCTAAGGGGAGAGGAAATTGCCAGCCTTCTAAGGCGGTATTGGATAAAAGACGTTTCTGCAGAATATGTTTTGGAAAAAATCAAATGGGGGAGCCAAAATGACCAGTGATGTTTCAAAACTTCTAAAGCTCTTTCTGTTTTGAGGCTGAAGTCTGTTTTGCATTCGTATATAGGCTAATGCACCAGATATTCTTTTTGATCAGCCTACGGCTAATTTTAAGGAACTGGTAATAGAATTAGAAAACAATAATGTAAAGCATATTAATTTTTCTAAAAATACTAATAAGCGACTTATAAATGCGTATAAAAAATTGTGCGAAAGCTGCTCTTTTTTATTCTGTTCCGGTGACATTTCCTGCTGCTGATGAAAACACTAAGAAAAATCAGCAGGCACTTCTAGTTAAGGGGAAAAATACAATAAATCATACTTTAGTGGAAAATGGAAGCGTTATTCCTATCCTGAATGTTCGGTTTGATGTAAACGACAGGATTGTGATTGTTGACGGCTTGTTTAAGGGAATGGAGGGCTTTATTTCGGATGTGAACAGGTCAAATAGGCGTATAAATTTTGAAGTTACGCTTATGGACGGAAAGCGGATTTTAAGCCTGTCGTACCAGGAACTGCAAAAGAAAGAAGAAAAGTGAAGTTACGTCAGATGACATGGACTACTACTGTATAATGTTTTTTTACAGTCGAGGCGAAAATCTCAATATATACGATTAAAATACCACAAAAATTACGATTAAAATACAGCAAAAACTACGATTGATATTGCGCAAAAACTACGAACGATTATAATAGAAATCGGAGTTCGACATGGAATATAGACAGAGATTGCAGGATGAGGAACTTGCTTTTCGTTTGGAATGTAGTGGAGCTGTTTTGATAGAAGGCCCAAAATGGTGCGGAAAAACTACGCTTGCAGAACATCATTCAAAAAGTGTCATAAAAATGCAGGATCCTGATAAACGGCAGGGGTATCTTCAGACGGCTGCGACAAAACCTTCTCTGTTGCTTTCTGGTGAGAATCCAAGATTGATTGACGAATGGCAGGATGCTCCTGTTCTTTGGGATGCGGTGAGACTTTCTGTTGATGCCAGGAATGAAACAGGCTTATATATTTTAACAGGTTCGAATTCCGTTGATAAATCAAAGATAAATCATTCTGGGACTGGACGCATCGCAAGGATGCGCCTTGAGACAATGAGCCTTTTTGAGACAGGGGAGTCAAACGGAACTGTTTCACTTTCTGCTTTATTTGTAAATCCGCAGATGGAGATAGAAGCAAAGTCAGATTTGGAAATAGAACAGATAATTTTCGCTGCCTGTCGTGGTGGGTGGCCTGGATTTCTTGCAAGAAAATCTGACCGTGCACAACTGCAGATTGCGCGCGATTACATAGACAGTGTGTGTGAGACAGATATTTCTACCGTTGATGGTGTAAAACGAAATTCAGTATGGGCTGCGCAGATTTTAAGGTCTTATGCCCGGAACATTTCTACACTGGCAAAAGAAAGCAATATTTTAAAGGATGTTGTATCGGCATCTGAATCAATTTCTCATGATACTTTGTCATCTTATATTCAGGCTTTTGAAAAACTCTTTATCATTCAGGATATAGATGCCTGGTGTCCTTCTATCCGGTCTGCTTCTGCTATTCGTTCCGGTAAAAAGAGAGGATTTTGCGACCCTTCGATAGCCGTTGCAGCTTCAGGCTTGAATCCCGAATATTACATGACGGATTTGCAGTCATTCGGATTTATATTTGAAAGCCTGTGCATGAGGGATTTGCGTGCGTACAGTGCCAAATCTGACGGAAAGATTTCGTATTACCACGACAGATACAATCTGGAAGCTGATTGTGTTCTTCATCTTCGTGACGGGAAATATGCTCTCATTGAATTCAAATTGGGAAGTAATGAGATTGAAGAGGCAAGTTCGCATCTTCTGGAAATAAAACGTCTTGTATGCGAATATAACGAAAAAGGAAGTGCACCACTTCTTCGGGAACCTGATTTGCTTATTATAATTACGGGTACAGAATATGCATACCGAAGACCAGATGGAGTTTATGTGATTCCGATTGGATGTTTACGGGATTAAAATTTTTCCTTCATTCGTAATCAGGGCACGGCAAGCACTTATCTTGCACAGATTCACTGACTTAATCATAAAAATGTGTTAGTATTTCAAATCGTATTGAGTAAGCGAAGAGTTAGACTATGAGCAATTATTACTGTATTTGGGTAAAAACCGGTTTTGAGAATAAATTTATAGAAAAAATACAACCTCTCTTTGATTCCGTTCCAGATGAGCATAACGGAAAGCTTCATTGCATCGGAAAGCAGATGCGGTTAAAAAGCGGCAAAGAATATATAGATCCGTTGATTCCGGGCTATGTTTTCTGGGAGACGGACAACCTTTCAAGAATCCAGGATATAAAAGATGAAGAGGGCTTTATAGGTTTTCTTCCCAATGATAAAGACATAAAACCTTTGTCCGCAAGAGATACCGAACTTGTGACCTCGTTCCTGAGATACGGAAGCGTTATTCCTATCCTGAATGTCCGGTTTGATGTAAACGACAGGATTGTGATTGTTGACGGCTTGTTTAAGGGGATGGAAGGCTTTATTTCGGATGTGAACAGATCGAATAAGCGTATAAATTTTGAAGTTACGCTTATGGACGGGAAGCGAATTTTAAGCCTGTCGTACCAGGAACTCCAGAAAAAAGAAGAAAAATAAGATTGTTCATAATTTGAATATATTGACAACCTAAAATAAAAAATCGTACTATAGTAGAATTAAAGGCAACCATTATTTGACGCGGAGTTTGGTTGAAGCACGTATGTCAAATGGTGAACAGATCCATTGTTGGTGACGGCTGAAATAACGACCGCTTGCCAATGGAGAAGGTGTCTTTAAAACTTTTTATCCTTGACGGAATGGTAACCTTATTATAAATTTATTTATATGAATACAGACAAACTGATGCAAGTTGTTGCTTTTATATTAAAGCGCAATAACGGTTCAATGGATTATTACAATCTCATAAAAGAATGTTATATTGCAGACAGGCGTTCTATTGATGCTATAGGAAATGCGATAACAGGAGATTCGTATGTATCCATGAACAGAGGTCCTGTATTAAAAGGTTTGTATACATTCATAAAAGACAAGAATGAAAATGTGAATGATCAAAAAAAATGGAATTCTTGTTTTTCTGTCAAAGATCATAAGATTTCACTTTTAGATACTGCTATTTCAGATGCCTACCTTTCTGATTTTGAAGAAAATATTTTGGGATCTGTATCAGACCAGTTCTATGGATATTCTTATGAGGATATGAAAAAGTATGCTCATGCAGATAGCCGCTTTCCAGAGTGGACTCCTGTTGAAAAAGGTGAGGAAATACCGCTTCCTTTAGAGAATGTCATGAAAGCCGTCGGTATCTCTGATAAAGAGATTGAGCTTCTTATTGCAGAAAAGAAAGTATTTGAAGAAGAGGCCTCTCTATTTCATACACATTAGAAGAAGGTCTTGCCTTCAGGGGAATCTCTGATATTGCCCCTGATGGTAAGTTGCATAAGCATTTAAGAATTGTTATTTCTCATGTTTCTGAAGATGATAGGGCGCTCGTGATTCCGATTTCGACAGTGCATGAAGGAATGACAAGGTATGATAGAACTTGCGTTCTTGCACAAGGTGAGCACTCTTTCCTGACAGAGCCATTTTCGTATGCGTATTATGCAAAAGCCGAAGCATTGACTCAAAAAGATTTAGACGAGTTAGATTCTCGTGGATTACTAATAAGATATGAGAATGCTACACCTGAGCTCATTACAAAACTTCAGGAAGGTGCGAAAAAGACACCACAGTTACAGAAAGTTTTTAAGAAATATTTCGAAGATTTTTAGTAACAATAAACATAATGAGTTTGTGTTTTCTGAAGGCTGTACAAAATTTTTCGTGAAAAATACAACTCAATAAAAATCAGTAAAAAAAGAGCTATGGGTGACGTCTGAAATAACGCTTGCCTGCCAATGAAGAAGATGCTTCTAATTTTTTTAATAAATAATTAATGAGGGATAAATTATGATAAATTTTAATGTACCACCATTTTCTGGAAAAGAAAATGAATATATTGCCGAGGCTATCTCAAATCATAAGATTTGTGGAGATGGTTCATTTACAAAAAAATGTAATGAATGGCTTGAAAAACGCTTCAATGCTAAAAAGGTGTTATTAACTACAAGTGGTACTTCTGCATTGGAAATGGCGGCATTGCTTTGCGATGTAAAGCCTGGTGATGAAGTAATCATGCCAAGTTATACATTCTGTTCTACTGCAGATGCCTTTGTACAGCGTGGCTGCAAAATTGTATTTGTAGATGTAAGACCAGATACAATGAATATTGATGAAGAGCTTATTGAGCAAGCCATCACAGATAAAACAAAGGTAATTTGTGTTGTTCATTATGCAGGTGTTGCCTGTGAAATGGATACAATTATGGACATTGCTCATCGACATAATCTTAAAGTGGTAGAAGATGCTGCACAGGCTGTTATGTCTTCATATAAAGGAAAAGCTCTTGGTACTATAGGTGACTATGGTTGTTATTCATTCCACGAAACAAAGAATTACAGTATGGGAGAAGGCGGTGCAATCGTAATCAATACAAATATAGAAGATATTGAAAAAGCAGAGATTATTCGTGAAAAAGGTACAAACCGTTCAAAATTTTGGCGCGGACAGATTGATAAGTATACTTGGGTAGACTACGGTTCAAGTTATCTTCCAAGTGAATTGAATGCAGCATACCTATGGGCACAGCTTGAAGTTGCAGATAAAATAAATGATTCACGACTTTCAGTATGGAACAAATATTATGAATCATTCAAATCGCTTTCAGATTCTGGCAAAATTGAATTACCTGTAATTCCAGAAGGTTGTGTTCATAACGCACATATGTTCTATATAAAATGTAATGATCTGGAAGAAAGAACAAGATTTATTAGTTTTATGAAAGAGCATGAAATTGGTTGTGTATTCCATTACATTCCACTTCATTCTGCTCCTGCAGGCATACAGTTTGGACGTTTTGACGGTGAAGATAAATTTACCACATCTGAAAGTGATAAACTTGTACGACTTCCTCTTTGGTATGGTATGAAAGATAATGAAGTTGAATCTGTTATTAAGACTGTAAAACAGTTTTTTGGAATGTAAAAATGGAAGTATCAAAGAGATTTCATTCGCTTGATTTCTTAAAATTTATTCTTGCTGTAATAATTATTTTCCATCATTTTCAGCAAATTACTGGTGTTCAGTTTTCTGGAATTAACTTTTATGGTGGACTAATCTCTTTTGGGTATGTAGTAGAATGTTTTTTTATTATTTCAGGATTTGTTACAGCGTTAGGAGTAGAATCAAAGTTATTTGTAAATTTTAGAAAATGGATTACAGGAAAATGTATAAGACTTTATCCTATGGCGATCTTGAGCGTACTTGTTACAGCTATAGTCTACTTATTGTATCGAATCTGTCTTGGAAAATTTCCTGAAGGTATTACAATTGGTTTATGGCAATTGTTGAATAGTGTTACCCTTACATTTGTGGGGGGGGGTATAGGTAATATAAGTTTAGGAATAAATAATCCTCTTTGGTATTTATGTGTTCTACTTATCTGTTATATCATTGTATATACATTAAACTGGATAAGTTTAAGGCTGACTATTAATGTAAAATATTTGTACTTTACAATGATGGTAGCAGGTGTAAGTGCGGTAACTTATAAATTGAATATACCTTTCTTAAATCTTGCTACAGGACGTGGATATTCAGCATTCTTTTTAGGGATGGTGTTTCACTATATTTATAAGAATGTACCAAAAAAAATTTTAGTTGCATATTCGATTTTATGTCTGGCACTTTGTGGAGTATGTTCTGTTTTGAAAAATGGAATTGATGATCAGTGGGGAATCTTTACTTTTATGATTTGGCCATCTGTTCTGATAATATTATTATCATGTGAAAAGCTTTTTAGTTGGAATGTTTTTTTTATGCTTGGGGCTATTTCATTTGAGATGTATTTATGGCATGTACCTGGACTTTATTTATTTATAATTTTCAAAAATATGCTTAAATTAAATACTACAAGTTTCTTAGAGATGGTTCTTTATACAATTTTAATGATAATTATATCTTTTGGAATGTTACAAATAGAAAAGAAACTTACGACTTTATTGAAGACAAAAATAGTTATTAGATAGAATAGATTAAGGATTTTATATAATGAAAAAAATAGCAATTATAGGAGCAAATGATTTCCAGCGACAACTCATTCTTAAAGCAAAAGAAATGGGTTTAGAAACTCATGTTTTCGCATGGGAGGATGGAGCTGTAGGAAAGGCTGATGCAGATTATTTTTACCCTATTAGCATTATTGAAAAAGAGCTAATTTTAGAAAAATGTAAGGAAATAGGAATTGATGGTATCTGTTCTATTGCTTCTGATTTAGCAGTTCTTACAGTTGATTATGTTGCTGAAAAAATGGGGCTTAATGCAAACTCTATTGAATGTTCAGAAATTGCAACTAATAAATTTTTAATGCGAAAAGCATTTAAGAAAAATGGTGATCCAATTCCAAAGTTTATTGAAGTTGGAGAAAATGAAAAGTTTGATATTTCTGATTTTTCTTATCCTCTTATTGTAAAACCAACAGATAGAAGTGGAAGTCGCGGTATTACAAAAATCACTGATAAATCGCAATTATCGGCAGCTATAAAATCTGCGTGCAATGAATCTTTTGAACACAAGGCAATGATTGAAGAGTTTGCAGAAGGAAAAGAATACAGTGTAGAATGTGTTTCATTTCATGGTAAGCCAACTCTTCTTGCAGTAACAGAAAAGATAACAACCGGAGCCCCTCATTTTATTGAAACTGGACATAATGAACCTGCCCCTATTAGTGCAGAAATGGTAGAGAAAATTAAATCTGTTGTTTACCACGCATTAAACAGTCTTAAGATAACAGAAGGTGCAAGTCATTCTGAAATTAAAATCGATGATGATGGAAATATAAAGATTATTGAAATTGGTTCACGAATGGGTGGAGACTGTATTGGTTCTGATCTTGTTAGGATTTCAACAGGTTATGATTTTACTAAAATGGTAATTGATGTTGCACTTGGAAATGAACCTGATTTCAAAAAAGTTGTAGAACCAAGAAACGCCGCTGTTCGATTTATTTTTACTGAAAAAGATATGGCTGATTGTGAAGAAATGCTCAATGATGGATGGCAGCTTGAACGAAAATTTATTGAACATGAGTTTGATGGGCATACGATTACTGATAGTTCTAATCGTTATGGATATTATATTATGAAGGGTAATATGCTATGCTCATAAAATATGGATGTGTAACGCTTCGAGCTATAGAGGCAAAGGATTGCGACTTGCTTCTTGAAATGATGAATAACCCTGATATTGATAGATGGGTTGGGAATTTACATCTTCCAGTCAGTAAATCAATGCAGGATAATTGGATAAATAATTATACTAATACTAATTCAACTATTCGACTTATGATTGAATTAGAAAATGGCCATACCTTAGGTATGGTTATGTTGCAAAATATTGATTATAAGAATTCAAATGCAGAAATTGGTATAAAAATTAATATTTCCGATAAAAGTAAAAGGATGAAAAATGATACAGATGATGCTTATAAAGCTTTACTAACTTTTGCTTTTAAAGAGTTAAATTTAAATTGTATTTATGCATATGTAATAAAAGGAAATGAACATTCATATAATTTTAATTTAAGGAATGGTTTTAAAGAATCTGGTCTATTACCTTCAAAAATTTATACGGAAGGTGAATATAAAGATATGATTGTTTTTTCAATATTAAGAAATGACTTTTATTCATATATAAGTGATTAAAAATTCAAATAATTTTATACAATAAAACTAACAAAGATGCAAACTAAAAGTATAAAAATAAATGCAGTTTTAAATGTTATAAGAACATGCTCAACTATTTTTTTTCCGTTAATAACTTATCCTTATGTTCTTCGGATTTTAATGCCTGAAAATATTGGAAAGGTAAATTTTGCTAATTCATTTATAAGTTATTTTTCTTTAATTGCTGGTTTAGGTATCGGGACTTATGCGATAAGAGAATGTGCAAAAGTAAGGGATAATAAAGAGATGTTAGATAATATTTCTTCTCAAATTTTTTCTATGAATCTTTTGACAACATTTATTGCTTATATACTTCTTTTTTTGTCTTTATTTTTTTTTCGAAAGTTAGATAATTATCGCGTATTAATCATTGTTTATGGAAGTAGTATTATATTTACAACACTAGGGGCTGATTGGATTAATACTGCTATGGAAGATTTTTTTTATATAGCGATTAGAACGATTCTTTTTCAGATACTTCATGTTATTTTGATATTTGTTTTTGTTAGAACTTCAAATGATTATTATAAATATGCAGTAATATCTATAATGTCTGCGAGTGGAGCAAATATTGCAAATATTTTTTACAGACGAAAGTATTGTAAAATGAAGTTGATATTTAAAATTGAATGGAAGAAACATTTAGCACCAATTATTTATTTATTTGTTATGATTCTTTCTCAGACCATTTTTAATACGGCTGATGTAACAATGTTGGGGCTAATGAAAGATGATTATGCAGTTGGAATTTATTCTACAGCTGTAAAAATCAATAATTTGATAAGTCAGTTAATTGCTTCTGTTTTATTTGTACTTTTGCCAAAGTTATCAAATATTTTTGCGAATGAAGATTATGAACGTATTAATTCAGTTTTACGTAAAATTTTAGGATATATTCTTTTGTTGGGCATTCCTTGTTATGCAGGTGCCACTGTTCTTTCAGATGAAATTATATTATTGATAGGTGGAAGTCAATATATTGAATCGCCTTTAGTTTTAAAAATTTTACTTATTGCTTTTTTATTCAGTCTTGTTGGAGGCAGTTTTTTGGGAAATATAGTTCTTTTGCCTTCAGGTAATGAAAAGAAGTTTATGTTTATTTGTTGTATAACAGCTGCTTTTAATGTAATTACTAATTATTTTTTTATTCCTTTTTTTGGAGTTTATGCTGCAGCTATGACAACAGCAGTCAGTTCTTTATTAATTTTAATACTTTTGATAATTACAGTTGATAAAAGAATTAAGATAAATAAAAAATCAAAGATTTTTTTAGAACCAGTATTTGGTAGTATAATAATTACAATTATATGTTTATTACTAAAGAAATGTGTTGGAAATCTTATAATAAGAACTGTTGTGTGTATGATTTTTAGTGCATTTGTATACACTGTTATTTTATTGCTTTTTAGAAATGAATTTTTACTTGAGATTATTAATTCTATAAAACAAAAAGTTATGGGACTTAAAAATGGACTGTAATAAAAATATTTTAATAGTTTCTTCTGCCAACCCATTTATAGCATCTGGGGTTTTAGCCGTTGATTTTTATAATGCACTTAAAAAATCTGGTGCAGATGTTGATTTTCTTACTAAGGAAAAGTCTTTAGAGTATCCAGATTTTTTATATATAAAAGATAATATAATAGAAAAAGAATTAATAAGGCTAAAAAGAATTATTCATCGTATCGATTTTAAACTTTTCAGAATTATTACACGACGTAATTATGAAAAATATTTTCAACGATGTTTCTTTTATAAATATGAATGTAAACCTCCTGTTTCAAATAGAAAATTACTAAAATCGCTTCCTAATAATAAAAGATATGATTTTGTTTTAATTCTTTTTTGGCAAGAAATGCTCAGTGCTGTATCATTAGAAACGCTGTATGATAAATATAAATGCCCTATTTTTATTGTGTGTGTGGATTATTCACCAATGACTGGTGGTTGTCATTTTATTTCAGATTGTTCTACATTTGAAAATGGTTGTGGTGCATGTGAAATATGGTATTCTAAAAATAAAAAAGATTTTACTTATAAGAATGCTCTTGAAAAAAAAAGAATTTATGAAAAAATACATCCTGTAATGTTGGTTAACAAATACATGGATGAAAATTATGCATCAAAAAGTCCAATATTAGAGAATATTAGGAAAGAATATATTTTTCCAGTAATTAATGAAGATAAGTTTTGTCCTGTTGATAAAAGTCTTGCAAAAAAAGAATTAAATATAGATGAGAATAAAAAAGTAATTTTCTTTGCTTGTCAAAATTTGAATGATAAAAAAAAAGGTGGAAAATATGTTCTGGATGCAATGAATATTTTCTATAATAATCTTTCAAATAATGAGAGAGAGAATATATTAGTAATTCTTGCTGGTCATGCGGGGAAAGAGATTGGTTCAATTGTAAAATTTAATTGTAAGACATACGGTTATGTTGATTCAAAAATGTTAATAAAACTTTATCAGGCTTCAGATGTGTATCTATCCGGTTCAGTTATAGATGCAGGACCAATGATGGTTAATCAAGCTATATCTTGCGGTGTTCCTGTTGTCGCATTTAATATAGGAACGGCTATTGATGTCATTAATGGAAAAAACACAGGTTTTGTTGCAAAAGAGATTTCTTCACAGGCGTTTGCAGATGGAATTAAATGGTGGTATTTATTATCCCCTGGAGAATATAAAATAGTTGTAGATAATTGTAGAAATATGGCATTATCAACAACTTCATATAAAGCTTGTGCTGATTTTTTTTCACAACTATATGACAATTATTTAATAAAATAAGATTGAAATTATAAATTGGAAATAATAGTAATATGATAGTTAGTTATTATATAAACTTATATTTATTTAGAAAAAAATACAGAAAGCAAAATAAACATAATGAAACAACAATTATGAATTTTTGTGACTTAAAAAAAGTTGTAGTTGGTAAAAAGTCCTATGGCATTATTGATGTATTTGATGGTAGTCCGTCAAATAATAAGTTAGTTATAGGAAATTATTGCTCGATTGCGAATGGAGTAAAGTTTTTATTAGGTGGGGAACACAAGATAAATTGTATTTCTACATTTCCGTTTAAAGTAAAATGTTTTGGATATGAAAAAGAAGCTGATTCAAAAGGAAATATAATAATTTCAGATGATGTATGGATTTGTACTAATGCTATTATCTGCAGTGGGGTTAGTATAGGACAGGGGGCTGTAATAGCGGCCGGTGCAGTTGTTACACGAGATGTTGAACCATATTCAATCGTTGGAGGTAATCCTGCTCATTTTATACGCTGGAGATTTGATGAAAATTTAAGAAAAAGATTGTTATCAATTGATATAGTAAAATTATTTGATTCTTTTACTGAAAAAAAGACTTTAATATATGAGCCCCTCTCAGAAGATATTCTTGATAAAATTCTTATACAAAATTAAAAGGATATAAATACTAATGGATGTTTCTATCATTATAGTAAATTATAATAACTTTGCAGAAACTATTGAATGTGTCAAAAGTTTACAAAAATTAAAGAATAATGTTTTGTATAATATTGTTATTGTAGATAATTGTTCTCCCAATACTGACTTTAATAACTTGCTTGAACTATATAATTCAAATGAAAATATATATGTAATTAAAACAGACATTAATAAAGGTTATTGTGCCGGAAACAATTATGGAATTAAATATGCTCTAGAACAATTTAATTCACGTTTTATTTGGATATTGAATCCTGATACTCTTATTGAAGAGAATTGTTTAACTGAATTGTTTAGTTTTGCCAATTCACATTTGGATTGTGGTATTCTTGGTGCAAAATTAGTTCACTATCCAGATACTGATACTTTGCAGGCTTTAGGAGGATGTTTGTTTAAGCCGAATAAAATTGGCAGACTAACTCCTGGAAAATGTTTTTATGCCGGTGAGCCTTCGGATTGTGAGCTTCCTGAATTTGTTACTTGTGATTGTATCATAGGTGCATCTATGTTTATACGAAAAGAAGTTTTTAAGGACTGCGGATTTATGAACGAAAGCTTCTTCTTATATAGTGATGAAACTGAATTTTGTTTACGAGTAAGAAACTCCACCTGGAAAATTTATGCAATCTCAAAAGCGGTAGTTTATCATGCAGAATGTGCAAGAGTAAATCCTCAAAGAAAACTTATATATTATTACTATAATACTCGAAATGAATTATTAATGATAAAAGAATTATTTCCAAAACACGTGTATTTTCAGATTTTAACTTATTTTATATATATTTTATTTTATTTGACTAAAGGTAAATTGAAATATGCAAAATATATGTTTTTAGGTATGACAGCTTTCTTTAAAGGTGAAACTGGAAAAACAACTCGAGTAATAAAATAAAAAGGTGGTTATATAATGCTAGAAGAAAGTATTACATTTTGTTTATTAGCACGTAATTGTTATAATAATTTAAGCAAAAATTTAGAGAAAATAGAATATATTAGAAATTATTTCTTAAACTCCTATGTTATAGTTATTGAGAATGATAGTAAAGATGGAACTAAAGATTTACTTATTGATTGGCAGAAAAATCATAAAAATTATTTTATAGATTGTAAAGATTATAATCAATCTACATTTCCTGTTGGACAAACAAAAAAATCAAATGCTGGTGCTTCCAAATACAGAATTGAGAAAATGGCTTTTTTCAGAAATAAATATTTAGAAATAATAAGGAAAAAAAACATTCATACTGATTACATAACTATTTTTGATTCTGATTTAGATGATTTTGCTTATAAAAATTTTGTTTCAGTAATAAAAAATGCGCCTAAAGACTGGTCTTGTATTTTTGCTAATGGATGTTTTTATTCATCTTTTCTCAAATATAGAAAACTTCTGAAACCATATGATATATTTGCATATATTCCATATAATGCAGAGCATGATGAGTTAACCTATAAGGAAATGTTTATAAATATAGATGAGCTGGAGAGACAACTAAAAAAGGAATCCTATGTAAGATGTACCTCTGCATTTGGTGGAATTGGAATTTATCATTATGATAATATAATAAATACTTTATACACTACCAAAAATAATGAAAGAAGCAGTACTTTAGAAGTAATTTGTGAACATATTTCTGTTAATGAATATTGCAAAAAATTTGGAGTTAATTATATAGCGAAAGATTTATATGCACTTTATCAGAGGAGACGTTTTTTATCTCCTTTTATGCTTTTTACAAATAAACAAATCGTAAAACTATATGAAATGATAAAAAGAAAATCTTATCCGGAGTAATAGCAAAAAATGATTCAATTTCCTTATTTAGCTATTTTTTTTATCTTATTTTTATTATCATTTCCAAGCACAATTTCAGCCGGAAAGATAAAATTAAGAAATAATATTAATGCATTTAACTTTCAAAATAGTTATTATGCATTTTTAATGATTTATATAATAATTTTCTTTATTGGTGGACGCTGGTATGTTGGATCTGATTGTATAAATTATGAGAATGCTTTTTTAAATGCACCCAAAATATTTGGTTTAACCACAAAAGAATTGGAATTATTTTTCAAGAAATGTGGAATGGAAAAAGGTTTTTGCGTTTTTATGATTTTATTTAAATCATTCTTTAATAATTATTGGGTGTTTTCTTTTTTTAATTCTGCTTTTGATTATATTATATTCTATTTATGTTTACGAGATTATCTTCCAAAATATAAAGGTATTGCTATTTTAATTTTTTATGTGTTTATAGCCGATTCACATTTAGGAATAAACATGGTAAGAAATTTAAAATCAGTAATGATTTTCTTGTATAGTATCCGATATATCGTTAATAAGAAGTTCTATAAGTATGTTTTATTAAATTTATTTGGATGTTTATTTCATTTAAGTTCACTTTTTTATTTGCCACTCTATTTCTTGTTAAACAAAAAGATACGAAAGTATATATTTGTAATTATATATGGTATAGGATTGCTGTTTTTTTTCTTAAAGATAAAATGGGTTGGGGTTGTTTTAACACCTTTTGCTAATACAAATTTTGGAAGAATATCGCATTTAGTTTTGGCATATACTGATAAAGTGAATCCATTATCAGTTTCTGGGAGAATTACAATTGGATTTCTGGAACGTTTCTTTTCCTTTATTTTACTCTTGAAATATAAAAAAATAATAGAAGAAAAATTCAAATTTGGTGTTGTCTTTGTTAATATGGCTTTTATCTATTTTATTATTTTCTTCTTCTTTAATGAAATCTATATTTTTGTTCAACGGTTGCCACCGTTATTTTTGATTTCTTATTGTTTTATTTTTCCAATGATATATTCCTTGCTGACAAAAGAGCAGAAATGTTACTTTTACATAATTATTTTCCTTTATGGATTCTTACGAGTTTATAAAGGTAATTCGAATGCACATTATATTTACAATAATATCTTTAATCCTTTTAAGCCAGATAGCTTTTATCGTATTAAGGAAATAATATCTACGGAATCCAAAGTCATATGAAAAAAATATTATTTACTATAGGTTTACAGTTTAATGACCAAAATCGAACGGGTGTAGGAGAAGTTTATTATAATCTCCTTTCTGCAATTGATTTTGATGTTTGGGTAATCTCAAACAAAAAGACATTCGAAAATAAGATAAATATCCATTGTATTTATATGTCGGATTTTAAGTATCGACTTTTCAGATATTTAAGATATTTTTTGCCTATCACTTTTTTTGTTAAACAAAAATTTGATGTATATGTTTCAGATGGGTTTATTCCCATTGTTCCCAAAAAGGCAAAACAATATGCATTTGTGCACGATTTGATGCATGCTATATATCCGGAAAATTACAAGAAATCAGTCCTATGGAATTATACAAAGTTTTATAAAGATGTTGTAAAAAGAAGTGTTTTTCTGATTTCTGTTTCTGAAACGACAAAAAATGATTTAATTAAGTATAAACATATTTCAGCAGAGAAAATCTCCGTACTACCATTGACTACAACTTTAAGCATAGATAAAAAAGCTTCAGAACCATTTTTTATATGTATTGGGGCAATGAGAAAAAACAAGAATTTGTTAAATACAATAAAAGGGTTTGAGGATTTTAAAAAGAATAACAGAAACTCTGTTCATACATTGTTTATTGCAGGTTCAAAATCCGGAGAATATGAAACTTTGAAAGCATATGTTGAATCTCATTCCCTTTCGGATTGTATTCAGTTTCTTGGTTATATAACTGATGAACAAAAGATAGATTTATTAAGTAAATGTACTGCACTTGTAATGCTTTCTTCTTATGAGGGGTTTGGAATTCCTATTCTGGAGGCTGGATTAAATAAGATTCCTGTTATTGCAAGTCGTATTCCTGCATTTGAAGAATTCACGAAAAATAATGTAATTTTTGCAGAATCAGACAATATTCAAAGTATTTCTTCTGCCTTTGTAACAGCAATGGATGAAGAAGTTTTACAAAATAACAGTTTAAATTTTTACGAAGAAATACACCGTTATACTCCAAAGCAATTTAAACAGAATGTTTATAGTTTGTTATATCTATAAACAAAATCATAAAAATCAATTATATTTGGAAAAACAATAATGAATATTTTATATGTTTCAGATGAGAATTATGCGATGTTGACAGGTATTTCAATGTTATCATTGCTTGATAATAATAGGGAAGAATCTGTTTCTATTTATATTTTTTCTTTGGGAATAACAAAAGATAATAAACAAAAATTACAAAGTATTTGTGATTCATATGAAAAGAAGATTTTTTTTATTGATGCAGATTCATATATTGAAAAACTTCGTAACTCAAATCTAAATACATACCGAGGTTCATACTCAGCGGCAGTCCGATTTGGTATTTCAGAGCTTTTACCAGAAAGCTTAGATAAAGTGCTTTATTTAGATTGTGATACTCTTGTTGTTGGAAATATAAGCACTTTATACAATTATAACTTAGAAGAAAAGACTATTGGTATGTGTTATGATTGTATTAGAAACGAAAGAAAAAAACGATTGCAGTTTTCATTTAATGAACCATACTTTAATTCTGGTATTCTGCTAATTGATATAAATAAATGGAAATCAAATCAGTATGAGAAAATTTTTCTTACTAAATTTGATTCTATAAAAGATATCTGTTATTTACCGGACCAAGATGGAATAAACATTCTCTTTAAAGATGGTATATATCCACTGCCTTTTGCTGCGAATATTCTTTCACAGACTCTATTTTATAACTACGATGGCAATTGTTTAGTTTATAAACAAAAAACAGATTATTGGTATTCTAAAGTCGAGTTTGAGCAAGGTTTGGAAAATCCTATGATATATCATTTTTGTGGGCATAGTTTTATTCGTCCTTGGTATAAAAATTCTAAACATCCAATGAAAGAAAAATATGATTATTACTACTATACTTCTCCGTGGAAAGATAGTGTGCAAAAAAAGTTTAAATGGAATATAACTCGCTATTTGCAGTACATCACAAGGGGAAATTTTTTACCATTTTTGTATCTAAATGCTTTTATGCAAAGAATGTTTATTTTGGGAAAATATCATGTTTAATATTTCTGCTAGTCCTAGAAAGGCAAGAACAAGCAATTTTGAATTATTAAGAATTATTAGTATGGCTTTTATTGTCATAGGTCATTTTATAACTCAAACGGATGCCTTAACCGTATTATCTGGACGTAATCTTTTATTTGCACAATTTTCTGGATTGTTTTTAAGATGTGCCACTAGTTTATTTCTTATGATAGGCACTTGGTTTTTAATCCCGGTGGATAATAAAATAAATTGTTTACTATACAAACAAGGGGGGGTATTAAAGCTTTATAGTCAGTATTGGTTTTATTCTGTTTTTATATTTTTATCTGTCTTTATATTCAATGTTCCATATTCTAAGACAAGTGTTATTCAATCATTTTTTCCGTTTCTTACTAGGAATTGTTGGTTTGTAAGTCAATGGATTTGCTTACTTCTAGTTGCTCCTTATATAAATTCATTGTTTTGTCTTAGTCAAAAGTATATAAAATCCATTATTTTGATTTTATTTATCATATTTAGTTTTTATTCGACTGTTTACCCAAAGAGTATGGATACTGCAATGTGTAATTTCTCATGGTTTCTTTTTATTTATCTTTTTATGGGGTATTATAAATTATATGTACATGAGAATTTTTACTTTAATAAATATCTAGCTCTGCTAATAGGAATTACTTTATATGTAGGATTAGTCACTGTTTATGCATTTACACAAGGTTTTTTGCAGAAGCAAGCTCTTCGTTTTCTATTTGATTTTAAAACAATTCCTAATTTTCTAATTTGCCTTTGTGTTTTTTATTTCTTTTCACATATAGATATTGGTTCATTATCTTGGTTAAATTCAATTGCTAAAGGAACTCTTGCTGTTTATTTGATACATCAACATTGTGCATTTAAGGATTATTTGTGGCATAATATTTTTCATTGCGATTTGTGGATAAAATCAGATAATGAATTTTTCCCATTACAGACTTTATTATTAGTCATAAGTTTGTTTTTTATAGCCTGTATTATTGATTTTATAAGAAGATTTTTCATAGAACCAAATTGGATAAAATCGAAATTATTCACTTTTTTAGAAATGCAAATAGAAAAGTTATATAAATAAGATATTACTTATTACTGAAATATATATTTTAGGGGAAAAAATGAAAATTTTACAAATTGCGACTTATTATCTTCCTAATTTTGGTGGAATTGAGCAAGTTGCTTATGACTTTAGTCGTATTCTTATAGAACAAGGAAATGAGGTAAAAGTTATATGTTTCAATCATTCCCAAGAGACGGTTACAGATTTTTATGATGGAGTTGAAATAACGCGTGTAGGATATAAACACAAAATCGCTTCTCAAGCATTAAGCCTTAATTATTTCTTTGTGTTAAAACGAATGATAAGAGATTTCTCTCCAGATGTTATACACATACATTTACCGAATCCTTTAATTGCGACTTATCTACTATATGCAAAACCAAAATGTAAAATAACTTTGCACTGGCATTCTGATATAGTCAAACAAAAGAGATTAAAACAATTATATGCCCCTTTTGAAAAGGCTTTGTTAAAACGTGCTGATAAAATTATTGCAACTAGCCAAATTTATGCTGAGAAATCAGATACAATTAGTAAGTTTCTAAATAAGGTTACAATAATTCCAAATATTGTTGAAACAAAGGCTTTAGATAATCTAACAGATGAAGATAAAAAGCAGATACAAGGAATAAAAGAGAAATATTCTGGCAAAAAAATTATATTTTCTATTGGTGTACATCGCGAATATAAAGGATTAAAATATTTAGTTGAGGCTGCACAGTATTTATCAAATGAATATGAAGTTGTAATAGCTGGTAGTGGTCCACTTACAGATACATTAAAACAGCATGCCTCTGAGCTAAATCTTGCTAATATTCACTTTATCGGAAGAATCAGTGACGAAGAAAAAAAATTATATTTATGGGCATCTGATATTTATGCATTCCCTTCGATTACAAAGAATGAAGCATTTGGCATAGCTTTGGCTGAAGCCTTATATTGCGGACTTCCGGCTGTCACCTTCACAATTGATGGCTCTGGGGTAAATTGGGTAAATCAAAATGGTAATACAGGAATTGAAGTTTTTGAATTAGATGCAAAAAAATATGCAAATGCTCTGATGTCAATTTCAAAAGAGAAATATGGAGCAAATGCTCGAAAATGGGTAGAAGATAACTTTACGGATAAGGCAATTTATAATAGCGTTATGAGTTTTTTTAAGATGTGAGGATCTATTATGACAATTATTCCAATTATTTTAAGTGGCGGTGCCGGAACACGACTCTGGCCTCTTTCCTGGGGCGACCATCCAAAACAGTTCTTATCATTAATCAGTGATAAAACAATGATTCAGGAAACTCTGCTTCGTCTTGATGGGCTTGAAACAGGGAATCCTATTATTTCTTGCGGTGAAGGCCACAGATTCCTTGTTGCTCAGCAGATTGGAGAAATCACAAACAAAAAGCCTGTAATTCTTCTTGAGCCAATGGCAAAAAATACAGCTCCTGCAATTGCTGCTGCCTGCTGTGCCGCTATGAAACAGGATAAAGATGCAGTAGTGGTTGTCCTTCCAAGTGATCATGTTATTGCAGATGTAAAGGTTTTTCAGAATGCCGTAATGACAGCCGCAAAAGAAGCAGAGAAGGGGAGCCTTGTAACATTCGGTATTGTTCCGACATTCCCTTCTACTGGTTATGGATATGTAAAAGCTTCTGGAGACGAAGTTGATGGAGCTTATATTCTCGAAAAATTCGTAGAAAAACCTTGCCTCGAAAAAGCAGAAGAATATCTTGCAAGCGGCGAATACTCATGGAACAGCGGAATGTTTGTATTCAAGGCTTCTACTTTTATTGATGAATTAAAGAAATATAAGCCGGAAATGGCTGCTCTTTCTATTGAAGCTTTTGAAAAAGCAAGTGATGATAATGATTTTATCCGCCTGAACAAAGATGCTTTTGCAAAGATTGAAGGTGATTCTATTGACTATGCCATAATGGAAAAAACTTCAAAAGGAAAGATTGTAAAACTCAATGCCGGCTGGAATGATGTCGGTTCATGGACAGCCCTTTGGGAAATCCAGAACAAAGACAGCAACAAGAATGTAATCAAAGGTGATGTAATTGCCCTTGATACAACTTCAAGCTATATCCGGGGCGGTCAGCGTACAATTGCGACAATCGGCCTTGATAATATTGTAGTTGTCGATAGCGATGATTCACTTTTGATTGCTTCAAAAGATAAAATCCAAGATGTAAAGAAAATCGCAGAAGAAATGAAAAAAAGAGAAGCAAGATGAATGGAACCGATATTATTAAATCCGACAGTAAAGACTCTTATCTGGGGTTCGGAACAGTGGGGAATCAGCGGTCATCCAAATGGTGATGACGAAATCTTAAACGAAGAATTCAAGGGAAATACTTTGTCTTCTTTGTTTAAGACTCGGCCAGATTTGTTTGGAAATGCATCTCTTTCTCAGTTTCCTTTGCTCACAAAGATTATTACTGCAAATACAGACCTGAGCATTCAGGTGCACCCGGATGATGAATACGCCGCAAAAAATGAGAACGGCTCACTGGGTAAAACCGAGTGCTGGTACATCATGGACGCAAAGCCTGGAGCAACAATTGTCATTGGCCACAATGCTAAAAACAAAGAAGAAGTTAAGTCGATGATAGAAAAAGGGGAGTGGGACGATTTCATTCGTGTCATTCCTGTTCACAAAGGAGACTTCTTCTTTATTGAACCAGGCACTGTGCATGCTATTAAAGGTGGTACTGTTATTCTGGAAACTCAGCAGTCCAGTGACATCACCTACCGGGTTTACGACTACGGCAGATTGCAGGACGGAAAGCCTCGTCCATTGCATGTGAAGCAGAGTATAGATGTGATAACGGCTCCGTTTGTTCAGGAAGAGCCGCCATTGAACAGCGATAAAGCAATCGGCGATGTAAAGCAGCTTGTAAGCTGTAATTTATTTACAGTCTGGCATGGAGTTGTGGACGGTAGTCTTGAAATCAATCAGAACCGGCCTTTCCTGCTTTGTTCCGTAATCGAAGGCGAGTGCAAGCTTGAAGAAAAGTCATTCAGTAAAGGCGAGCATTTTATTCTGCCGCACGGATTCGGCAAAGCGAACTTTACTGGAAAAGCCGAGATGATTTTTTCGAGTATATAAGTATTTCACTAAGAAGTAAATATGCTAAAACGCTCCATCAATTCTGGTGGAGCGTTTTTTTATGCCCTAGGCTAATGAAATTACATACATTAAAAACTGAAGAAATTATATTTGCAAGAGGTAATCGTTACATAGCCATTCTTAGAACATGATATACATATAATTCTAGACTTTCATAATGGTATAGTGTACTATAAATTAAATAAAATAATAGGTGATATATGTTCTTTTTTTTTGAAAACGAATCTGAGTTAGATAAAGATGAAACTGAGTATGAAACTGATCAAGAACCTCAGATAAATGAACCTTACGATCCATTAAAAGTTGATATTATATCGCAAACACTTTCTATGCAATCAATTCTTGATAGACTTGAAAATCGTGAAATAGATTTAACTCCAGAATTTCAAAGGAAAGAAAATCTTTGGAAACCTAGAGAACAGAGTAGGCTTATTGAATCAATTTTAATTAGAGTTCCGCTTCCTGCTTTTTATTTTGATTGTCGAAATGATGATTGTTGGACTATTGTTGATGGATTGCAGCGTATTTCTACTCTGAATAATTTTGTAACTCGAAAAACTGGTGACGAATTAAAACTGAGGCTTACAGATTTGGAATATTTGCGAGAATATAATGGGTTATCTTATGAGGAATTACCTCGGCAAATGCAACGGCGGATTCGCGAATGTCAGATTTTTGCATATTGTATACGACCGGGAACTCCAGATGATATAACAATAAGCATTTTTAAAAGAATTAATACAGGGGGAATGCCTCTTACTTTACCTGAAATTAGAAATGCGGTTTATCATGGAAAAGCTTCGGATTTGGTAAAAGAAATGGCATATTCTGATGATTTCAAACTAGCAACTAGAGGCAAAATCTCTCCTGTTAGAATGCAGGATAGAGATCTTGTAACTAGATTTTTATCTTTTTTTATTTTAGGTTATAATTCTTATAATGGTGATTTAAATGGATTTCTTGATAAAGGGTTGGAAACAGTAAAAACAAAATTTAGTATAGAGAAATGCCAGATTTTATTAAATATTTTTATTAATTCAATGAAAGTTTGCAGGGAACTGTTTGGTGATTTTGCATTTAGAAAATTAATTAAAAATAATAATACCTTTGGTCCGCTTAATAAATCATTGTTTGAGTGTACTTCTGTTTGTGTTGCTAATTTGGATGAAAATGAGCAAAAAATATTAATAGAACATAAAGAGCAGGTTTTTCTAGATTATAAGCAATTATTTTCGACATCTTTTTTTGATGCCATCAATAGTGCAACAGGAACTGTTGAGCATGTTGTTGAAAGATACACAAAATTAATAGCTTTCTTTGAAAAGCAGGTGAGGAAGTTTTCATGATAAAAAAGCTAGGGATAAAGAATTTTAAATCGCTAAGAAATGTATCTTTAAGAACATCAAATTTAAATTTATTAATTGGCTTGAACAGTATGGGTAAGTCTTCAATTATTCAGTCATTGCTGATGTTGAGACAAAGTTATTCAAATTTTTCATTACTTAATAAATTATATATTAATGATTATTTGATTTCTTTAGGAAACAGCAATGATGTTTTTTTTCAAAATGCAGGTGAGCAAGAATTGCTTTCATTTTCTCTTGTTGAAGAACATGATTCTATAAAAGCTGATTACAAATACAGTTTGACTCCGGTAGATGCTCTTGAGGCAGATAATATACAGTTATCAAAAGATAATGTGCTAAATAAATTATCTTTATTCACAGAACATTTTCATTATTTGGATGCAAATCATATTTCACCATCAAAAACTTATAAGTATCTTGGATCAGAAAAATCACGATTGAATATTTTAGGTAATTCAGGAGAAAATGCACCATATTACTTGGCAAAATTTGGCGCAAAGGAGTTAAAGAATAAGTCTCTTCATCATCCTAATGCAAAATCTTATTCATTAGCAAATGAACTAGATGCATGGATGGGGGAAATTTCACCTGGAACGAGAATTATAAGTAAAGAATTAGCAGATGTTGATTTAGTAAAAATGGGAATTCAGTTTGAATCTACAGTTTCAGAAAATGAGAATATAAGACATGAAATGTCAAATGAGTTTTCTCCTATCAATGTCGGTTTTGGAATAACCTATGTATTGCCTCTTATTCTAACAATACTTATTTCAGAGCCGGGAGATTTAGTACTTATTGAAAATCCTGAATCTCACTTGCATCCTAGAGGTCAATCTGAATTGGGAAAATTGGTTGCTTTGGCTGCCGAATCTGGTGTTCAAATATTCTGTGAAACTCACAGTGATCACGTAATTAATGGAACTAGGGTTGCGGTTAAAAATAAAATAATAGAAGAGAATAAAGTTAAACTCTTTTATTTCGAAAAAGAACAAAATTCTTCTTTGGAAACTAAAATAATATCAATTTCAGTAGATTCAAATGGAGAACTAGACAAATATCCTCAAGGGCTCTTAGATGAATGGGGTAATTTGATGGCGCAATTGTTTTAAGGGATTTATGAATCAAGACTTATTTTTTAATGAACTTTCTATCGAAAATAAAACTTATTCGTTCTCTGTTGTTCAAAATTTAAAAGAGTGTTATTTAAAACTGAAAGAAAATAATTTTTCAGTATGCCGTGTTTCTCACGAATTGAAACAAGAGATAATGGATTACTTGATTAATATTCCCGGTATTCCAAAACGGACTATAACAAGTTTTCTTTATTCTTTTTTAGCAAGTCCATTTGAAAAAGATTCAATTTCTGAAGAAGATTTTGGTAAATTCATAAATCATGATTTGTATTTTGAGAATAAAAAAGCTATAGGACTTTTATGGGCATATACTTATGAAACAGCTGTTTTAAGCCTTTTCACTGATGAAAAATGGAATATTGATAGTTTAATTGCGTTTGATAAAACTTCCGATTCAAATGTTCAAGTACATAATGTATGTACAATTCAGAATATCACTTCGCAAAAACAGTGGATTGATTCATTAAAGGAATTGGAATTAATAAAAACAACTGTATTGCCAGAAAATAAATTATTTCATCCTCGTGAAGATCATGGAAAAGATATCTTGCTTAATTTCTGGAATAAACTTAAAAAGAATGACTATATAATATCTGGTATTAATTCTTTACCGTTTAATCCAAAATGCAGGACTTTTATTAAAGAAATTAATAACGATGGAAAAATAGAAATTGTTTTACATTGGACAGATCAAGGATTAGGACTTGTAATACAAACGACAGGAAGAAATTACAGAGAAACAAAGGCTATAGCAGAATTATTAGAGCAAGAATATGACTGTTGATTTTAAGTTCTCGCCTTCTAGTTTTTTATGAGAAGTGAAAGAATTATACAGAGCAGGGTAGATAAAACGGGGCGTTGCGGGGTGTCCCCGCTGGAAGGGGTAGCGAGCAACGTAGTGCGAGCGAGGGGGAGACTTCCCCCCTTCTAAATCAGTAGAATTATATTGAAAGTTTTTATTCTGCTTCGATATTCTGGATGCAAATAAATTCCTTACCTGGGGCCAATTCAACCAGTCCGATTTTATCAGTCCAGATGTGATTTGTATTTTCTGCGTCTGGTAAACCGTGCCATGGTTCAATACAAACGAACTGGGGACTTCCGCTTTTGTTTTGCCAGATCATGCAATATGGGAAGCCTTTTGTCTGAATCTTAACAATTGAATTGTCTTTGAGGTTTCTTAATCCTACCCAATCTGATGTTATATTTGTAAAAAGGTGTCCGTTTCCAAATCCGGAACTTGTTACAGGTATGATGCCGGATTCCTTTTCACCATAAGCCTGAGTTATAAGCTTTCCTTCATTATCTGTTTTGAGATAACCTTCCGGGCTGCATGATACGGCTGTAAGGGCGTCTTTCTTTTCAAACTCAATTAAAAAATCTTCTGCTTTATTTCCATTCAGACTGAATGCGGCGTGTGTTCCTGTACTGAATTTGAATGCTTTATTGTCTGTGTTTTTTACAGTAATTTTCCAGTTTATTCCTTTTTCTGTTAACTGATATTCCGTTTTTAAGCTGAATGAGTAAGGAAATCTGTATATGGTTTCTTCGCTTTGTGTAAGCTCAAAGTCGGCAGATTCTTTTTCCTGCCTTATGCAATTCCATTCCAAATCTCGTCCAAAGCCATGATTTCGACTGTATTCACATTTTTTTCCTTCTATTATAAAGTAACCGCTTAAGCAGCGTGCAATAAAAGGAAATAGAATCGGGGCGTGATTTCCCCAAACGGACTTATCACCGCGCCAGATGATATCTTTCCCCCTTTTCTTGTCTATGAGATTCTGAAGTTCTCCGCCTTTTGTTGATATGTCGGCCTTAAAAAAATCATTTTCAATTGTAATAATCATGTTTTATCTTCCTTATTCTTGTATTATAGCATATTTTTTGTGCTATAATGAATAAAAAGGAGAAAAATCTATGCCAATGATTGAAGCAAAGGTCAGTGTTCAGCTGTCTGTAGAAAAAAGAGATGTTTTGAAGGCTGAGTTTGGAAAGGCTATCAGTATAATTGGAAAACCGGAATCTTATCTGATGATTAATCTGGTTGACGGTCAGGATTTGTATTTTGGCGGAAAGAAGCTGGAGAAGGGTGGCTACGTTGAAGTAAAAGTCCTTGGAAGCGTTGATGCTGGTGCAAGTGACAAGATGACGGCCCGGCTGTGCGAGATTCTGGAAAGAGAGCTTGGAATCCCAGGGAACGCGGTTTATGTTTCCTACTGGGGCACGGGCAACTGGGGCTGGAACGGCGGAAATTTCTAAAGTGGTATAATAAAATTATGGCAGAAAGAGAAGATAGGTTCAGGACACACCGTATTATTCAGATTGATGAAGACATCCGTTCCGGGATTTATCCGGGCATTCAGTTTTTAATGGACAAGCATGGCGTAAGCCGTCGTACTATTCTCCGAGACATTGAGTTTTTGCGCGACAGATACCAGGCTCCAATTGAATGTGACAGAACACGCAAAGGTTACTATTATACAGACCCGACTTTTGCGATTAAAAACGTTTTGCTTACAGAAGGCGATCTTTTTACCGTAAGCACGGTAATGCACTTAATGGAGCAGTATAAAAATACTCCGCTTGAAAATCAGTTCCGTCATATGATGGGCAAAATCAGCGAACTTTTGCCTAATCAGGTAAGCGTGGATTCAGGCTTTCTGAATAAGGACATAAGTTTTATTAGTGATCCGCTTCCTTCTATTGAAGAAGGGGTTTTTGATAACATCTTTGAGGCAATCAAGACCCGCCGTGTTTTGAACTTCGATTACCGTTCTGTAGGAAGTCAGGAATACAAGGCCCGTACATTCGATCCGTATCATGTTTTGTGCCAGAAAGGAAACTGGTACGTATTCGGCTACGACCATGGGGCAGGGGAGAACCGAATTTTCGCACTTTCCCGCTTTACTCATACAAAGATTACAGCAGAAAAATACACAGTACCGGAAGGCTTTGATATCAGCAAAGAAGTTGATTTGAGCTTTGGAATCTGGCACAACAACGAAGCACCGGAAGATTACGAACTTCTTTTTGATTCAAATCTTGCCAACTACATTCTTGAACGCGAATGGCACAAGAATCAGATAATGGAACAGAAGGAAGACGGCTCTGTATATCTGAAGTTTTCTTCTAACCAGAGACAGCAGATTTTGAGCTGGGTACTGGGCTTTGGTCCGTCGGTTATTGTGCTTGCACCGGAGGGATTGAGGCAGGATGTTTTGAAGAGTGTACAGTCAGTGATGGAGAAATATAAATAAATGTCCTTTCGAATTGAACGCAATGACATTACTAAGGTTCGCGCAGATGCAATTGTGAATACAGCAAATCCCATTCCTGTAATTGGACGTGGGACGGATTCTACAATTTATGAGGCTGCAGGACGTGAACAGTTGCTGGCTGAAAGGCAAAAGATTGGTGCTATAGAACGCGGACAGTCTGCATGGACACCGGCGTTTAACCTTAAAAAGCATGGCGTAAAATATGTCATTCATACTGTGGGCATTTTTTACAGGGACGGAAATCACGGTGAAAAAGAAATACTCCGAAGCTGCTATCAGTCTGCGCTTAAAACTGCGGCAGAACTGAACTGTAAATCTGTTGCCATTCCACTTTTAGCTACTGGAAACTATAGATTCCCAAAAGACTTAGCTCTTCAAATTGCGGTAGATGAAATCAGCCGTTTTCTTTTGGAACATGAAGTTAATGTTCTTCTTGTTGTTTATGACAAAGAATCTTATAAAATCTCGGAAAAACTCTTTGATGATGTAGAAGACTTCCTTTTTGATAACCTGGACGGATATGAAGGCGAGGAAGACAGGGATTTTGGATTATTTACTTCTACAGCAATAACTGGTGCTCCGCCGGAGAGGTTATTTGAGGGAACTAAACTTAACAGACCTCTGAAAGCAGCACGAGTTGTAAACCTGGAACCAAGTTTTGATGAAGAAAAACTGATAACTCCAATTGATGTAGACGCCTTCATCAAGATTTCAAATGAAAAACTCAATTTTCAGAATACACTTATGCAGCTGATAGCAGACCGTAAGGTTGATAATTCAGTTATTTACAAGAAAGCCTGTATCGACAAAAAGTTCTTTTCGAAGATTATCAGTAACAAAGACTATGTTCCAAAAAAACATACTGTAATGGCACTCGGACTTGCACTTGAGCTTCCTTTAGTTGAATATGAAGCTTTTCTTGCCAGTGCGGGCTACGCTTTTATGCCTTCTAGCAAGTTTGATCAGATAGTAAAATACTGTGTAATCAATCATATCTATAATCTTATTAATGTAGACGTAATTCTGGATGACCACGGTGAAGAGTGTTTTGCGCCATCCTAAAAAATAAAACTTTCGCCAAAAAGGCGACCTGCTGCCACCTGATTTTCCTTATCATAAAGCCATAAACCAAGAACAGGAGGAAATGGCTTATGAAGAAGGGATTAACAGAAATCGTATTTATTCTGGACAAAAGCGGTTCAATGTCAGGACTGGAGAAGGACACAATCGGTGGATACAATTCGTTTTTGAAACGTCAGAAAGAAGTTGAAGGTGAGGCATATGTTTCTACAGTGCTTTTCAGTCATTACAGTCAGGTAATCCACGACAGAGTTCCGCTTGAAAAGATTGAACCGCTGACAGAAGCTCAGTATCAGACAGACGGCAGCACGGCGCTTTTGGATGCAATCGGCGGTGCAATTCATCATATTGGAAATGTTCACAAATATGCCCGCGATGAAGCCCGCCCTGAAAAGACAATCATAGTAATAACAACAGACGGCGAAGAAAATTCCAGCAATAAATACACCTATCCAAAAATTAAAAAGATGATTGAACGACAGCAGGAAAAATACGGCTGGGAGTTTGTATTCCTTGGGGCCAATATTGATGCCATTGGAGAAGCAAGCAAGATTGGAATCAGAGCAGACAGAGCAGTGCGCTATGAATGCGACGGGGTAGGTACAGTTCTCAATTTTGAATGTATGAGCCGTTCTATTTCCGATGTTCGTATGGGTAAGGCCATGGCAGCAAATTGGAAAGATGACATTGAAGAACATTACAAATCAAAGAATAAATAAGGGGGAATTATGTACGGAGCAATTATAGGAGATATAATCGGGCAGCCATATGAGTTTGACAGGAGCCCAAAGACAAAGAAGTTTCCGTTGTTCAGCAAAAAACCGCGTTTTACAGATGACAGTGTAATGACAATTGCGGTATGTGGCGGAATTTTAAAAGCCGGTCTTGAGGCTGATGAAAACATAATGAAAACCGCAATCATAACCAGTATGCAGCTTTGGGGGCATAAGTATCCTCATGCGGGATATGGGCGAAAGTTTTATATGTGGCTTGCCCGTGAAGACACAAAACCTTACAACAGCTGGGGAAACGGTTCAGCAATGCGTGTAAGTTCTGTGGGCTGGCTGTTTGATAGCTTGGAGCGTACCCGTGAGGTTGCAAGATGGAGTGCAGAGGTAACTCATAACCATCCGGAAGGAGTGAAGGGAGCGGAATCTATTGCATCGGTTATCTGGATGGCAAGGAATGGTAAAACAAAGGATGAAATAAAAGACTATGTTGTAAAAGAGTTTGGTTATGATTTAAGTCGTACTTGCGATGAAATCCGCCCGAATTATCGTCATATAGAAAGCTGCCAGGAAACCTGCCCGGAAGCAATTACAGCCTTTTTGGAAGCTGAAGATTTTGAAGATGTAATCAGGACAGCGGTAAGTCTTGGCGGCGACTGTGATACTCTAACAGACATTGCAACTGCTATGGCAGAAGGATTCTATGGGCTGCCGGAAGAATTAAAAACAAAATGCATCGAATATACAAAGCCTGATATGCATGAAGTGATGAAGGAGTTTGATAAGTATCAGATTACGGCAAAAAGACTGGAGGCGTAATGGCAATTTTGATGTATTTGAGTCAAAATTTGCGGAAAAAAGGTAAAAATCTGCAAATTTTCGCACAAAAAAAATTACGGTGTCTCTCTATGACATCTTGCCCTTTTATAATGGAGTTATAAAGCTGAAAAAGGGGGCTGTTTATGAAAAGAGTTGATGATGTTATGGATACTTCAAATGTTTATTCTTATGGAATTGATTTGAGTAAAATTAAACTGGATTTTTCAAAAGAACCGAAGAAGCACAAGGCTCCGGCTAAACGATATGTGTGCATTGACCTTGAAATGACGGAGTTTACTGCTTCCCAGAGAGGCTTTGTTCCTGGAGCAAACGGCGAAGTAATTCAGTTTGGTGCCGTAATGCTGGACGAAAACTACAACATGCTCAGTGAATTCAGTTCTTATGTAAAGCCTGTGTACAGTTCAGTTACCCCTATAATCAATCAGCTTACAGGAATTGAAAATAAGAACCTGGAAAAGGCAGATGACTTTCTGACAGTGTTTGATAAGTTCTGTTACTGGCGTGGAGAAGGTGATATTACAACTTTCTGCTGGAGTAAGGCAGACTTTAATCAGCTTTGGGCAGAACTTGAAGCAAAAGGAAAGCACCGTTACGACCTTTTTGGTATTTTGCATGATTTTGTAGATTTGCAGAATATCTTTGGAAAACTTGTTTCATCTAAAACTTCTGTAGGACTTGAATCTGCAATGAGACTCCTTCAGATGGATTACAAGGGTCAGGTTCATACAGCCTTGAGCGATTCCTACAATACAGCACGCATCCTTCATAAGCTTTTCTGCACAGAAAGTTTGGAACTTGATTTTGAATACATCAATCCATCGAAAGAAATACCGGTAAACAAGAAGAAGGAAGATGCAGAATATAACTGCTCTTTTGCAAGCTTTCTTTCTCCGAAACTTCTTGCTCAGTTTGGTTATTCAAATACCATAGAAGAGACAGAATCTGATGATTATTCATTTGAAAATGCAGCAGAAGACTTACAGGCTCTGGAAGAATCTCCCTTATATGGAATGGTCGATAACGAAGAAATCGCAGGACTTTGTTCAAAGTACAAGATTGAGGTTCAGAGCTGGCTGAAACTGGCAACTGAAGTCATGGATACACAGGAAATGCAGGTAGCATAAGGGGGTATCATGATTACTCTTGGAATTCTTCTTTATATTATAGGATGTCTTATATCGTCCTATGAAGA
This sequence comes from Treponema ruminis, assembly GCF_014201975.1. Taxonomy (NCBI): domain Bacteria; kingdom Pseudomonadati; phylum Spirochaetota; class Spirochaetia; order Treponematales; family Treponemataceae; genus Treponema; species Treponema ruminis. Next base: position 42,828 of record NZ_JACHFQ010000006.1, on the reverse strand, counting down.
CGACGTTTACGAAACACAGCGAAGAGAAGAAAAAAGACATAAAGAACTTATGCGCACGTTAAGTGAAACACGTAATTCAGCTACACCTGCATCAAGGAGGATAAAACGAGTTCGCCGCCGTTTTGTAAAAGACAAAGACGGTAAGATACTGGGTGAAGAAATTATTGAAGAATGGGAAGAGTGATATGGGATTTTTTGTTTTACTTCTTTTAATAATCGGTGTAATTGTAATTATCAGTGCAAGCAGCGGAAAGGGTAGTGCTGGTAGTTATCATGGAGCTTATGTCCGTGATTATGATGAAGATTACGAGACCAGAGCTGCAATGGGAGAGCGGGATTATTTTACAGATGATCCTGCCCGGGATTATGACTCATATTATGCTCAGGTTGCAGACGATGCAATGATGGGAGATGAGAGCGTCATGGAAGAGATGCGCGGTGAGTTTGGAGATAGCGTTTGGTGATGAAAGAAAAGATTAGAAATACATTATATGGAGCGATTGTAGCCGATGCGCTAGGAGTTCCGGTTGAATTTAAAGACAGGGGTTATCTCAAAAAGAATCCTATAACAGATATGATTGGTTACGAAACCTATAATCTTCCAAAAGGCAGTTGGTCAGATGATTCAAGCATGACGCTTTGTCTTGCAGAGAGTATTGGACGGTTGAAAGGGATAGATTACGAAGACGTGATGAAGAACTTTGTTTCATGGTTTGATAAAGGAAAATTTACTCCAGATGGGAAACTGTTCGATATAGGAATGGCCTGTAGAAAATCAATTGTAAATTTCATGGATAAAACTCCAGCATTAGAATGTGGTCAGAAATCCGAATGGGATAACGGTAATGGTTCCCTTATGCGAATTTCTCCTCTTCCATTGTATCTGTATCAGAAGTTCGGTTCCGATGCTATGAGCAAGGAAGAAGCTTTTGAACTGATTCATAATGTTTCACGTCTTACTCATGGTCATAAAATCTCTCTTATTGGTTGTGATATCTACTGTGCGGTGATGATTGAAATACTTAATGGAGCAAAAAAAGAAGAATTGTTACAAAAAGCGCTTCCTAAAATTGGAGACTATGTTCGACATAATCCTCTTTATACGCCTGCTCTTGCTAAATACGACAGAATTACACATATGAGCTTTGCCAGATTAAGCGAAGATAAAATCAAAAGTTCCGGTTATGTAGTTGATACTCTGGAAGCAGCACTCTGGTGCTTTTTGACTACCGAGAATTATCGTGATTGTGTTCTGAAAGCTGTAAATCTTGGAAGTGATACTGATACAGTTGCTTGTGTGGCAGGTAGTATTTCGGGATTGTATTACGGAGGGATTCCAACAGATTGGATTGAGGCAATTCGCAATAGGAAACTTGTGAATAAGGTGATTGATAAGTTCACAAATGTGATTTTTGAAGAAAAATAGTAAATTTTACCCCCTGTGCTATTATTTGCGACAGGGGGTGGAGTAAGAATTTTTTAATGGGACAAAACGCTAAAGAGTTGCATGATGGAAAGAAACTTTAAAAAATCTGCCAATGAAATGTATCAAGAATACATAAAGAATAATGAATGGGCTATAAAAGGAATCAATACAAGAAAAATATGTGCAGAAGATATTGCCTACATAAAATATTCCGAGAGTGTTGGTTCGTCTATAAGGATAATGAAAGGTTTATCATCCACTATTAATGAGAGGAAAACTTTTTTTATCCAGATGGAAGATGTATTAGATATCAATTAGTAGAAAACACTGAGAATGTAAATAGAAAAACAGAAAAACAATGTGACGCTTTTGAAATAAAAAAAATGTTTGAGGATATAGCTTCATTTCTTTCTGAAAGACATCTTGAGTTACGTATATTTATTGATGATGCTGTCGGGACTTTGACTATTTATTTCAAAGATGGCCATAAAGAAGAATATGACAGGGGAATGGGATATGAAGGAGACTATTTATCCAGATATATCAAGGATTTGTTTTGAACAAGGTAAAGCTGTAAACATAAACAAATTTAATACATGGAGAAGAGAAGTATGACAATAGATGAAGCAAAGCAATACATCAAAACTGTCCGATGGCAATATGCTAAAACTTATGTACCAGCTCCTCATGAATATACAGTTCTGGATTGGAAACCAGAAACCAAGCAGCAGATGATTGAATTTGCAGATTTCATCTTAGCTAATGGCTATAAAGAGCAGTTCTATAGCAAGACTTTTACAGTTCTTCGAATCGATGAGTATAAATATTGGTCTATGAATTTTCTGACAGAGAATACTAATTTAATAAATCGAACATTCATTGATGATGAACGAAAGTCAAAAATAGTGAGATTTGTTCAATCAACAGCATTTAAGCATGTGTATAAGATGTCGCTGAAAGATGTGGAAGAACAAATGTTGATTAAAGACTATGATTTAGAAATGACACATAAAGTTTCTTTTTAGTGGGGAAGCAATGATAGATTTTTCAAAAAACATTAGCTGGTTTAAAGAGTTCGGTTTAGATATTGATACAGGTAGTATCCAAGACTGTCTTGTAAATAAAGTTTCATACTCCAAAGAAAAAGTTATCTCTTATCTTAAAAAAGGCAAACGTATCGCAAGTTGTCCCAGAGAACTCTATGACCCAATAACCAAAGAATTTCTAGAAAATAGTTTCAGTGTTTATACAGATGGTGAATATTACTGGATTGATGTTCTTCCAAAGATTATTGAAAAGTATAATATTCAATTAACAAATGTATTTGTAAAGAAAATAGAGGAATTAAAGTGAGTAAAATTTGGGATAGTGTGCAATAAAGTTAGTGAAGTAATTGGAACTTTGCCAGAAGATTATTCTAAGTCATCAAAAGAAGAACTGGATTGTTTTCGCGCATATATTTCACATTTTCAATGGACAAAAGCAAAGTTTTTTGAAGATTTTGCACTACATAAGTACATTCTGAACGTTTCTTGTTGGAAAATGAAGAAAGATGGAAAGTGTAAAGGAGAATGTGAACCTTGCAAGCAGAGAGAAATAGGCTCTTTTTATTCGTAAATATGGTAAACGATGTAAAATGCTGAAAACTACTTATACAGTTCTATGTGTAGATGACAGGCAGTATTGGACAATGGTAGACCCAATGAATACAACCTGGGTTCTGACCTGTTCATTGATAGATGAGCCAAGAAGGGTGCCTTTATTGGAATGGTTAGACCGAATTAAGTCCACGAATAATTAAAGTCGTGTTATAATAATAGAGAGTAGGTATTAAAAATGAAATGGTTATATGAAGATTTTGATTCAGGATTGACTCAAGAGCAATGGAATACTCTTGTACAAGATAAAGCAATTTTTACAGAAGACTGTTTGGAAGCTTTTTACAGAATGTTGGATTTTGGAGAAAGTGCAACTTGTACACAGCTTGCCTATGAATATGGAAATAATGCGCAACATTATTCGGGAATAATGACCAAGCTCGGTGAACGAATCTTAAAAAAAACGAATTGTAAAGAGCCACCAGCGATAAAAGATAGAGAAAACAGTTTTTGGCCAATTATTTTTGTTGGAAAAGATGTTGATCCAAGTTTGGTGACAATAGAGGGAAAATTTTCTTGGAAAATCAGAGATGAATTAAAGCAAGCTTTGAAGAGTATTGATTTTTCAAAATATAAATTGAGAGAAAAAGAGATATTAGCTAATGAATGGGTTTTCTCATGTAATCCAAAGAAATATGATGTATTCTCTGCATTCAAAGAACAACCTACAGTAAAATGGAAACAATATGAATCAAAAGTGAAAGTTGGAGATATTGTTTATATCTATATTAGTAAAAAAGATGCCAAGATTCCTGCTGGATTAAAATATAAATGCGAAGTCATTGCTACTGGCATAAAAAGCGATCCTGAAGATTTAAAATACTATGCAAAAACTGATGATAAACATTCAGATGCTATAAGAATGGAATTAAAGCTTCTTGAAACATTTGAATCGGTAAAATATTCCTATGACAATTTAACAACGAAAGGTTTTATTGCTCCACAAGGTTATTGTCATTTAAAACCTGAAGTAAAAGAATTTATTGAAAATGGAAGAATTCTGATAACTGAGAATGAAATTCGCGAAACCTATAAGACTGAACTTCAAAAAAAGAATCCTGGCTGGAGCCGACAAACATTAGCAACTCATATGTCAGATTCTTTCTTTATGAAAAATAATAATCTTGTATCGGATTTCTGGGGATTATTTGACTCTGATAATAATTTAGAAAAAGCGAAAACAATTCTCAAGACTTATTTGGAATCAATCAAACCTTCAACAGCTCTAAAGAGAACAACCGGATATTACAATGAAATAAAAACCCTTAAATCATTTATTGATAAATATTATGGCGGAATAAAGAATCTTTCAATTACAGATGAATCAAAGCTCATAAAAGAAAAATTATTACACATAATAAACTGGTATAAAGATTTCTTGAAAGATAACCGGGAAGTAGCTTTTGATAACGAGAAATATAAATGGAAAGAGCTGACTGAGTGCCAAAATTTAACTGGAATCGAGATTGCAAAATATTTAGTAAAAGATAAAACCAATTTATTGGAAAATCTTTCAAGAGTAGTTTTAGGGGAATTATGTGAAAGCAATCCAGATGATATTTCAGTGATATTAGATAAATTATTTGATAGCAACGAAGACTTACATAAACGTGTAAATAATTTCGAAGTAGATATAGAACGATTGAAAACAGCAAGTCGAATACCTAATGATGAAAGGTCGGCTTCTGTTCTTCTCGCTTGTTATCGACCTGATGAATATCCAATTTTTAAGGCAACTTTTTATGAAGAATTGTGCAAATATATTGGAATAAAAATGTGTGCAAAAGGTGATAAATATATTCATTACATTGAAATCATGAAGATTTTTGTGGACTTAATAAAACAAGATAAAATCTTAATTGAAAAAATGAATGAATTAACAATAGGTTTTATTAATCCAGTGAATCTTATAGCACAAAATATTTTATACGTGCGTTTTGAGAGCTCAGGGGTAAATGGAGATGAAATTATGGAAACAAATGCAGAATATGAAAAATATAAAAAACTTTTAGAGTCGTCAAAGAATCTCGTCCTTACTGGAGCACCAGGAACAGGTAAATCTTTTATGGCTACAAAAATTGCAAAAGAAATGCAAGCTGAATACGAGTTTGTTCAATTTCATCCTTCTTATGATTATACAGATTTTGTTGAAGGATTACGGCCAACGGCTCCTGACCAAAATGGAAATATAGGATTTAAGAAAGTAAATGGAGTTTTTAAGGATTTTTGTATTAGAGCTTTACAGAACTTGATTGAAAGCAGCAAATCAGAGGAACAGCTTGCAAAGGATAAAAGTATAAAAGAAAGTGCTGCTGATTTTATTAATACAGCACTTACAACAGAACAGAATAAATTTACAACTAAAACAGGAAATGAGTTTTCAATTGTAAATTTAAATGAAGATACAAATGAAGTTGAAATATCTATCCCGTCAAATGCAAAAACTCCAGAGTTGACTTTGAAATTGGATGTTATTTATGAACTTCTGGAAAAAGACCTTTGTAAAGAAAATGTCTCTGAAATAAAGAATTATTATGGAAGAATACATAATAGGCAGGAAGATTCATATTATTTTGCAATCTGTAGTGAAATAGGTAAGAAACTTAAGAAAGTTAATGCACCTGTTACTAAAGTTGAACAAAAGAAATATGTATTCATTATAGATGAAATAAACAGAGGTGAAGCTTCAAAAATCTTTGGAGAACTTTTTTATTCAATTGATCCGGGATATAGAGGCCGAAAAGGAAAAGTATTTACACAATATGCAAATATGGAAACTATGCCAAATCTTTTTGATACATATTTGGGGGAGAAACAAAAGTTTGGGCATTTCTTTGTTCCAGAAAATGTTTATATTATTGGAACTATGAATGATATAGACAGAAGTGTAGAAAGTATGGATTTTGCTTTTAGACGTCGTTTCAGATGGGAAGAGATTTCAGCTACGCAAAATATTAAGATGCTTAAAGAATTGGAAGATCCAACACTTCAAGCTGAAGCAGAACGAAGGATGACAAACCTAAATAATGAAATTTCAAATACACCAGAATTATCATCAGCATACAATATTGGTCCTGCATACTTCTTGAAACTAAAAGAAACGCAAGGAGATTTGAACGAACGTTTTAAAGCACTTTGGGACGGACACCTTGTATCATTGCTCCGAGAATATCTTCGTGGTAGAAGTGATATACAATCACGACTAGAAACTTTAGAAGCTGCTTATTACAAGGAAGACTCAGTAGATTAATATGCGTATAGAAACTACTGATAATAATTTAGGCAAGTTAACAATTACAGAAGACTCATATAAAGACTTAAAAGATTTCGCAGACATTCCCTTGGAAGTGATAATTAAGAAACAACCGTCATTATTAGTGTTTCCTCTTGATCTGGCAAATTCAAGCGATAGGATTGGTGAAGAATCGATATTTAATATCGAACCTAATAAAGATGAAGATACGGCTTCAGTAGCACCGTATAGGCTTAAGACAGGAAATCTTATGGGTTTCATTGGTGTTGGAGAAACTCAAGTAAATATTACTTCTAGGTTTACTGAGATTGGTAAAGAAGATTTCTTTTTACATTATATGCTTGGAAAAGTCTTAAGCGTGGACTTTAATGTTTTAAATCTAAGTGCTACGGGAACAAATAATGATGTACTTAATTTACTAATGTTCATGTTTCCAAATCTCTTGAAGCAAGCTGTTGCACAAGGAATATTTCGAGCCTATAGAACTTATGAAAGGAATAATTCTTCTGTAAAAGGGTCTATAGATATCAATCGACATATTAGAAAAAATATACCTTTTTTGGGAAAAGTCGCATATCGATCTAGAGAGTTTAGTTATGATAACTATTTACTAGAATTGATACGACATACAATAGAATATATAAAAGAAAGCGGATTAAGTTCTCTTCTCTCAAAGGATGAAGATATAAGAGCTGCAGTTCATCAAGTATATGATGCAACTAGCGAATATCGGAAATCTGATAGAAGTAGAATAATAGGACTGAATGTAAGACCTGTAGCTCATCCTTTATACACCAAGTATACAGAATTGCAAAAACTTTGCATGTTAATCCTCAGACATGAAAATATGAAATATCTTAAGAATGAGGATAAAGTTTATGGAATCCTGTTTGATGGTGCATGGCTATGGGAAGAATATTTAGCAACTATTTTGAAAAAAGAAGGATTTGAACATCCAGAGAACAAGAACCATTCAGGTGGTATCCAAATGTTCAGGAATAAGGATTTGGATGAAAACATAGATAAGAATTTTAGACGTATTTATCCAGATTTCTATAAGAAAGGACAATGTATTCTTGATGCTAAATATAAGCAACTTGATAAAGGTTTAGTAAGGGAAGATTTGTATCAGGTAGTAACTTATATGCATACAATGTCCGTAAGACAAGGTGGATTTATTTTTCCTTCAAAAAATTTAGATGATAATGATAAAAATGTATTTTGCTATGAATTAGCAGGAGATGGTGGTTTCATACGTTCTATAAAAGTAAAAATTCCACAAAACATTAATTCTCAAACAGACTTTAATAATAATATGAAATCAGAAGAATTAAAATTGCAGGGTTTAATAAATTTTATTTGAACTCATTCTCCAAGGTCATTCAGTGACACCACAGCATGTTATAATATCCAAAAATGGGAGTTATAGATATGAAATTGTTTTATAGTCCTTCATATTCAGGTTTTGTTTATACGGATAAGTCGCAGCTTCTGTTTAATCAGAAGATTGTTGATACTGCGGCTCTGGTGGAAGAGATAAAGCTCTATGCTGGGTTAAGTACTGAGCGTAAAGAAGATATTGAACGTACTGTTGATTATTACAAGGCTATGAAAACTTACATGGAAAAGCATCCTGGTAATGTTCTGAAGGCTTCTTTTGATGTTGATGGCCTGAGTGTAGCTAAGGAGTGCCTCACCTGGCGTGATACACTTACATTTGCGGGCTGGAATAAAACGACAAAGGCTCCAAGTAAAAGAATGGAAGTTCTTTCTGGAGTAGAAGCCTATTTTGAAGATATCTCTTTAGGAGAAGACTTAGAGGCAATTACTGAAGCTGTCAAAAATGGCTGTCTTCTTCCTGAAAATCTTGAAATTGAAACTCTCATTGACTGGAAACTATTTTCACCGCTTGAATCAGAACTTATAGAAGCACTCAAAACTCGAGGTGTTACTGTCTATATCAGAGAACTTCCTTCTAAAGCAGATACGTCGCTTTCTTCTATAATAAATGTATTAGAATCTGCTTCGGACAAAGAAGAGAAAATTAAAAAGGATGACACATTTAATATTCTGCATTTTGAAGAACAGGATGAGGCCCTTAAGTATTTAAGCCTTCAGAAACCTGATTCTTATGATGTATGGATTAATTCTGATAATAAGGCTTTTGATGACTGGCTTTATTTGGAAGGAAAGGCTACTAGTGGTTCCAGAATAAAAGTTGGTCTTCCACAGATTACACAGCTTCTACCTATTGGTCTTGGTACACTTGCAAGCCCGATGAGTCTTAAGAACATGGTTGAATGGCTGAATGTTCCACTAAGTCCGCTCAATTCGGCTTTGAGAAATAAACTTGAAGCAAGAATCGCCCGTGAAGGCGGCTACTACAATGATGAGGTAAAGAAAATCATTGAGTCCTTCATTAACTGTGATAATGACTTTACCGAGCTTTCTGAAGAAGAACGTGCAACAAAGGTAAAAGAAGAATCAAAGAAAAGGGCAGAAAAGATAGAAAAGTTCTTGCCAGATATCAATAACGCAGAAAGCAATACTGACGGTTCAGTCAGCAGAAATAAGGCTTACAGTTTTACAAAGGCTCTATATGACTGGTGTGGAACTGAACTGGCATTATTAAGCGACGATATGCAGAAAGCTCAGCTTGCACTTGTAAAAAATGAATGTGCCGCTGTTCTTAATATGCTTGAAACAGAGACAGAAGAAAGGATGCCATTTACAAAACTCATGGCATTTGTTTCTGACTTAAAAGCCGGTGTAGATATGCTCCAGTATGAAGCAGAAGAAGGCTGCAGAACAGTAATTTCAAATCCTGGACAGCTTGCAGCAAGGGCAAAATCACTTATCTGGTGTGATTTTTATAATGATGCAAAAGAGACTCTAAAATATGATTTTCTTCTTCCTGGTGAGAAGGCTGAATTCCGTAAGTCACTTTCCTTGTGGGATGAAGATACAGAACGTGAATATAATCATCAGATAAAAATGCTGCCATTCTATCTGGCAGATAAAGTGACTCTTGTTGTAATTGATAAGAAGGTGACAGAAGATGTTGAAACTCATCCTCTTTATATACAAATTAAGCAGAGAATAAAGAACCTGAATGATTTCGTTCTGTCACCAGATGTAAATTCGGACTTCAAGACAGTTTTGCAGAATCCTGTAAGCATTGATAATGAAATAGAAGGGGATGCAGAAGGCATAACAATAAAGAACGCAAATCTTATTCAATGGCCGGATCACGAAACATATTCTTCCTTTGAACAGATTGTTTATAATCCGTTTGATTATGCTTTTGGCTATCTTGCTGGAATCAGTGCCCTTGGAAACTCTTCATTGCCTAAAGTTTACCAGGCTTATGGAACTTGTGCCCATGCTGTAATAGAAAGACTTTTCAATAAAAAAGAAGGTATTGAAGGCAGCGGAACCGTTCCATACATCAAAGAAAACATCAAAAACAACTTTGATAAAGTCTTTACTGATATGGTAAATGGATGCGGAGCAGTACTTTTGCTCAAGGAAAATCTTCTGAATCTTCCAAATTATAAGGCAAAAGTCTTTGACTGTGTTAATGCACTGGTAAAAGTGCTGGAAGATAATAAGCTCCATGTTCTTGCCTGTGAACCAAAACTTATTAGAAGTGATATGAATTTTGGGAATGAAATACGAATTGAAGGTTATGCAGATATGATTCTTGCTGATGAAAAGAATAATCCTGTTGTATTTGATTTTAAGTGGTATCTGGGAAAAGTTGATAAGTTTAAGAAGACGATTGAAGAGAATAAATCAATTCAGCTTGAACTCTATAAATATCTTACGAAAAAACTTGCTGGAAGCGAGGCAAAAGCTGTTGCCTATGTTGTTATTCCGGAAGTAACTCTCGTTTCTGCACAATCCTTTGCCGGAAACAATACGGTAAAAGTGACTATAAAAGATGCAGATGAACAGCTGCTTCCGAAACTGAAAAACTCTTATAAATACCGCCGTGCTCAGATAGAAAAAGGATTCATTGAAGAAGCGACAGGTTTTGCACCTGACCAGATTACCTATCAGAATGATTGCGAAGATAAAAATCTTATCCCTCTTGAGTTTGATGGAATAAGGGAACCTAAAAAACAGCCTAAGCCATATCCACAGTATGAGTTTTTTAAGGGAAGAAAGTAGGAGAAGAGCAGAATGAAAAATATTACATATATCAGCGCCAGTGCCGGAAGCGGAAAAACATACGAATTAACAGAACGTCTCAAAGGTGCAATTCTGGAAGGAAAATGTAAACCTGAAGAAGTAATTCTTACCACATTTACAAAGGCTGCTGCATCAGAATTCAAAGAGAAAGCAAAAGCAAAATTCTATGAAGCAGGAAAAACAAAAGAATCCAATCGTCTGGATCAGGCACTAATTGGAACTGTAGATAGTGTTGCAAATGTATTTGTACAACGTTACTGGTATCTTTTGGGAATCAGTCCTAAGCTTAATATAATCAGTGAAGAAGATGAAAGCGTTTATGTTTCAGAAAGCCTTTCCAGCCTGCCAACTGAAGAGCAGAATAAGTTCTTTCATAAGTTCGCGGAAGTATTTAAGATTCGCGAATCAATGTCTTATTCTATAAATTATGATTTCTGGAAGAACGATTTAAAAGCGATTTTTAATGCCAGCAGAAGCTATTCAATAAAAGACTTTTCAGAAAGTCTGGAAGCAAGCAAAAAACTAATTCAAAGCCTTTCTTTAAGCTGCTCAAAACTCAATTTTGACAGAGAAGAGCTTTTAGGAAAACTTGAAGCTCTGGACATGATTTCAAAAGCAGATAAACCGTCTGGAGCACGTGATAATAGAATCGATGAAACTGAAAGATTCCGACGTATTATTCAGAATCCAAAAGCAACACAGTTAGAAATCGGATTTGGTCTTGCGGAAATGATTTCTAAGGGAAAGTTTACCACAAAAGCATATCAGGCAAGTGATGATTATCTTTCTTTAGAAGCTGAATCTGACAAAATCTGGACCTGTGAAGAAGTTCGTGATTTACAGATTACTTATGTAGAACATCTTTTTGAAATTGCAGGACGCTGGCAGGAAAAATACATCGAATATAAGAAAGAGCAGCATATTCTTGATTACACAGATATGGAAGAATATCTGCTTGAACTGATTACTAAGGAAGAATATAAATCCGTTCAGGAAGATATAAAAGCAAGCTACAAATATCTTTTTGTAGATGAATTCCAGGACTGTTCTCCAACTCAGATCAAGATTTTTGACAAATTGTCTGACCTTGTAGAACAGACAATCTGGGTAGGTGACTATAAACAGGCAATTTACGGTTTCCGTGGATCAGATACGGCACTTGTAAAGGCTGTTACAGACAGAATTGAAAAAATCAATGGTCATTCTAACGAAACACTTGGTACCAGCCACCGTTCATGGCCTCCAATAGTCGATGTAACAAACGCAGTCTTTGTACCGGCTTTCAGTGATATTCTTAAAGAAGATGAAGTAAAACTTGATCCATGGGATAGACTTGAAAAAGAATACAACGCAAGCAAACGTACGGATTTACTAAAATGCTGGGTATTAACAGAGAAGGTAAAAGCAAAGAAAGCAGCCCAGATTGCCGGAAACATTGCAAAAATGATTCAGGCCGGCGAAAAGCCAAAGGATATTGCAGTTCTTGCCCGTACTAATTCAGAATTAACAGCAGTAGCTACAGCATTAAAAGATTACAATATTCCGGCTCTTGTAGGAGACAGCGAGTTCCAGACCAGCCGCGAAATCACACTTCTTAATGCGCTTTTGAGTCTTGTAGTTAATTCAAATGATACTATGGCTCGTGCAACTATTGCATATCTTACAGAAGATGGATATACAGCTGCTGCAATCCTTGATAAACGTTTTGAAGACAAGTCAAATAAAGTGTCTGATGGTAAATACCTTGAAGATGTATCTCTCATAAAGATGCTTATGGCAAAACGGGAAGCATACAAATCAATGAGCGTATGTGCCCTTGTAGAAAGCCTGATTATCGAAATGGATTTATATAATGTAGTAAAAAGCTGGACTGATTCTGATAACAGCGTAAATACATTCCATACAGCAATCAGCATTGCACAGGCTTATGAAGACCACTGTATTCAGATGAGTCTTCCATGCACTATTTATGGATTCATTGACTATATAACCACAGTAAAAGCAAAAGCTGCCGGAATGAGTGACGGAGTTCAGTTGTTTACTTACCACGGTTCTAAAGGTTTGCAGTGGAAGACGGTAATTCTTATGAGCCTTGAAGATGATATTCTGGATGAAAACAATCTGGTAGGACGCGGAATTTATGGAGTTCATACCTTCCATGAAGATGCACCAAATGCAGAAAATCCATATCCGCCTATGACTGTTACAGTTCTTCCGTGGATTTTTGGTTCAGCAAAAGGAGTTCCTCAAAGTATTAAGGACATTATTCTTGAAAGCGAACGATTTACACAGACCAGAAACGAAGTTATTCAGGAAGAAAAACGCCTGATGTATGTAGCAATGACACGTCCGGAACAGAGCCTGATTCTTGTTTCACTTCAGGATAACGGATTGTTGCGACTGAAGGAAATGGGCGTAAATACAGTAGATTCGATTCCCGCTCTGGAAAAATCAGATATTCTTGGAACCGGACAGAGTTTTATCATTGAAAATCCAAGTGATATGGAAGGCTGGAAATTCAAGACACCGGAAAACAAAGTGCTGAAGCTATATTCACCAAAAGAAGAATTGCGAAAACGCGACCAGCAGCCAAGTTCCTGCAAATCGGATAAAAATGTAAAGGCAGAAACAGTCTTTGACAGTGGCAAACGAATTACGCTCAGAGCTTCCAACGAAGAAATGAATGAAGTCGGAACATGCATCCATAATATCTTCTGTGTATTGGAGCAGAATCCGACTGTCGAGCAGGCAGAATCTATTATCCGTAATCATCAAATGGAAAAGGAAATTCCAAATGCGGCAGAAATAGTGGATGCCTGGGAGTTCTTTGAGGAATTCCTTACAGAGAAATATGGAGAAAAGACTGCAACATATCATGAACTTCCGTTTAAACAGTTCTACAATGGGCAGTTCTTTACAGGCAGCATAGACTTTATCTGGGAAACAAAAGACGGTGTTATACTGGTAGACTTTAAGTCTTACCCGGGAAGTAAAGATGATGTTGTTAATCCAAAACATAAACACTTTGTAGGTATCTATGCAGGTCAGTTTGAATGCTATGAACGGGCTTTGAAAGAAGCAGGAAAAAAAGTGCTGGTGAAGCTTGTGTATTATCATGTGCTTGGAGTAGGGGTGGAGCTTAAATAAATACTTAAAAAAAATATTGATAATATAAAAGTGTCTCTCAGTGTTAATTTTCTGTGATATAATTAATAGAAATGAAGAATTTATTCTCTGTTTTGCCTGATGATTTCTTTAAGCCTCTTAATAGTAAATATAAGGATCAGTATGCAGACTGTCTTTTGGCTATTTACAATTCATACAAAACAGAAATTTCATATGGTGTTGAACGAGAATCGGTTGTATCAACACTAACTGATTATTTTAATACAAGAACTGATGACATTAGTTTTGATGATGATAATAGTTTTGAAAAAGACTCCAGAAGCAAAGCTCAGAAAACAATTAATTATTTAAGGAATTGTGGATGGCTAGATTTTGAGGAAGAAAAAAATTATCAGCAAAATGTTGTACTAACAGAACAAGCGGTTCCATTCATTCGAACGATGAATGATGTCATCAAGAATGAAGAAACAGAATACCAGGGACTTATTTCTCAGATTCATGCGGTTCTTCAAAATGAGGATTTATATTCAAAACCATATCAGTTTATTCTTAAAAACGTTGTAAATAGTACAGAGCAGTTAGTATCAAGTCTTAAAAAATTAAATATTTCAATAAAAAAACATATTGATAAACAGACTAAGAATAAAGAATTATCAGAAATATTTTCATTATTTTCAGTATATAATGAAGAAATTGTCTCAAAATCGCTTTATCGTCTAAAAACAAGTGAAAATATTGGAAAATTTCGTCAATCCATAAAAATTAATCTGGATAAAATGCTTTCTGAACCAAAAATTTTAAAAGATTTGGTCGAAGGTTATATGGAAATTGAACAGGAAACTGATTCAGAACTTGCGAAAGATAAAATCATAGAAATGATTATTGATGTAAAATCGGCCTTCGAAAATCTTGATAAAATTATTGAAGACATTGATCGTAAAAATAATCATTACATGAAGAATGCTGCATCCAGAGCAAAATTTGAGCTTGCTTCCGGCACAAATCAAGAAGGTAAAATTAATGCAATATTACGGTATCTGACAGAATATTCTGATGAGGACGAAAGCATACCAGAGAATTTCTTCAATGTATATGTTCAAAAATTTGTTTCAGAAGAATCTATCAAGAAAATTCCAGAAAAGAAAACCTATGAAGAAGTTGCAACCATTAATGAAACTGAAATATTAACTGCTGAAGAACGAGCTCTAAAAAAACAACTTCTCTTAGATAAACAAATGGCACGCATATACAGAAAAAAAATAGAAGATTTTGTATCGGAATGTTTAGGTGAGAAAGATTTAATATTAGCTTCTGATATTCCAATTAACAATCGTAAAGATTTTGAAACATTAATTTATATAAGACTTTTTGCTATTGAATCATATGTATATAGGGTAAAGAAGACAGAACAAAGAATACGAACTAAAAACTGCGAATTTACTGATTTTGAAATTATAAAAAGGAAACAGGAGGAAAAAAAGCATGTTTGAAAAACTTGAGTTAATTGGTAATTCCAGCTCACAAAAAGAAAAGTTTTCTAAAGCAGCAAATAATCTCTTAAACCACTGTTTTATTCTCAAGAAAAAAGAAGACACAAGGCTCGATTATATTTGTATAAAAGATAATAAAGAACAATTTTGCTTAGTTTTTGATTTACTTGGATATGATTTGAGAATAGATGAAGATATTGGTCTTATCTCCATATCCAATAGAAATGGTACTGGTCGTCTTCAATTTACAAAGTTTGAAAGTATTATGTTTTTAATTCTCAGACTCTTGTATTTGGAAAAACGAAATGATCTTTCTACAAATGGTGACAATGTTACGGTAACTATTCAGGAGATTCGTGATAAATACAATGTATTGAAGGTAAAAAACAAACAAAAGCTAGACAAGAATTCTGAAAGACAGATTATTGCTTTATTTAAGCGTTATAACCTGATCCGTAATTTGACTTCAGATATTACACAGGGAGAGACCAGAATAGAGATTTATCCTTCTATTATGATAGCCATTCCAAATGAAGGTATTACACATCTATATGAGAATGTAAAAGAAAGACTTACTGAATATGAAGAAGGAGATGACGATGCAGATACAGACGAAGAAGCTGAATAGAGTAAGATTAGTAAACTGGATGTATTTTGGTTATGAAACATTTCCTTTTAACCAAGGTTCTGTTTTAATTAGCGGTGAAAATGCAGCCGGAAAATCTACTGTATTAGATGCCATACAAATGGTTTTGACAGGAAATTCTACAAAATTTAATAAAGCTGCCAATGAAAACTCAGATCGTGACCTTAAGAGCTATGTACGTTGCAAAATTGATACAACTGAAAAAACATATCTTAGAGAAGGAAATGTAATCAGTAATATTGCCTTAGAATTCTATGAGGAGAAAGAAAACCGCTGGTTTGTAATAGGTGTTCACATAACTTCAGGAAATGAAAATGAATCTCCTACAAAGAGATGGTATATAGAAAATGGAAAGTTAGAAGATTTCTCATTCATAACTCCAGAAAATAAACCCTCAATGTATGATGAATTTAGAAATAGGGAAGAAAAAGTTAGGTTCATCAAAAGTGTAAATGAATACAAGGAAAATCTCCGTCACCGACTTGGAAGTCTAGAAGAAAAGTTTTTTGAGGTATTGCTAAAGGCACTCGCATTTAGGCCTGTTGATAATGTAAAAGATTTTATCAATAAGTATGTTTTGACTGAAAAACCAATTGATGTGCAATCCTTGAGACAAAGTATTGATGTTCTGAATGAATTTGAACAAACCTTAAAAAAAGCAAAACAAGAAAGGGATACACTTTCAGAAATATTAGAGCGCTATTCAGAAATTGAAGAAAATACACACAATCAGAATGTAAATGATATGCTGGTTAAAATTGTTGATAAAGATGTTATCGAGCAATCAAAAAATAGAGGACTTAGTGAGATTCGTATTAATAAACAGAAACTGACAAATATTTCTTCTGAACGAACTAATATTGAAAATCAACTACGAAGCATTCAAATAAAACTAATGCAATTAAAACAAACATTTGAAAACTCTGATTACAGGCGTCTTACAGAAAAACTTCAAGCCTCAATTGATAAATTGACTGATGAGATGAAAAAAGAAGAGACTCGTAATAAGCAATTATCAGATTATTTAAGATTTCTTAATAATTATCTGGGATTAATTGTAAAACTTAAAGATGTACCTGTAAGCCCTGACGATGTAAGAAATATAGGTTTAAATACAGATAAAAATACAAAAATCGAAACTGTTGAAAAACTCGAATCCTTCTTAAGGAAAGAAATAGAAGAAATCCGTATGCAAAAGTTTGCGGCCGGCCAAGAAAAAGAGAAGATTTCGTTACAAATATCTCAATTGGAATCAGAAATTAATTCTTTGGAGACTCAGACAATCAAATACCCAGATGAAACAGTTCAACTTCGGGATTGTATACAAAAAGAATTTGAAAATGCTGGGATAGATTCTCCTGTATATATATTTTCTGAGCTTCTTTCAATTACCGATAAGCAATGGACAAATGCAATTGAAGGATATCTGAATACTCAGAGATTTTATCTGATTGTAGAACCAGAATATTATATCCAGGCCTTGCAGATTTATAATGCGAACAAAAAAAGTTATAACCAAGGTATTATCAATTTCAGGAAATTACCGGCAGAAATTGAAATTGAGCCGAATTCTTTAGCGTCATATGTAGAAACTGAGAATCGTTTCGCAAGACGATACGCAAATTATATTTTAGGAAAAGTAATTTGTTGCGAAAAATTGGAAGACTTAGAGAATTATCCTTCTGCGATTACAAAAGAATGCATGGTGTACAAAAACTATGTTTCCAGAAAAATTGATCCCAAAATTTATTCAAAACCATATATTGGAAAAGATGCTATAGAAGTTCAACTCAAGAACGCAAAACAGCAGCGAAAAACGTTATTAGAAAAGCTTCCAGCATTACGAAGCAAGATTGAAAATCTTACAGAAATGGATAATGCCTATATACATGTAAATTTTGATATGGTAAAAGCAAATCTGGATGCTCCTAATAATCTTGAGACTATAAATGAACAACTTTCAAATGAAAAGAAAGAATTTGATAAAATCAGTAAAAATCAAGATATCATTGAGCTTCAGAATCAAATTTCAGATTATGAAAAAAGGGAGCATGAATTAACAAACAAAAACAATACATTGATAGGAGATGAACGATCTTTGTTCAATGATATTAAAGACAAAGAAAAACTGGTTACTGAACTTGAAGAACAACTTGAGAATAAAATAACTGAATTGACAGGATATCAGGACTATAAAGCTGCCATTTATAATGAAGCATTCAATAAATATTTGGAAGCAATGAAACGAGAATCTCTAGAGGAAATTCAGATAAATTATAGCAGACAAAAAAGTGTCTATGATAATAAAGCTAATAAATTGCTTAATGGTGAGAAGAATTTCATTGGTCTCTATCAAATGCAGAGTAATTATAATTCAACCTTTACTAAAGATTTTTATCTTGGAATTGAAGGTTTTGAACAATATAAAGGACGTTTTGATAAATTAAACAATGTCGAAATAGTAAGAACAGAAGAAACGATTCGCGTTTCAAGAGAAACATGTGAGGAAATTTTTAAGAATGAATTCTTGTCTAAAATGAAAGAATCCATTGAAAGTGCAAAATATGAATTTGACAATTTGAAAAAAGCTCTGAAAGATATCAATTACGGAGAAGATACGTATAAATTTATTCTGTCGCCTAATAATCAGAAACGTAATTTATACAATATGATTATGGCAGATGATAATCTTGGAACATCAAATCTTTTTTCTGGTAATTTTGAAAGCCAGTATAAAGATGAAATTGATGAACTATTTACAAAGATTAAAGCAGGAGATTCGAGTGATCAAGCTGTCCGTGAATATACTGATTACAGAACCTATCTTGATTATGATATTGAGATTACAAAGAAAAATGGAACTGTTCAAAAACTCTCTGCAAAAGCAAAAAGTAATAGTGGAGGAGAATCACAGGTTCCTTTTTACGTTATTATGGCTGCTTCATTAAACAATATTTATCAGAATAAGAATTCAGTTCGTTTATTAATGCTAGATGAAGCCTTTAATAATATGGATGAGCAGCGAATTGCAAGTGTAATGAAGTTCTTTAATCAGCTCCAATTTCAGACTATTCTTGTCGCTCCTTCTCCAAAGATTCAGGATATAGAAGAAAATGTAGATTCTGTTTTAACTGTAATGCGAGAAGATACAATCAGTTTTGTAGAGGACTTCAGATATTATGGTGAATAAAATTGAATCAAAAATCTTAAATGCTCTTTTGGACTCATATGAAAAAAGCAAAACTTTTACAGGTGATAATGTACATGAACAAAGCTTCAGAATAACTACATCAAAACTTTTTTCAAAATATGATGACGATTCTGAATATACCCTATATAAGGAAATAAACTCGACTTTATCTTTACTTAAGGCGAAAGGCTTTATTGATTATAAATCAGACCGAAGCGGACGAATAAAATCTTTTTCCCTTATAAAAACAGCAATGCCTGATATTTATACATTCTTAAATAGGCAGCCAAAAGCAGATATTAATAATCAGTTAATTGAAATATGGCAGGAGTATGAAAGTCTAAATGAATCAGATTATAAACCACTGCTAAACTATATTTTTGAACAGAAAATACATATAAAAGAAAACAAAAAGATTCAGTATTTTGAAGGTGATATACAAGAATACAAGAATGTGCTCTCTGCTTGTAAGGCAATCTTAATTAATCAAGACGAAATATTCATAAGAGAACTTTCAGTAAAAATATTTAACAATTCAAAAAGACTTGAGTCTCTTGAGTCTACCATCAGGGGGCTTCTATATAAATATGGTGAATATGATGAAAAGGACACTGTTTTTGAAGAACACAATATAATTAAAACGCCTACTTATGTAATGGTAAAGGGCAAAGGAATATTAAATTGTGGGCAGAAAATTGACCTGTCAAAAATCAATGGAGATATTGGGCTATCAACACAAACATTACGAGCTCTCATTTCTGTTGAGTTAAATGGAGCAACTGTTATTACGATTGAAAATTTAACTAATTTTCACAAATATCAATCCCAAAATGAACTTGTAATTTACCTTGGGGGATTTCATAATTCTATAAAGAGAGATTTTATTCAACTTGTTTCAAAATGCAATCCTAACTGTGTTTTCAAGCATTATGGGGATATTGATGCTGGTGGATTTTATATTTTGGAGCACTTAAAGTCTAAAACAGGAATAAATTTCATACCATTTAATATGGATATTGAAACATTGAGATTAAATCGAAGTAATTGGATTCTATTGACTGAAAATGATAGGCAAAGATTAAAGAAGCTGTCAGAGAAGAAAACGTATTATTCAGATGTAATAGATTTCATGTTGACCAATAATTGTAAGTTAGAGCAGGAAGCAGAAATAATCAACGAATAACACATTGTGTTCTATTAGCATATTGGCAACTAGCACTAGATTAGATTGGACTGATTTGAGTACAAGTATTGTTTTATGTTCTATCGAGGAAAATATACTTCGAAAGAGGGGTATCAAGATAAAGATTTACTTTTCCGATAATATATTCGAAAAATTGTTTTTAAATAAGATAGGGGTAGAAATATGATAGTTCCTAATAGTGGTCTTACACCTAATGGTTTACGAATTAGAATTGAGGATTTATTAAAAACTGACAAACGTTTAGTAACAGAATCTGGCGATATTAATTATACAAAAGTTCATAAACTAGTTGATGATTTAGATTCAAGTTTTATAGAATTGTTATTAAAAAATGAAGTAGCAAAAGATAATTTCTTTAAACCTATATTAAAAAGTTTTATTTTCGAACAAAAGAAATTTCTTGAGTTTTTAGATTATAGTAGTTCAAATAATTCATATTCAAAATATCTCGGTAAAGAAATTGGTCTGTATTTTGGGGATGAGTTACTAAAAGATAGAGGGGATGTTGTACTTAACTTTCCATATAAGGATTGCGTTCTTGAAGGTGGCCAATCAACAGAAGAGGGCTTGAGTGTAGATTATACTTATGATGAAAAAACAAAAGAATATAAAGAAGGCCCAATAGATAAGAATAAAGTTAAGAAGGTAAAGAGGAGAGAAATTTTTTATAATGAAGTTTTAGCACGTGATGAAATAGATCAAGTCTTCTCTCCAAAGGCTTTTAAAAATGTAGTTCGTTATGTTAAGGATGGAAAAGAAGAAGTATTAAATTTCACAAGAGATAAAGATGGCGTGATTAGAGATAACTTGATTATAAAGGGAAATAATCTTATCGCTCTACATTGCTTACATAAAAATTTTGAGAATCAGGTAAAAGCTATATATATTGATCCGCCCTATAATACGGGAAGTGATGAATTTCAATATAATGATAATTTCAATCATTCTGCATGGCTTACATTTATGAAGAATCGTTTTGAAATTGCAAGAGAATTGCTTAAAGATGAAGGATGTATCTTTGTTCAGATTGATCATCATGAGTTAGGCTATATCATGGTATTGATGGATCAGATATTTAAGCCAGAAAATAAAGTCCAGGTAATTTCTGTAAAAGCGGCCTCTGTTTCTGGCTTTAAGGCCGTTAATCCAGGCCCGATTGATGTAACAGAATATATTCTTTTTTATACAAAGAATAAATCGAAGTTCGATTTTAAACGAAATTTTGTACCAACAGAATACAATAAAAATTACAATAAATATCTTGAAACTCATAATTCGGAAGATACATCAAAATGGGAGTTTATCCCAATTAAAGATAAAGTCTTAAAAGAAGCCGGAAAGACAGAAAAGGAAATGAAGGCACAATTTGGTTCTTCAACAAAAGTTGTGTTGGAACATATGATAGCAGAATATGCTTTTGAGCATGCATCAAGCATTGTTAGTATTCGAGACTTACATAAACCAACTGATAAGATGAAAGAATTGCAAGAGCAATCGCGTATTACACGAGATACCATTTTTACATATGAAAAAACAAATGGAGAAAAAACATATTTAATTAATGGTGGTGCATTGGCTTTTTATGATAGTAAGATTCATGAAATAGATGGTGAAAAATGTGTAACAGAATTGTTATCGGATTTCTGGGATCATATCTCTTGGGCGGGTATAGCAAAGGAAGGTGCCGTTAAATTAAAGAATGCAAAAAAGCCTGAAAAACTCATAAAGCAAATTTTAGAGATGGCTACTAACAAAGGTGATATAGTTCTTGATTATCATTTAGGGTCTGGAACTACATGTGCAGTAGCTCATAAGATGGGAAGACAATATATCGGTATTGAGCAGTTAAACTATGGTGATAATGATAGCATCATAAGAATACAGAATGTAATTAATGGTGATCAATCTGGTATTTCAAAAGCTGTAAAATGGAAGTCGAAGAGTAAAGAAGAAGCTGGTTCTTGTATTTATATGGAATTGGCAAAATATAATGAAGAAGCTATTGAAGAAATTGGGGAATGTGAATCTTATGATGAACTGTGTACCCTCTTTAAGGATTTTTCATCGAAATATTTCTTGCATTATAATGTACATATAAACAAATTTATAAATGAAACTATTGTTGATGAAAAGTTTGTTGCATTGCCTTTGGAAAAACAAAAAGAAATGTTTATTCGAATGTTAGATTTGAACCAATTGTATATAAATAAATGTGATATGGAAGATTCTAAATTTGAATTAACTGAAAATGATATTGCCGTAACGAAAGCATTCTATGAGGTCAAATAAATGGAACTAGAAGAACAAAAGTCTCTTTATGAACAGTATGAGAATGTAAAGAAATCTGGTCTTATACCGATTCCTGATGTTCCTGACTATATAAAGAATAATCTTAAATATGAGTTCTTTGAATGGCAGAAAGAAGCCTTTGAGAACTTTATTTTAAATGAAAAAGCTAGAGAAGCAAAAAAAATTAACACTCCAAATCATTTGATGTTTAATATGGCTACGGGAACGGGAAAAACATTATTAATGGCCGCTCTTATTCTGTATTATTATCATGAGAAGGGTATAAACAAATTTATTTTTTTTGTTAATCAAAATGCAATTGTCGGTAAGACACAAAGTAATTTTTTGGAAGTAAACCATAATAAATATTTGTTTGCTGAAAATATAGAAATTGATGGTATTCCTATAAAAATAAAAGAGGTTGAGCAGTTTTCTAATTTTTCTGATGATATTCAAATTAAATTTACAACAATTCATAAGCTTCATAATTCAGTCTACAACGAGAAAGAAAATGAAGTCTTATTAAGTGACTTAATGAAAAAAGATATTGTATTGATTGCTGATGAAGCGCATCATTTAAACTCATCTACTTCAAAAGGAAATGATTTCGAAGATTTATCATTTATTGGAGAATTAAAAGATGGTGCAAAAGATGAGGATGTTGAAAAATCATGGGAAAAAACTGTTATTTATCATCTTCTGGATAAAGAATACAAAGTTGAAAATAATCAAAACGTTTTATTAGAATTTACTGCCACAATTCCTAAAGAAGAAGCTATACAAGCAAAATATAAACCATTAACGATTTATAAATTTGATCTTCCTGACTTTGTACGTGCTGGCTACACAAAAGAGATAGGTTTGATTCCTTCGGATGGAAATAAAAAGCAAAGAATATTACAAGCGCTTTTATTTAATTGGTATAGAAGTCAAATTGCATTGGATTATAATATTCCAAATTTTAAACCCGTAATACTTTTCCGAAGTAAACTTATTGATGCTTCTAAAAAGGACTTTGAGGAGTTTAATCAATTAATAAAGAATTTAAAACCAGAAGATTTTTCTTTCTTAAATAATCTAAAAGTTGATGAATCTCAGAGTCAAAGTTATCAAAATAAATTGATTCATATCACTAAGATAAATAAATATATTCATGATAAAAGCATTTCATTCATTGATATAATTGCTTTCTTACAAAGAGAATTTGATGAAAGAAATTGCTTGATTACTAACTCAAAAACAAATACTACTCAGAAAGAAAAAACAGATTCGGAAACAGATAGGTTATTAAATAGCTTGGAAGATCCTAGAAATCATATAAGGGCAATATTTACTGTCCAAAGATTGACAGAGGGATGGGATGTTCTAAACCTATATGATATTGTTCGTCTATATGAAGGTCGTGATGAAGGACATGATAAGAAATCCGGAAAAAGAATTTCCGGTTCTTCAACAACTTCAGAGGTTCAGTTAATAGGTCGAGGTATTCGTTATTATCCTTTTGATTATAATAATTTACAAAAAAATAAGAGAAAGTTTGATAATAATACAGAGCATGAATTGCACTGTCTTGAAGAATTTAATTTCCATAGTGATGCAGATGAACGTTACATTGATGAATTAAAGCGTGAATTAAGAAATAAAGGTCTGGTAAATGATAAGAGAATCGAAAAAAAATTCTCATTCAAGAAAGAGTTTGAGCAATATGTCAATGGAATGATGTTATTTGCTAATGAACAAATAGAAAATCCAGAAAGAAAACTTACAACATTGGATGATATATTAAACTCTTCAAAAGCTTTTGTATATGAAGTAAAAGATTCGGGTTTATATAGCAAGTTAATTCAACTTCATTTTGAGAAAAATGTTGATGATGAAGTTCTTAGTGTTGCTGAGACACCAGAAAAACATACTTTATATAAAAAGTTTGCTGATTTCCTAGAAGAAAAGCATATTGTTTTTAAAGCTCTACATATTTTGAATTTAAGAACCAATTCATATTTCAGATTTGAGACTCTTAAAGAAAAACAAGACGTAAAATCAATTGATGAATTCTTACAAAAAATAAAAGAAAAAGAAATTCAAATAGTATGCGATTCGCGGGTGACCTTTGAGAGTGGTTTATCCAATGAAGAGAAACTGAATTGTTTGGTTGGCTTCTTTGAGTGGTTGGGTGCAGAACTAGAAACATATGATGTTCCATATAAAGGTTCAGAATTTACTCTAAAGCCTTTAATAGAATGTTTTCCAGAAGAAAAAAGAAATCAATCTCGAATGATAAATATGGATAATGAGGATGATAAAAATAAAAATCTTGCACTTGAAGAAAAATTACAAAAATTGGATTGGTATGCAAATGAAGGTTTCTGGGGAACATCTGAGGAACGAGCTTTAATTTCATACATAGAAAACAATTTAGGAAATTTAAATCAAAATTATTCAGAAATTAAGCTTCTGAGAAATGAGGAAATATTTAAAATCTATGACTTTGATCATGGACAAGGATTTGAGCCAGATTTTATATTGTTCCTAAAATCAAAAGAGACTGCTCATTTCTTACAAGTATTTATTGAACCTAAGGGTGAACAATTATTTGAAAAGGATGCATGGAAAAATACATTCTTAAATCAGATTGCAGAGAAATATGGTGTTGAAAAAATTGTAATCTCTGAATTTGAACAATATAGGCTTGTTGCATTACCATTTTTTAATTCAAATCATATTGCAACGAAAAACCAATTTGAAGCAAAATTTCAGAAATTGTTGTAATTCTTTGAAGCCTATAAACGTCTTTCTGTTTATAGGCTTTATTTTCGATAGGTAGAAGTCCAGAAGGCTGGCCGTCTGGCAGATAATCCAAAAAAACAGCCTCTTGTTGGTGGCTATAGAGTGGAGAAAAAATCGGACAATTTCAATTGACACAACCTTTAGTTTCTGGTCGTAGATTCTTTCTTTATACGCTTCATTACTTTAAATTATATAATAAAGTAAAGGCTCTCATTAATTCTAAATATTCAGCATAAGATTTACTTATGTATGGAACCGGAAACAGTTATGTAAGGAAACTTTTTATAAATGTAGTTTTATTTTTCATGGAATGAAAACTTTTCTGCAGCAAAACAACAAATAGCTGAATATGGAAAAATTCCTCGCTTAATTAACGGTAAAACAAATACTATATATACAAAGTCAAAATGCTCATCTTAATCTCACTAAATGATATTCTCCCATGTTACACTGTATCACGGTTAAAGGGGAATAAAATGCTTCAGAGAAATTTCAATACATTTTATTGGCCAAAAACAATCTCATTCTGTCAGACAAAAGACGAAATAATTAGCCGCATGAAAGATTCTGATTTTTTCGTTATTGATAAGAAAGGAAACCGGCGAATGATTGGGATGAAATATGAGGGTAAAACAATGGATTCCCCGAAAGTCACTTTTGTCGCGATGCGTCAGGAATTGCCTTTCGCGAAACAAATAGCATTTTCTTTAGGTAAAGAGGTCATTTACGATGATTGCGCATGCCGGGCACTTTTCGACTATTTCAGAGGCGAGTATATTGCAGGAAGAGATTTTCGTATTTGTGCTGAATTGTACTCTAAGGTCTGGTATTGGAGAGATTGATAAATAGGGGAGAAATGCTTATGGGATCATATTTTGGAACAACCGGAATGTGGTACAAAAATGGTACATTCTATGAATTAAAAACCACACATGTTGAATTCTTTCTGCAAAATCCTGAGAAATTGGGATTCACGCAGGAAGAAAAAGAAAGACTATGCATTGAGCACGGTTTTCCGGCTGATGCCAAAACATGTTCCGAACAGTCTCCGCAGAGGACTGATTTTCTTCTTGAAGTAATGAAACGCGGAGCTGTCAGGATTCGTTTTTACGGCGAAAAGACTTCGGTTCAATGCTATGACAAGGATAATTCCCACTGTTTCGAAGAACTTAAAAACTGTGTCATAGACGGTCTCGGAAAATGCTTCGGAGAATCAATTACCGTCATGGACACTAGAGGCTGGGGCGACAATATCAACAGTTATGGCTTTGGAACACAGATTAAAGATTTTATAGCTTTCTCTAATCACAAAGCGAATTGGAATTATATTCCTGAATAATCAGTTTTGGAAGAAACCTAAAGATATTCCGCCATGTGTCGGACTTTTTCTTTCCATGATTGTACGAAATCTTCCGGTTCAAGAGGAATTATGTCTGCACCGTAAGAAAAGAAATCCCGCATGATTGCATGGGGCTGATTGCTTGAAAAGGAAACGAGAATGGCTCCTTCTTTGTGAGGAAGTTCACCGGTGTAGGCTTCAATTTTCTGGTCTTCTGAGAATGGCGCGTGTGAAAAATACAATGCCGAGCCCTGGAAAATGAATTTATAAGTTTCCGGCTCTTTTAATGTATCTACCAGAGCGCCAAAACGGCCTACAGTGTATTTGCTCAGCTGCCATTCTTTTTCTGAGGGAAGCGTAAAATGATTTTTGGTAAGGCGGATGTTTTTCATCTTCGGAATGACTATTGTGCGCCTTTCTTTTTTGTCCGGATTGTCCTTTGTCGTCATGTTTCCGGTTAGATACCACTGCTCGCGGTCAAAAATCAGCTGCCAGGGTTCGATGATTCTTCCGAAAGATTTTTTGTTTGTGGAAACGGTCTCATAGTCGAATTCAAGTGCAAGATTTTCTTTGAGAGCCTTTAAGATTATGTCCCAGTCCTGTTCATCAACAAAGTCAACGTCCCTTCGTGCCATGATGATTCGAGTTTCAAACCACGGCTTTTCCTCAAGATGTGAATTTTTGAAATTCATCTGGTTCACATCAACGACTTCAGATTTTACAGGAGATTCAAAAGTCTCGCAGATATTCAAGAGCGGACGGTAAAGCGGAGTGTTTTGGAACATCTCGAAAAGTTTCTGCACCATTGAATAGGCGGGCATTTCCTCTTCGGGGACGAAAACGGAAGCCAGTTTGTAAAGGCGGCTTGTGTAGTGATAGCCCCCGTTTTCCCGTGAAAACTCAAGGGGCGCACGGTAACTGTCACGAAGATGGCGTAAATCCCTGTTCAGAGTGGCGGAAGAAACTTCAAGCCGCTTGCAAAGTTCTTCTATATTATAATACTTTTCTTCCTGAAAAAGCGCGTCCAGCTGAAAGAGCCGGAAAATCTCTTTCCCTGACTGACGGGTGTCGTCCTGATTCTTCATGAGGAAAGTATAACATGAGAATTTGGAATTTGCTATTGTTTTGATAGAGTATCTTCAGCATCTTCAAAGACAACAATCTCCCCGCTCGCTTCCAGTCTGCGTACGGTCTTTTCCATAAGTTTGCCCCCTTTAATCTTGAGGTAAGTGTAGCAGGGGAGAATATCATTTAGTGAGAATGGAAGAAATTTCTTTCATAGCTGGCGAATTTAATATTTTTGTCTTTACTGTATCTGACAAATAATTTGAATTCAGTTTTTTCTTTGCGTATTTTAAATGCGTTGCTGAAGATTTTTCAATCAGAACAGAGGTGAAAAACTGTTCCCAGCTGAAAAAATTCTTGCTTTCGATAAAATCAGACGGATTTCCTAAGATTTTTGCAATTTCAGAATCCTTAAAAAGTTCTGCCTGTAAAATAAGGTATTCAAAAGATTCTGGCAAAAACAAAATGCAGTTTTTCTTCCGTTGAACAAGCTGCATGACCATATTTATTTGGGAGCCAAAAGCCGCTCCATCTGCAATCACCAGAACCGTATCTGATGTTTCATTTAGTTTTTGGAAAATATTTGATTTTCCGCCTGCTGACTCACACTCAATTTTTCCTCGTGATACTTCCGAAAAGAATTCAAAACCCGCGTTCGAGTCTTCTGTTAAAATCTTTTGAACATTTTTTGCAGAATAATCATTCGGAACTGAGTAAATATGATAAAACTCGTGATAAACCTGCTTTAGTCCTGCGTATTTCCCCGAGGTATGAATTCCGTAGATTTCTTCCACGCTATACGGAAGATTTTCAAGTCCCTCGCGGGTTACGAGTACATAATAATTGTTTGAACCTTTTATCTGCCTTGCGAAATCAGTAGAAGCGATAAAGCGGTTCCCCTCATCAACAAAGACAATACATTCATCATACAGGGAAAGGGTTTTTTCCCAGTCATTACCTTCAAGAACGACACATTTTTTTTCGCAGGAAAGATTTATACCGCTATCGGCTCCGTTCTGCTGAAATTCACGGATTAAATCAATTAGCGTTGTTTTTCCAGTCGCGCTGTTTCCCTGAATAATCGTGATGTTTCGGCGAATCGTGAATTCATATTTTACACGGTTATTTTGGACTGAAAGTGTGAATGAACCTTTCATAAACAGCCCCCGACTTCGGAAAGCAGTTCCGTCATTGAATGCACGATTTTGTCTTTGTTCAGGATTTTAATTTCAAATTCACCGTCACCAAAGTCCATTACATGCCTGAGATTCACAGTTACATCTTTTTTTGCCGCAATCTTCAAGAGCCACGAAGCACAATTATCGCCGCAATTTGATGCATTGAAGATTTTGTCGCTGATATGGTCAATCAGAATCAAAGTCTTCACACCGCCGGAAAGCGATGTCGGAGGAATTATACCGAGAACAGGACTCTCAATTGCTCCCTCAGAAATGACTTTGGAATTGTCGATGTCAAGAATCATTTGCTTTGTCTGCTCTTCCAAAAGCCATTCACCTTCATAGACATTCTTGAAAAAGACTGAGGTATTGTAAATTGTGTTTTCGTATTCACCGAAGATTATGTTTAGCATGAAGAAACCTCTAAGTGTGGCTTATAGCTTTTCTTTTATTGCATTTCGTATCAAATCTTTACGTTTTTCAATAAACTCTTTAAAATTAGTGATTGCTAGTCCGCAATCAGGAATATAATTCCTCTGCATGTACAATTTTCTGTCAGATTCATTTGGATAAGTCTCCATTATCCATTCATCAAGAATAGCCGTTATTGATTTTTCCCCAATAAGATTTGCCTTTTCATTATGGCGATTATTTTTTTCATGAAAGTTCCGAATGAATTCGTAAAACTGAAATTTAGGAATATTGTTTTCATTTACTTCCCAAAAGAGGAAAGAACTTATTGGATAACCACGCATTATTGAATCAAACAATAACTCTATCTTCTCTGTTGTCCAGACAAATTCTCGCTGGATGGCTGGTAAAAAATAGTCTTTATTTATTTTCTCTACAGCAGTCCTTATTGAAATCGGTTGTGCAAAACCCATAGTTGGCCTCCTAAATTCTACCTGATGCTATTATAAAATTCATTTTACAATTATGACAAGATAGATTTTTTTTATTCTCGCAATTCGTTTTATGCCCTTTTTCCTTACGCACAGAATCCCATATGGCGCTCTTCGACTTTTTCCAGTCGTTCAGTTTCGCATAGTTCGACAAGTTCTTCGTATGACGGCATTTTTCCCTTTATGATTTCGTTCATCTCACATTTTCGCACTATGTTGTCGATTTCACCGCCTGAAAAATCATATTTCCCGGCAAGTTTTTCTGCGTCTTCTTCGGATAAAGCCTTCATTTTGCTTTTCCAGATCTTCGTTCTGGCTTCAAGGCTCGGCTTCTCGTACTTCACTTTGAAAAGAAAGCGGCGCTCGAAAGCCTTGTCCATGTTCTCACACAGGTTTGTCGTTGCAATCATGATTCCCTCAAGCTTTTCCATTTCTTCAAGGAGGATGTTCTGCATGGCATTTTCAGTCTGGGCGACACTCCCGCTTGAGACATCACGGCGTTTTGAAATGAGGGCATCGGCCTCGTTAAAGAGCAGAATCGGAGTATTCTCGCGATGTCTCCTGCAGCTTTTGCAGAGCATTCTGTAATCCGTGAAAATCTTCTTGATTTTCTTTTCGCTTTCGCCGAACCACATTGATTTTGAGTCGGCAATATCAACATGTAAGATTTTTCGCTTGGTCTGGCGGGCAAGCTGGTATGCGGTTTCTGTCTTTCCTGTTCCCGGCGCACCGTACAAGATTACGGCTATTCCTTTTGGAAGTCCTTTTTCTTCAAGACGGCTTTGCATTGCTTCAAGATTTTTCTGAACCAGACTTTCAGAGAGCATGTCTATCTGCTTTTGAACCGGCTCAGAATAGAAGAGATGCTTTTCATTGATTTTTCTGCTGTCAATCACATTCTTTGCGCTGCCTGTTTTCATGTAGATATCAGCATTCTTGCCGTAAAGGAGTTCGACTGTCTTATCGGAAACCGTGACTCGTGAGTTTTCAATGACTTCATTCTTTTCGATTTCAATGAAATTCTTTTTAACAAGAGGGTGTGTTTCATCAAGCAGCGAGCGCATTTCTGTGAAATATTGTTCACTGTGGCCATACAAATCATTGAGAGTTGAAGCAATTGAAGATTTTCCGCCCAAAAGAAAATCTTTCGTACAGTCATAAAGGAAAAACCGGTTGTCTTCATCATGAACGGCTTTCGTTATCCTTTTGAAAAACGGAAGATTCTGATGCTTCTGCTCAATTTTTCTGAGATTACTTCTTTTTTTATATTTAGAAATATCCTCATCCTCATACACATAGCCGAATTCATGAAGAGCATTCAATGTTTTATCTGTCTCATTTAGAAGCATGTCTTCCTTAATGTAAAGTTCCGCCTCGCTTCCGAAAATCTGTCTTATTCCGTCGGCAGTAAGTTTAAGCGTGATTTTTAGTCTAGGTTTTCCTCTGAAATATTCATCACTTGTCTCATAAATCAGCTCTGACAGTTTGTTTTTAATTAAAATATCTGAATCTTCAAACAGACTTGCACGACGCACATATTTTTTTTGAGGATTGATTATTCGAAGAATTGCGTAGTCGAGCCGATTTCTCCTGTCGTCATCATTATCTGGATCATTTTCGCTGATCACGGTGTCAAAACAAAGACTGTAAAGAATCGAACGGCTGTCAAAATCATCTGGAAAAAGCTTATTGATATTTTTTAAGAATTCTTTTTCAGCGTATTTCCGCTCAAGATTGCAAATCTGTCGCTTAAATTCAGTAAAACTCATTTTTCGTTCACAAAAACCTTGCTGAACATCATGCAGTTCACTCAAAACGCTTTCAGTTGTCTCCTCGTTTTCCTCAAAAAAGACAATCGGCTCGCCGTCAATAACATTGTTCATAACCGTTCCGGTGATTTTGTACCCGTTATTTTCAGGATGATGACTGATATTGCGGAGGTCGTCCATGTAAATCAGATTTTTCTTTTCAAGCACATCGATTTCTTTTCGAAATTCAAGGATATGCAGAAACGAATAATCCAAAAATCCCGCGATGGCATGTAAATTCACCGAGGTCTGCCGCTGATTCTGCAGAACAAAAATAACAACAAAAAAGATTGCGGCAAGTTCATCACAATCAAGATATGAAGCGATATCCTGAATCTCCGGGCGGACTTCATCCATCACGGACTTATCAAGTTTTGAGGCTTCAAGTTTTTCTGAAACCGCGATAATCGTAGATAAAATAGATGAATTTTCGTGTAAAGTCATAATTTTCTCCATGTTTATAAGCTAAGTGTACAATGGGAAGATATCATTTAGTGATAGTTAAGTAAGAAACTCACAGTTCCTTTTTCCAGTTCTCATAGTACTTATTTCTGAAGCCATCTTCCACTTCCCAGGGTTGTGGGTGATGATACATTCGGGCCCTGTAAAGCCAGCGTTCCCGGCCGGTGTGATTTGTGCCATTTCTTGTGTAGACTTTTATTTCGGACATTTTCATTTCCGGGTGTCTGTACGGATATCTTTTGAAGAAATTTTCAGAAAGCTTAGCGATTGAAAGCGGAAACTCGTTTTTGAGATTCTTTGACATCAGAAAATCATCAAGTTCTTTCTGGCGTTCTTCGTCGGAAAGTTTTTCCTGATAAGCCCGATAGCTGTAGACATTATGAAAATGTCCGGCCATTTCTTCTGAATCTTCTTTTGTGATATTCGGAAGAAAATAGATGCACTTTGTATGGTCGCTCTTTCCTGGAATCTTCTCAAAATCAAAATGACCGTGGCGGAGTTCATCTTCAAATTTTTCCTGCTCTTTGGTGTAAAAATCATCACTGTCGGGAACATAAATCTTCCAGGCGTAAAGAACTGGGGTGTCGCAATTTTCCCATAAGCTCTCAAGGTATTCTATAATAATCGTTCTTGCATCTTCATTTATAACAGTTATATCATCTGCGATTGATTTGCAAATATGATAATACTCCAAAGTTTCTTTCTTTGTGATTGCAAACTTTGCTTTTGCTGCCTCAAAGAAAACTGACTGATTGGAAATGATTTCTCCGGCTTCCTTAAAACTTGCGTACAGCCCTTTTTTCTCAAAATCATTTCTCAACCATTCTTCACTGTATTTCTTCGGACACATTGCCATAATGTGCAGACCGTAGCGCAAGGTAATATTGCCCACCTTGTATTTTGCCGTAAAATCATGCGACCACCAGGTTACTTCAAGTTTTACTCCATCTTTTTCTGTTGTGAATGTTTTCCATGGGATATTGCTCATAACTGGCCTCCTGTTTCGTCGGTAGATTTATTTTATTTTACGTTCTGAGTGTGTCATTTAGTGATAGTGGGGAGATTTTTCAGGAAAGTATTTTGATAAATCCGTTGCACTCGAAATCAGCAACAAATACGGTTACAGCATTATGGAAGCCCTTAGAAAATTTCTATTTTCAAAAACTTACCAGATGCTTTGCAATCCTGAACTTGAAATGTGGGAATTCAGCCCTCTGGGGATTTTTGATATGTGGGAATCCGAGCAAATCACAGGAAATCCACGGAATTCCCTCTATATAAGGAGAGATTAAATGTCAAAAGAAATTGAATTTTTCACCTTTCTCCTTGAACAGTACGCTGCCTACAAAAATACTACCGCCGATAAAATCTTAAAGCAACTCGATGACTTAAAACTTACGGATTATGTCATAAGCATGTATGAGATGTACCATTCGGAAGCCATCGAAAATGCTTTTGCAGATTTAGACAGACTGATTGCGGAAAAAGAATAAAAAAATTCCGATTATTGAGGTCTTGCTATCTCAAGGCTTGTCAGCTCATAAGAAGTATCATGAAAATTGTTTTCGACAGATTCATCTCCTGCTTGAAGATTCGCGTTCAATTCATCCATAGTTTCTTTATGAAGTTTTACTGCTTCTTCAAAACTCATGTTGTTCATATCAACAAATAACTTCCCAGACGGAATCTTTTCTGAGTCCTGATAAATATTGCAGGTATAAGCGATGCGGTATGTCGACTTTTGTTGTTCAGAACTGTTCTTAAAGTTCAAGGCAGCAAACAAATCTCCCGAATCAAGAACGATATAGTCCAGGCTGTGAAGAATCAGGATTTCTTTGTTTTTTATGACAAAGATTTTCAGAACATCAAGCTGCTCGTCGGTGAGATTGCATTTTTCGCGTTTTTCCAAGAGGCGCGGCTTGTCACTGATTGTTAAGCAAATGTATTTCCCGTCGCCTGGATTTTTAAAACGAATCACATTTTCATAAGCTACTTTGCCGTCTTCTGTAAGATATGGTTCTCTCGACCAGAAAGTTGCGCAGCCGCAGGAAACAGAGCAGGGAAGGGGAAATCCGGGCAGGCTTTTGGGAAGTATAGTCGTGGAAAAGAAACCAAAATATTCATAATGATACAGGTCTTCCATGACTTCATACATCTGCTCCAAAAGCGTTTTGAACTCAACGGCAAGTTTTGAGGTTTTGTCAGCAAAGCTCTCCCACTTCATCAGACTGATTTTGATTTCAAAGTAACAGTCGATAATAAGGATGCTGGTAAATTTGTTGATGATTGCAAAGGAATCAAACAGTTTCTTAAGCGATTTTACCTCTTCCATCAGCGATTCGTCTGGTTTATGGCTCAAAATGTCGTCCGCTAGAGAAGAAAGTCTTTTGATGAAGATATTCGCTTTTTTGTCGTATTCGTCATCTTTGTATTTCATGTTCCTGTCTCCGTAACTTTCAAGATACACAGATGATAGCAGACAGAAATATCATTTAGTGATAACAAAATTTTTTTTTCAATCTCACTAAATGATATTTTCCCCAGGTAAACTTCTTTCATGGAAATTGAACCAATATCTTCTGTCGGAAGTGATTTCTATGTTTCCCAGATATATCTGCAAAAATCACTTCGTAGAAAAAAAAGAAAAGATTCTTCTATTATAGTACGTCCGTTTCCTGAATTGCTTGCAGAGGCAATCGAGAAGTGCAGGGCTGAGGAAGAATTTGAAGCATACATACATTCTGCTCCAAAAATAGAATCAATGGAAAACTTCATTTCAGAGCAGATAGAACTGTGCCGAACTCAATTTTTGCGGTTGAACTGTCTGCTTTGTAAGAGAGATTAAAATTATAATAAAATTTCTTTTATAGGAAGTCTATTTAATAATTCATTCAGAATATCTTTGTTTTTCTTTTTTAATTGATTGTATTCTTCTTTAGTTATTTTTATTAGAGAAATGTTTGCCATATTATAGATTTTTATTAAATCATGTGGCTCAAAGTTTTCCGGTTTTTGATGTGTTTTTGCCTGCTTGTTTTCTTCCGACGTTACGAAGCATAATTTACAGAATTTCTCTTTATATAATGAGAACACTTTATTTCCATTGATTTCTTTTTCTTTTAATAATTCTCTAGCTGATATTTTTCGTGGAAATAAGTGTTCTTCACTTATTTTAGGTTTCCCGTCTTTAAAAGTCTTTAAGCAATTTATAGATATATATCCGGTGAAAGAATTTTCTAATTCTGGTAGATACCATAAAGCTGCACCAATAGTCGTTTCAATAAATGCTTTTTGATTATCTGTAGCATTTTTATATTTA
Source organism: Treponema ruminis (assembly GCF_014201975.1). Lineage (NCBI taxonomy): Bacteria > Pseudomonadati > Spirochaetota > Spirochaetia > Treponematales > Treponemataceae > Treponema > Treponema ruminis. The sequence continues at coordinate 7,492 of NZ_JACHFQ010000006.1, read as the reverse complement.
TCTTTTACACCTAAGACTAATTCTGCCAAAGCTTCACAGCGCTCTAAAGCCTTTTGCTCCTGATTTTCTTTTTTTGATTGATTATTCATATTTTTCCCTTAATCTCCTGCTGCCAAAATCAAGCATATAAACATCACCACGTGTCATTCTTTACACTCTCCCATACAGTTGCAAGGCTTGATTCTCTAAGTTTTTGTAAAGATTCTTCTTCAGAATACTCATTACTTAAAATAGAAGTTTTTTTTATTAATATTATTTGCTACAAAATTGAGCAAATGAATTTGTTCTGCTAAAGAGAATGTTCTAACCTGTTCTTCTACATATGCAAGGGCATCAGACATATCAAACCTTCAAATCAATTATATCATACTTAATCAGATTTTAACATAAATTTAGACTCCATTTTTTTCTCTGCAATCTCACTAAATGATATTCTCCCATGCTACACTTTCCATAATATACTGAAACAGAAAGGAGGCAGATTTATGGATTTTGATATTTTTTTGAGTCTTAGTGCACGGTCGGTTCAGAAAGTTCTGCGCAATATTGACAGTGAAACGGTTGAGCTTGCGCTGCAGAATACAGACGGAATAATGAAAGGAAAGTTTTTCGGAGTTATGTCCAGCCGCGCCGCCCAGTTAATGCAGGATCAGATGAGTAAGCTGGAAGCAGTTGATGAAAAAGCGATTGAATCTGCCCGTCAGAAGATGCTTCAGGAACTACACGCTTTAATTGAAAACGGTGAGATTACCGAAATGGACACCAACGATTATGAAGACAATATCAACAGTAATGGCGATATAAAACAGTTTAGCGATTCTTCGGAGAAAACAATGCTTACATTTGAAAACATTCCCTCATTCAGATTTTTGACCCGCGCCCAGAAACACCGTATTTTCAGGATTCCGCCGCTTTTGTGTATTCTTGCAAGAAAATCCCGCAGGGAAGGAATTCTTGCGCTTGAAGAAGGTATTGATGATTTGGTCGGTGAAGTTGATAAGCGTGACGAATGGTTTTTGATGAATTTTATGCGGATGGTTTTGGATTTCACAGAGGAGGATAAGGCTGACTTGTCTGTGACTTTTAAAAACCTTGTAACAGCAAGTGGCGGTTCAAAACTTTCCATCCTCTGCCACCAGATGATTGCAGCAGGTTGTACTGGCATTTTGGAAGGCTGTCACGAAAAGACGATTTTATATCACCTTGCAAGTTTTCTCGGAAATAAATGGCAGGATGAATTTTTTACAAGTCCTGAAATGCATTACATTCTCACACAAATAAACTGCCCGCACAGCATTATCATAAACGATGGAAATGATTTTCTTTATCCAGAAGCTGATGCAGATTGCAGCAGTCATCCGCTTGCTTTGATTTTTGAATATTCAGACAGTGCCATTCAAAAAATTTTGCGCGAAGTCAGTACGGAAGATCTTTGTCTTGCCTTTAAAGATGCACGCGCAAAAATAAGGAATGCATTTCTCAAGAATATGTCTGAACGAGCTAGATATTTTTTAAAAATGAAATTAGATGATGAGACTGAACCGTATAACAGACAGAAAATTCTGGAAGCGCAGCAAAGGCTGGGACATGTAATCAAAAGGCTTGAAGATGCCGGGGAGATTAAAAGGAAGCATGAATAAAACAATCAATGCACAGTGATAGAATGTTTGGGAAATGAAAAATCAGCCCGATACATCACTGACGATGCAAAGGAACCTGAATACATTGAAAGCCCTCGCACGTGAACTGAAGCTGCCGGTTGTTATGGTAACGGACTTCTCGAGAAATCCCGACGGAATATCAGATACTGAACTAAAGGCCGAAATAGGATCCATACCGGATATTATTTTATATGGTGGCGCCAGCAAAAATTCCAGATAGAAACAACATGGAAAAATCATTATGACAAAGAAAACGGAAAAACAGAAACATCTTCGCCTTATGAAATATGAGACAGGCTTACCTGTGAATATTGTGAATGTTCAGTATTATGTTACGGCTGAATTCGGGCTGATGCAGTACATAGAAGTCCAGTGTAATACGAATGATGAATTGAATGAAGAACAGCCCGAATGGATTTTTTTCAGCGAAGAAGCAGAAGTTTTATCGGTCGATATTTTTGGAGGGACGTCAGATCTTCCAGATGATGTTTTGAATGTTATGAAAGAATATGTGAAAAAATCATACAAAGATAAAAATTCTTTGTTATATAAATATTTTGAACAACGCAGGCGGGAAGGGGAAAAAGTTCAGCCCCTCAATTAAAGAATTCCCGCCAGTTTTTGCCTAACGCTTCTGCCAAAGCACAGATTCCCCGTATTGATAGATGTTCGCCTGCTTTGAGCCGGTTAATTGTGGCAATCGAAAGATTTGTACGGTAACAAAGTTCCTGTGCTGTTAATCCTGATTCGGCAACACATCGTTTTACATTTGCAGAAACTACATCTTGTAAATCAAATTCCATGAACTCTGAATAAGTGTTTCTAACCGCTTTCATTTCCATAACATCCTCCTTAAACTGCCGGGGTAGGGCAGTATTTTTCTGAAGAGACGACGACTCTCCCAGCCCTGCCGTATGCCAGTGCAAAAAACATTGAGAGAAAAATCGACGTTTTTTTGATTTTTACAGATTAAAAGAGAGAAGCTAAAACTTCACCTTTTTCCCTTGCCAGAGCTGCGAGCCGTTGTCTTAAAATCTCGCTCTCATCCTCTATTTTCTGATACCTTTGAACCAGCTCTTTCTGAAGTTCAAGAGGGGGTAGTGGAATCTGAAGTTTGTTCAGAAAATCTACACTGATTGCCCTGAGTGGTCCGCCTCCACCAAACGCATTGAAAAGTTGTGTGGCCTGAGATGTTTCCAAAAGCATTTTGAAATACAGAGGCAGGATTTTCTCTTTGTTCAGACGGATTATGTAGATATTGCTCGCAGGAATAATTTTTCGTCCTTCGAGTTTATCAACACAAGCAGCTTTGAGCGTTTCGGTCATAGCCATTACAAGAAGGATATCGTTGTTTTTTAGTGTGATTGCCTCAAGTTTTGCCTCAAGTTTTTTAAGAGGTTTTAATCCGCTGACCAGACGATTATCTTTTATATCTTTTGCAAATGCGTAATAAATTCCCGTGTCCTCGTCACTCCCGAGTTCTTCAAGTTCAGAAGCCTTTATCTGAGCTCCGCGCATGATTTTTGTCTCTACAAGATCTGAAAGTTTTTCATATTGCTCAACACCGCTCAAGATGATTTTTTCTTCGAGAAAATATGTTCGCGAGGCAAGATTATAGTCTTTCTCTTTGATTGCCTCATTTTTGATGACGCGTGATTTTTTACTCTCTTCGGTCAGCATTTTATAAATTGACTTTGCAGATTCAACAGTCAGCGTACTTGTTCCTCGTCTTGTGTTTTCATAAAAGTCAGATGCATCGACAATTCTAGATTTATCATTACCCTTTGACAAAACTAGCAGAACAGTATTTATACTGGTGTATGGCTGCAAAACTCCGGAAGGAAGTTCTATAACAGATTCAACAAATCCACCTTCAATAAGATTCTTTCTTTCTTCTTTAAAACCAAGCCCCTCATTGACCAAAAAACCCTGTGTCAGAAAAACAACTGCGCGACCATTGTCCGAAAGAAGCTTCAAAATCTTTTCGACAAAAGAAATTGTCATATTAGAAGCAAGTTCCGGGAAAGCAAGAATCTTGTCATATTTTTTTGTTTCATCGAGGGTAAGGACATCTCCAAGTTTAATCTCCGGTGCCACACTTTCAAGATATGAGAGCATATTTCCGTAAAGCCAGGTTTTTCTGCTGATTTCAATTCCCACAAGATTTTTGCATGGATAATTTTTTGCGACATGAATAAGGAAAGAAGCGAATCCTGCCCCAAGATCAATCACTGAATCATCTTTTTTAATATCAAGAATGTTTGCACACAAATCGTTGAGGGAAGAAGGAATTGTGAGAACAAAATCCTTATGTCCGAATTTGTTATTTTCAGTTTCGATTGTATCAATTATGTAAGACTTTATGTCTTCTGCAGAGACTTTTTCGAATGTTGAAAGGCTGCTGTTTTTCCATTTGGCTCCTTCATTTTTGATGAATTCCTTTATTGCGGCAGGAATGCCGTTCCCTAAAAGAGCTTCTGTAACGGTAACTGAAGAGGCAAGTTTGTTTTTCTTGGCCGCAAAAGCTGCAAAAGAAATGATGAGGTTTGCAATTGTTCCTTCTGTTAAAGAAAAATTTTGTAAAGCACGTTCAACATAAAAATGCTTTGTATATGACATATAATTCCTCCGTAAAGGTAAGTGCCTGAATTGTCAAAATTGGATATATTACGTTATTCAAGCACTTCTTGAATTATAATATACAAGCAAGCGATGTAGTTGTCAAGTAAATTTTGTATGAATTGAGTTATACAAGAAAAAAAATAAGTTTTGCCAATTACATAACTTCAATTGACAGCGATAGATTGAAAATTATTTTTGTGGGAGGGCAGCCTTAGCCGCCATCACTATGTCCGGCGTGTAGCTGGTCATCCTTGTCAGCTCAATATAATTGCTCCGTTGGAATACTGTTCGTCAGGATTTTCTGCGTAGTAATTGCAGGTAGAAATATAAATGGAAACAGCCCCGCATTCACTTTTCTGTGAACGAAGTCGTTCTACAGCAAGTTCCGTGTACTGAACCAGAGCACATTCCAGCGTCTTCATGTCATAAACCTTTTTGGAGAACTGGCGGCTGGATGTTATCACATCCTTCTTCTCACGGATAACTTTATCAATGCAGGAAATCCCGTTCAGCTCCTGGACCGTCGCAAATCCTTGAATCGTGAGAAGTTTTTTGGCATCGAATAAGGGCATATCCTTTAACTGCAATGCGTTTTTGATACCATGTGAAAGAAGCGTACGGGCTCGGGCAGGGCCGATTCCCCAGATTGTGCCGCAGTCAGTTTGAGCCAAAAATTCATCTACCTTCGATGGCTCATAGACGAAAACTCCGCCGTGTTCCTTGGCCTTTTTGTTATAGAGTTTTGCAAGAGTTTTTGTTGGAGTTGCTCCCACACAGATGGGCATTCCGATTTCTTTATAAATCCGTTGCTTCAAGTCATGTCCTATTTCATACCAATCCTGAACAGAGAAATTGCATCGGTTGAAAAAAAGAAAAGATTCATCAATAGAATACTCTTCAATATCCGGAGCATATTCCATATATATAGAAGTAATTCGCCTTGAAATATCCGCGTATAGCGTGTAGTTACTGGAAAAGACAGTGATATTATTTGATTCACAGATATGCCTTACTTTGAAAAAGGGATCTCCGCGCTTAATACCTAAAGCCTTAGCTTCCTTGGTAAGGGCAATAATGATTCCGTCATTGTTCGATAAAACTGCAACAGGCTTTTCGCGTAAATCAGGTCGAAAAATCTGTTCACAGGAAGCATAAAAGCTATTGCTGTCACAATGAAGAATCATATTTCCTTTACCGTGTGAATGACATTTATTATTGCTCCCGTCACATGTACCTCTTTTTTAATGCCATTCAGCCGTCCGATAACGAATTCTCCGTTCAAATCTGTTGTCTTCATAGCCCTGGGCAGGACTTGGGAATCCTGTTATCATAATTTAGATATTACATTCGGAATAGTTTAAAGTCAATAAAAATAATCTTTCGGAATACTCTTTATATAATCTTTTTTGTGTGGTATACTTTTGGAAGAGGGTAGAAATGGAAGCTACGGACTTTTGGAACAGCATTAAAGCAAAACTGGCAGAGAAGGGGAAGACCCAGGAATGGCTCTGTAAGGAAACCGGCATGGATTTACAGTCTATGCGAAACAGAATCTATAAATCCCGTTTTCCGTCCATCGAAGAAGCCCTCAGAATCCTTTCTGTTTTTAGTACCACAGCTGAAGAATTCTTCGGTATTTCAAATGAAGGTCTTAAAACTACTATATCAGAAGATGTAATGCTGATTCCTGTTGTAGAGCAGGCCTTTTCTGCAGGTCACGGCCAGTTCGTGCCGGATTCAGATACCGTTACAGATTACATAGCAGTTCCTAAAGAATTAAGAAAATACGGTGATAAATTCGCAGCATCAAGAGTGAAGGGGGACTCCATGGAGCCAACCCTGTTCAGCGGAGATATTATCATCTGTGATATGAACGGCTATGATGGTGAAGACGGTATATATACGATTATCTACAAAGGAAAAGGATTCGTAAAACGACTGCAGCGCACAAGTGAAGGCGTAAAAATCATTTCTGACAACAAGCACTATGATCCAATGTACGAATCATCCGAAACAGAAGATTTCCGTGTAATCGGCAAAGTACGTTCTGTAATTCATAATATTGAATAGTTGGTTCACAGAATATGGAATCGATTGAAACCGAAGGCAAAAACATATCAATTTTTGGCTCTGAAAATATAGGTTCTCCACTTGTAATACTGAATACTTACGGCAATGAAGGTGAATCCGTATGGAATGAATGCCGAAATCTTAACTGTACGCCATTTACACTTGCTGCAATCGGTAATCTGGACTGGAATAACGATATGTCTCCATGGGAAAATCCTGCTCTATACAAGAATGACAATGCATTTTCCGGTGGCGCTGATGTTTATCTTTCACTTCTTTCATACAATATTATTCCTGCTATATGCAGTTCTATAGGCACAAAACCTTCGTATATTGCACTTTCCGGCTATTCTCTTGCAGGTCTCTTTGCCCTATATTCAGCTTATAAAACTGATATTTTTGCTAAAATTGCCAGCGCTTCCGGTTCCCTATGGTTTCCAGGCTTTGCAGAATACGCTGAATCCCACGATTTTATTCAAAAACCGGACTGCATTTACCTTTCTCTTGGAGATACTGAAGCAAAAGCCAAAAATAAGGTATTATGTACCGTACAGGACAATACAGAACACCTCTTTGAACTTTATAAAGCGAAGAATATCCCGGTTACTTTTGAATTAAACAAAGGAAACCACTTTACAGATGCCACAGGTCGTATGGCACGTGGAATTAAATGGATTTTGGAGCATTAAAATGGATGAAGAAAAACGCGAAGTAAAGATTCATGGAATCTACCGCCACTTTAAGAATAAATACTACATCGTAGAAGATGTTGCATATCACTCTGAAACTAAAGAAGAATACGTTGTATATCGCCGTCTCTATGATGATAATTCACTCTGGATTCGTGAGAAATCTATGTTTTTGAGCCCTGTAGATAAAAATAAGTACCCATCTGTACTTCAGAAATGGCGTTTTGAATTGGTAGATGAAGTCGGAAAGTAAAAAAGGGTGTTCTACTGAGCGAATTTTGAAGAATTCACGGATCTACAGGTAGACAGAATCCTTATTATAATTAGTAATATGTATACCTTGTATTTAGTATTTTGGTCTGACCCCCATTTACGTTACGCTTTTTAAGGGATGAACCCCATATAAGGTTACACCTTATAAAGTACTGAACCCAATTATAGGTTACAAAT